>CAZEJK010000204.1:0-9188 GCA_964512045.1 uncultured Thermoanaerobaculia bacterium
TGGTCCCATTCGCATGGGCGACGTCACGGACGCGCGTGTGAACAACCAATCAAAGGCGGCTGCTCCGGCTTATCCGGTCCGCTACGGCGCCGACGGGAAGGCCGAGTTCATCCAGTGGCTCGGTGACGACGGCAACTGGGTCACGGAGGCGCCGAACAACACCCAGAACAAGGACCGGCGGATCGTGTCCTTCCTGGTGGATGGTCCCGACCTCTCGAACGCTCTGCCGCTGTCCGACTCCGCGGCGACTCCGCACTACTACTACCCGGCGTACGACTGGGAAGGGCTCTCCTGGGGTCGGTGGGTGCGGATGGCGCTGAACGGTGACAAGACCTGGGAGGACGTGGCACTCCAGAACAACATCGACACCACCGATCCCTCCTGGAAGCAGACCGTGGTCGACTACGTCCTAGAGGACATCACCATGCGCGGCGATCCGTGGGGTCAGGAGCTGGGAACCCTGGCGACGTCGAATCAGATCGGCTCGAGGGTCATGTACGTGAAGGAGCTCCTGCAGGAGTACCGCAACGACGTCAAGGAGTGGATGACGGTCAACGAGCAGATCTCTCGGCTCGAGTACGAGCAGCAGTTCGTGCTCTACGACCACGACTTCCTGGAGGAAAATCCGGGCTCGAACACCCTGAGCGCAGTGGACTACCAGGGGACTGCGGACTGCGCCGGGTACCTGGACACGGGGAACTCGGCGCCGATCGTGCCGATCGCGCAACCGGATCCGACAGACGGTGATACCGAGGACAAGTCGTGGCTGATCGAAAGCTATCTGCGCCAGCAGTCGGAGCCGGTGTTCCACTTCCCGACGCGCTCGGGAACCGCGTACCTGCCCGCCGTGCGCGATCACTGGCTGCCGTACACCGAGCCTGTGATCGCCATCGGCCGGCGTCCGATCAAGGACTCGATCAACGAGGCCAAGACGTACTTCGAGCAGGTGGTCAAGGACTGGGACGATCCGCTGTCGATGTGTCGCATGAACTTCATCATCCTGATCACGGACGGAGTCGAGACCTGCTCCAACCTGAACGCTCCGTGCTCGGCAGCGGCGAACCTGACCGACGTTCCGGTGTATGTCATCTACTTCGGGAGCGAGGAGAATGCGCTGTCCCCTGACCAGTCGGTGATCAAGTGCATCGCGGACAACTCCGGGGGCAAGTACTTCGCCGCCGATGACGAGCGTGCGCTCAAGGAGACGCTGCGCAAGATCGCGCTGGACATCGAGGAGCGAACCCGCGCGTTCGCCTCGCCGATTGTGCCGTCCATCGAGACGACGACCGATCAGGCGGCGTACATCTCGACCTTTACGCCAAAGCAGGAGCGCTCCATCTGGCGCGGACACCTGCGGGTGTACCCGATCGATCCGGTGACCGGCCAGCTGCAGGGGCTGCGTGTGGACGGCTCGCCGGATCCGTTCGAGGCCCGGTGGGATGCTGGCGACACCCTCGCTCAGCGGTCGGCCTCCTCGCGACGGATCTACTTCGGCGATGGCAGTGGGTCGGCGATACCCGGTGTGCGCGGCGCATTGACCTATCCGTCGGGAGATACCGATGCCGAGGTCGCCAAGCGGACGGTGCTCGGCACTCGGATCTTCGGGGCGTGGTCGGACAGCGAGGTCGAGAAGACGGAGCTCGAAGGAACGATCAACTTCATGCGCGGTGTGCAGATGCAGCGCGATAGCCTCGGCGAGATCACGGTGTTCGGGCGCGATCCCGACACCTACGGATGGTGCGGCGCAACAGGCGACGAGACCGAGGAGGATCCGCTGGCCCGGTGTGATGCCGACAACGCCACGAACGTGGAGAAGCTCGGCGACATCTTCCACTCCAAGACCCAGATCTTGGGCCGGCCGGCGTGCTACACCTGCTGGCTGACGAACCACCACGGCTATCGCGACGAGTTCTTCGATGCCCATCGGAGACGGCGGATGGTCCTGTTCGTCGGGGCGAACGACGGCACGCTGCACGCGTTCGACGGCGGTTTGTGGGATCCGGACGGCGTCCCGAACGAGGACCCACCGATCAAGCCCAAGTATGACGGGGGCACGGGCTACGAGCTGTTTGCGTGGGCGCCGAGCTCGGTCATGCCGGTGTTCGATGATCTGGCGTACGGTCAGGGCCACAGCTGGACCGTGGACGGGACTCCGACTGTCGCCGACGTGTGGATCGACCCGGTCCATAACGGGACACCGTCGGCGGACGATCGCGAGTGGCGGACGGTTGTCCTCGCGGGCCAACGTCGCGGCGGCGACTCCATCGTGTGCCTGGATGTGACCCAGCCCGATGCTGACACCGACGACGACGGGGTCCCGGAGTCGCCGGCACTGGGCGATGCAGACCCGGACACCACACTGGCCGCGGACAGCGGCCGTGAGGCGACCTGCATTGACGGTGGCACGGGGTGCTCTGGCCCGTGGCCGCGCTTCATGTGGGAGTTTACCGACAGCTCGGACGAGGATAGCAACGGCGAGCCCGACATGGGCCAGACCTGGTCGCGGCCGCTCGTGGGGTTCATCAAGGTGCTGGTCGGGGACACTGTGGAGGAGCGCATGGTGGCGTTCTTCGGCGGAGGCTACCACCCCGACGGTCTGCAGGCGATGAGCTGGAGCGGCAACTGGATCTACGGCGTCGATATCGAGACCGGCGCCGTCCTGCTCAAGCAGCAGACCTCCGGAATGGTTCCCGGAGATCTGGGGGCGTTGGATCTCAACCTCGACGGGTTCCTGGAGTACATTTACTTCGGGGACACCAGCGGGCGGCTGTACCGGATCAGGATGGGCGTTCCTGCGGAGCTTGGAAACGACGGCAGGATCGTCGAGCGAACGGTCGACGACGCGGTGTACTGGCGCCTCGAGGAGGTGTTCCGGGCCGGGATCCATCAGCCGTTCTTCATGCGACCGTCATTGGCTGCCGTCTCGGTGGGCGGCGACGGGACGCCGACAATCGTTGCCGTGATCGGCAGCGGTGACCGGGACCAGCTGTTCTCCAGCAACGTCGAGCAGAACCGGTTCTATGCGATCCGGATCGCGGAGCGCTACGACGACGACGGGGTGTTCGTTCCGATCACCGACGCCGACCTCTCGGAGGTCTACGTTGGCGGCGAGGACGCCAGCTCCAACTACCTCAGCAGCACGGGATTCGGCTGGAAGCTGTATCTGGACCCGGACAGCAGTCTCGCGACAGCCAGCAACGAGAAGACCAATACCACCGGCCTGATCGTCAACCAGTACGTGATCTTCTCCACGTTCACGCCGTCCGACGACATCGCTCAGGTGCCGATCTACGACGAGAACGGAGATGTCATCGGCTACGCCTGTCGACGGCACGGTAACGCCAAGACGTACAGGGTGTACCTCTACAACGGCAATCCGCCGGAGGGTGAGGAGCGCTACATCCAGCACCCGAGCTCCACCGCCATGGCCACCGAGCCGGTGGTGTACGTGGGCGCCGACGGCAAGGTGCACGTGGTCCAGGCGCTGGACAACCTCCAGATGGAGGAGCCGATGGAGGCGTACTCGGTACCGGTACGGCTGAACAACTGGAAGGAGGAGTGACAGTGCACCGCAAGGAGTCCACGTGCTCCGTGGCTGGCTGGCTGATGGTGCTCCTGACAGTGATGGTTCCGCTGTCCGTCGCCGATGCGTCGGGAGGCGATGGGGCAGGAGGTCGGCAGACGACGGGTACGATACAGCTCGGGCGGAGCGCGGACGCTTCGGCCACGAAGCCCCTCCTGGGCGGCCTCGGACGCCGTGGCAGCGGCCGTCTCGGAGCGGCGCGCGAGTCCACGACACCGCGATCGGGAACGCTGACGATCACCAATGCGGACCTCCGAGATGCGTTCGGGGAGAAGAACGCCGGTCAGGACGCAGATGCTGAGGTCGAGCCGCAGCACGGCGCAGGCGAGGCGCCGAGCCGTATTCCGTCGCGGCTGACGATCGTCGAGGCGCGCCACCACTCGGCGGGTGGGCGGGTGCATGTGGCGGGTCTTCTCCGCAACGATGGTGCCGGAGTGGCGCGGCAGATCACGTTGGAGGCACAGGCCCGGGACGCCGGCGGTCGCCCCGTCGGGACAGGTTCGTCTGTTCTGTCGTATCAGCTGCAGCCCGGCGACACGACCGGCTTCTCGTTTGTCTTCAGCGTGGTTGGCGATGTGGAGGATGTCCAGGTTCGTGCCGGTGCGACCATGGTCGTGCTCAACGAGGGTTGAGCCGGTCGGGCCTACTCCTTCGGACCCTCCGGTGTGAACCGGTAGCCGACGCCGCGGACAGTTCTGATCGCCGAGCTGCGGCCGCTGTTTCCGGCCAGCTTGCGCCGCAGGTTCATGACGTGAGTGTCGATCGTGCGCGATGAGACCCCCTCGGAGTACTCCCACACCTCATCGAGCAGGGCTTCTCGGCTGACGGCCTTGTTGCGGTGCTCGATGAAGTAGCGGAGCAGCTCGAACTCCTTGAAGCTCAGCTCGACGGGCTGACCCTCCACCGTGACCTCGTGGGTCGAGAAGTCGACCACCACGTCATGGAACCGGAACTGGTGCTCGGCGATCGGATGGGCGCTGGCGGTAGGTCGCCGGCGCAGTGCCACTCGGATCCGCGCATCCAGCTCGAGCAGCGATGCCGGCTTCGTGATGTAGTCGTCGCCGCCGACACCGAACCCCGTCAGCTTGTCAATCTCCTCGCCGCGTGCCGTGAGAAACAGGATCGGCATGTCCAGACCGCGCTCGCGGAGCTGGCGGCAGACCGTGATGCCGTCGACTCCCGGCAGGGTGATGTCGAGCACGATCACATCCGGCGGGTCCTCGAGCGCGAGTGCGAAGCCCTCCTCGCCGGTGCGAGCAGCCACGACGTCATACTGCGTGGAGAGGTATCTGGCGAGAGTGACTCGCGCCAGCTCCTCGTCCTCGACCACTAGAACCTTTGCCATGTCACTCCGTCGGCGCGCCGTATCAGGCGGCCTGCGCCCGATTATACAGGTTCGTTCCAGGCAGTGTCAGAGCCGTCGCATCGAGACCTCAAGGCAGCGCCTATGGTGGCGCCGAGCTCGTCGAAGGTGAATGGCTTCTTCAACCAGCCATCTGCGGTGTCAAGCTCGTCTCTGTTGCGATGCTCCTCGCCGGGAAACCCGGTCATGAACACCACGACCAGGTCGGGCCGGATCGCCTTGAGGCGTCTGGCCAGGGTGGTGCCGTGCATCTCCGGCATGACCAGGTCGGTGAGGAGGACGTCGATCCCAGACCTTTCCCTCCGGAAGATCTCGATCGCCTGGCGCGGGTCAGGTGTGGACACTGTCTGGAAGCCGAGTCGTTCGAGCCCCGAGACCGTCAAAGAGAGTACCTCGGTGTTGTCGTCCACGACCAGGAAACGCTCGCCGTGGCCCGAGGCGGGCTGCCGCCGGTCTTCGATCCGGTCGTGCGGCTCACCCTGGTCGACGTACATCGGCAGGTAGATGCGGAACGTGGTTCCAACGTCAACGGTGCTCTCGCACTCGATATGGCCGTTGAGCTGCTGGACGATGCCGTAGACCTGGGACAGTCCGAGCCCCGTCCCCTGGCCGGGCTGCTTGGTGGTGAAGAACGGCTCGAACACGTGCTCGAGATCGTCCTCGGCGATACCGATCCCCGTGTCTGTGACGGTGATCCGCGTCCACAGGGTCAAGGCGGTCTCCGCTGTCAGCCAGGCGACGGTTTCGCCCATCGGTTGCGGCTCGACCGTGATGGCGAGCGTGCCTCCCTCTGGCATGGCGTCCCGGGCGTTGACGGCGAGGTTGGTGAGGATCTGCTGGATCTGGCCCGGGTCGGCCAGCACCTCGCAGTCAGGCTCGACGCAGGTCTCGATGACGATGTGGTCACCGAGGGTTCGCGACAGCATGGCGACCGTTCCGCGAAGCTCGTCGCCCAGGTCCAGCGGCTCGGGCGCCGAGGTGGAGCGACGGCTGAAGTCGAGAATCTGACGGATCAGATCAGCGCCCCGATCGCCCTGGGTGACGATACCCCGGGCGATCTCCTGGTCGTCGGCGCGGAGGCCTTCGTTCAGAATCAGGATCTCAGCAGCCATCATGATCGAGTGGAGGATGTTATTGAAGTCGTGGGCGATTCCGGCTGCCAGCTGGCCGACGGCGGCGAGGCGTTCCTGCCGCTGCAAGCGTCGCTCGATCTCACGCTCGCGGGTGATGTCGCGAATGACCAGGATGGTTCCACCGTCGCCCAGCGCTGCCGCCGAGACGGAGTACTGATGCGGCTCTGGCGCATCGGAGACGATCTCGACCGGTTGGTCCGCGGGATCGCGGCTGAGCAGGCTTCGGATCTTGTGGCCGGCCAGCTCCGTCAGGCGATCACCCATGCGTGCGTTGGTGAGCTGCGGGAGATAGTCGCGCCCAAGCTTGTTGTCGAGGATCACCCGACCGTCCGCACCGAGGAGCAGGAGGCCGTTGGGGAGGTGCTCGATCAGCTCTGCCATCCGCTTCTGCTGGGCATCGATCTGCTGGCGCAGATCCGCTTGATGGAGAGCGATGGCGAGATGATCGCACAGCTCGGCCGCCAGGTTGGCGAGCTCGGCGTCGAAGTGCATCGGTGCGCGGGCGCCCAGAACCAGCAGCCCGAGAGTGTTCTCGTGGAAGATGATCGGAGCGAGCAACGCGGACTCCAGCCGTTCAGCCTGGAGCTCGGCGAGAATCGGATGCTGCTGTACGTCGCGGTTGACGTCGACCGCTCGAACCGCGAAACCGAGGGAGCGGAGCAGCTCCGTGCTGCTTTCGAAAGGCCCCTGCGTGATTGTGGGCCACGCCGATTCGGCGGAGTAGTAGGCATCGAACCGGACGGCCACAGAGTGGTGTGTTCCCGCAAGGAGGAGAACCGCTCGATCGGTCCGAAAGACGTCGTGCGCGTGCTCGAGCAGAGTCCGGACGATCGCGGAGATGTCGAACGCATCGAGCACGGAACGCCCCAGGTCTGCCAGGGTGGAGAGCGTGTTGAACTGTCGTCCGAGTGTGACCGACATCTCGTTGAACGCTGCAGCGAGCTCCTCGAACTCGTCGCCGCTGTGAACGTTCACCGGGGTAGAGAAGTCGCGGGCTGCGATCCGTTGGGTCCCGGCGCGGAGCCGTCCCAGTGGTACGAGGCTGGCGCGGATCTGGCGAAGGCTGAGAAAGAGCACGGTTGCGACGGTGAGCAGGATCACGAGTGGAAAGTTTTTTGTGAACGTCTCGAGCGAGGCCAGCACGTTGCTCCGACGCTCGCTGATCACCACCGTCCACCGCGGCACTCGGTAGTTGGCCCACATCGGGATCGACCAGTAGCCCGCCACGAACCGCTCGTCCTCGAACGACCACGAGGTGTGGCCGGATGATGCGTCGCGGGCCTCCTCGAGCACGTCTTCGGCCAACGCGTCCGGTACACCGTACGAGCGGATCAGGGTGTCTCCGAGGTGGTTGATGACCAGGACCTCGGTCGCCGGCGGCAGGGTGTTGCGGCTGCCCACCCCCCACAGGAACTCCGGCTCCACCACGCACACGAGCAGACCCGCGGTCAGCTCGTTTGCCTTCACCGCGCGGATGAGCTGGATGGAGGCAAAGCTGGAGGGGCTCGGCTCCGTCCGGATGAGCGTCCGGCCCGTGCTCAGGAACTCCTGCTCGGGAGCGCTCAGCTCGGGGAGCGGAATCGTTGTACCGTGCAACGGCGTGAGGTTCTTTCCGACTGCGAAGGTCAGGCTCCGCATGTGCTCCGCCACTTGCCGGTCGACCACGGTATCCAGGCCGGAGTCGGCGCCGGAGTCCTCGGTATGGATGACGGCGGCGACCATGGCGAGGTCGGTCTCCAGGTAGAGGAGCCGTTCCACGACACTCATGGCGAAGGTCTTGCTCTGCTGCTGCAGTCGGCTCTCGCTCTGCCGGATCAGGTGGGAGGTCACCACGTGGTAGGACACCGTGGCGACGAACAGGATCGGCAGCAGCGCGCAGAGAAGGAACAGCAGGAATATCCGCCGTCCCACCCTGCTGGCGAAGAGTCCTGGCTGAGCCATCGTCAGTACTCTTCGGCGGGACCGATGAACGTGCCATCTCCGGCGCGGACGATGTCGTCACGGCTGGCCTTGGCGGTCAGCGGGGTGGCGCTCTTGCCATCGGGGCCCATGCTGTACAGGTCGTAGTCCGCGTTGAGGGGGACGAGAAACCGGTCCTTCCTCCACTTGCCTCGAGGCGCACTTCCACCGTCGATTCTGAGGTACTGGTACGGTTTGCCCCACGGGTCCGTGACGTTGCAGCCGCTCATCTCACCGAGGGAGTCCGGGAGGTGACCTGCTGACGCCTGGTACTCCGCGATCCGGCGCTGCCAGCACTCGATATCCCCGATCGCTCTCTTCTCCTTCGTGTCCTCCAGTGCGATCAGCATGATGTTGTTGACGATGGTCGCCAGGATGCCGATAATCGCCACGACGATCAGGGCCTCGATCAGACTGAAGCCCTCAGGCCGGCCCGTCTGGTGACACAGGCGGGCTGGGAGACGAGCTGCCCGGGCTAGCCTGTCCATACGGCCGGTAACCCCTCGGCCAATGAAGAGTGTGAGGAACCGTCGGGCGACGCGTCGATCGCCTCCAACATCTGGCTGGCCTTGCGCGCGGCCAGATGGAACCCCCGAGCCGCGGCGTCGCGCTGCAGCCGCTGCAAGGTCCGACGGGCATCGCCGAGGCGCCCCGCTGCACGTTGTGCGTCGGCGAGCGCGTACCGGCTCTCGTACTCGTTTCCTGGGATCCCGGCGTTGGCGGTGACCGTCACCAGCTCCTCGAGGGCGCGGATCGCGCGATCAGCGTCTCCTCGGGCCGCCTGCACCCTGGCGGCGGTGGCCTGGAAGAACACGCGTGTGCTGACATCCTGAATCTCCAGCTCGGCGCCGGCGTCGATGGCGGCCTGAGCGCGTTCGACATCGCCTGCGATGAGAGCGGCGTCGGCGAGCATTTGATAGGCGGACGCTGTGGTGTCTGCGTGGCCGGTGGATCGTGCCCACTCTGCAGTCGCCTCGGCGTCAGCGATTGCCGCGGCAGGCTCCTCCTGGCCGAGACGCGCCTCCTCGACCCGTAGCCCGGTGAGAGCGAATCGGCTGAGGCCAGCGGCCGTTCTCGCCCCGATCTCGGTGCGGATCTCGAGCGCTTCCGTATGACGCGCCCGGGCCGCGCTCAGATCGCCTTCCCAGAT
>CAZEJK010000205.1:0-237 GCA_964512045.1 uncultured Thermoanaerobaculia bacterium
CAGCCACCGCGAGTCGGGTTCCCGACGGGTTCGCGGTGGGCCATCCCATCTGGTCTTCTGGCGTGAACACCGTCCTGCTGGCGCCGGTGGCGACGTCGATCAGATCGAGCGTCGCTCTGTACCAGTCCGCCTCGGTGCCGCCAGGCGAGGCGATGGCCGCGATTCGGTCCGGCCCGCACCAGCACGCCTCCCAAGGGTTCAGCTTCTCGGGGGACACGTGGCGGGCGGTGCCCGACG
>CAZEJK010000205.1:247-9054 GCA_964512045.1 uncultured Thermoanaerobaculia bacterium
GACGCGATGTCCACGACCCACAGGCTCCTGCGCCCGCTGTCGGGCTCGTCGTGCTCGACCGTCGGCATCCACGGCTCGACCTCGTCGCGGGTCTTCGACGCCTTGGAGCCCTGGGCGCCCGCCAGATCCGCACCGTGGCCCGCGACCCCGAGGAGGAGCCGCCCTCCGTCCGGAGACAACGCCAGGTACTCGATCCAGCCTTCGACCTGCGCGCATTGGCGGGACTCGCTGGTCGTCGCGTCCACGAGGTACAGTTGGAAGTCGCCCGGCCGCACGCGGTCCGACAGGAAGGCGATCGTCCGGCCGTCCGGCAGCCACCGCGGCGAGCGGTCGTGGTGTGGGCCGAAGGTCACAACCTGCATCGCCGCCGTCGTCAGGTCGAGGACGCAGATCCTCGAGGACGGCGTCCCCTCGAGCTTCTCGACGGTGAACCCGGTGAAGGCAATGCGCGTGCCGTCCGGAGAGACCTGGAGCTCGTCCGCGCCGGTGATCGAACCGGAGCCTGGCTTCAGCAGCTCCCTGTGCAGCTGCTCGAGCTCACGATAGATCGGGGTCTCTCGGATGTCTCTCTCGAGCAGGCTCGAATGGGCTCCCATGTCAGTCTCCTCCCTCGACGGTGCGATATCGGCCCGGGACCACCGCGCTCATTGGGGCACAGCGGCCGCGGCTGCGCGTCGGTCGAGCTGCTCCAGCCGCCGGCGGATCAGGTCGATCCGCCGCGCGTTGAGCGGGTTGAGCACCACCAGCAGGCAGGACAAGGCGGTCAGAGCCGCCGGAACGATCCCGAACACGAGCACGACGCCGGTCTCGGCGAGCGGCGTGGTGGCACCGGACACCGGGTCGAAGCCGAACAGCCCGAGGAGGCTGAGCCCCACGCCGGCGCCGAGAGCCGCGGCGAGCTTCGTGATAAACACGTAGACCGAGAACAGCAGGCCCGCCCGCTCGGCGCCGTGGCGCAGCCGCGTGTAGTCGACGATGTTGGCGAGGAACGCCGGCACGACCACGGTCATCACCGGCATCGCCGCGAAGTACACCAGGACCAGCCCGAGCAGGACCGGGAACGCCGACGGTTCCGGCGGCAGGAAGCCCGCCGCGAGCAGGGCGACGCTTGACACCGCCACGCCCGTCGCCCAGGCCGGACGCTGCCCGATCCACCGCACGACCGCATACCAGAACGCGATGGCGACCAGCGACACGGGCGATCCGATCGCGAACAGCATCGGCACGCGGTCGGCGAGCTGGAAGTAGGCGCTGCCGACGACGAACAGCACGCCTCCCCAGATCCCCAGCCCGATGGCAAGAGCGACGAACGACAGGACGAACAGCACGAACGGCCGGTTGTGGAGTGTCTGCTCGACGACCACGCGGAGCGGAGGGCTCTCCGAGGAACGTGCGGGAGTCGGGAGCGACGGTGGCCCGAGGCGCCATGCGGCGACGCCTGCGACCAACGAGACCACTGCCAGCGCAAGTGCGGCGGCCGTCATGTACTCGGCAGTGAACCCCTTGCCACCGAAGATGGGGAGGTACGGCCCTGCCATGAAGGCGACGGTGCCGAGGCCATAGGCCACGCCCTTGAACGTGAAGGCGAGGGTCCGCTTCTGCGGGTCGTGCGACAGCGAAGCACCCCATGCCGAATGGGGGATCTCCAGCACGGTCCACGCGAGGAAGAACAGGCAGTAGGCAGCAAGCACCACAGGGGCGAGTGGCGGCAGCCAACCCGCCATGAGCGGGACCGCTGCGATGCCGGTGGCGATCGCTCCCCACAGGACCCAGAGCCGGCGGTCACCTCCGCGGGCAGCGTGCCGGTCCGACAGCGTGCCCACCACCGGATCGGTGACGGCGTCGAAGACCCGGGCGACGGTCAGCACGACACCGATGACCGTCAGCGAGATCCCGAGCTCGGCCGCCAGCAGCGCCGGCAGGATGAACACCGCGCCGTAGACCAGGGCGCCGCTAACGAATCCCGGGGCAGCGAACGCCACCATGCGCGCCGGACCCGGGTGTGCACCATCCATGACGAGCCCCTTCTTGGCAGAGAGCTGCCGAGGGCACTATACGAATGTATAGTTCGGCCGTCAAGAGCGGCGCAAAGTCCCCTTGCTCATGGTTGGTTCTCTTCCGAGCCGCCGTCGACCGGTCCCGTCGACGCCCGTCCTCCGACGTCGGATGCAACGCCGCGATCGAGGAGGTCGTCCTCGACCGCCACCAGGCGCTCGAAGAACGACCGGGAGAGCATCGGCTCCTCGAACAGCACCTCCCCGTAGCGCCACAGGAACATCTCACCGAAGTCGCGCGCCATGATCAGGAACGTGACCATCTCCTGGTCGAGGTCGCTCCGCCACACCCCGGAGTCGACCGCCCGCCGCACCAGGGCGGCGTACTTGTCACGGTAGGTGCGGACGTACTCCTGCGCCGGCTCGCCGCCCTCGAACACCATGCGGCGCATGTAGCGGAAGCCTGCTCGCGTCCGCTCGGGATCCTCGACGAAGCGCTGCAGGATGTCGCCTCCCATCGCTCTGAGCGGGTTCGGGTGCTCCCGGGAGGCGTACTCATCCAGCATGGCGCCGAAACGGTCGATCACCCACCGGTCGAGGGCCTCCCGGACGCCCTGCTTGGAGCCGAAGTGGTGACGGATCAGTCCCAGCGAGACGCCCGCTTCGGCCGCGATGTCGCGTACCGAGGCGCCCGCGAAGCCCCGCTCGCCGAACAGCCGGATCGCGGCCAAGAGGATCCGCTCGCGGCCGTCGCCCGGCTCACGCTCGTTGTCGCTTCGACCAGTGGTGCCCATGTCCTGCCCCCATGCGTGAAGCTACTTCGACCGGCTCGTTCCTGCAACTCTGCGGCTGCATCGGCGGGCTTGACGGCGCGGCTATACGATCGTATAGTACCACTGACCCCCTTTCGGGGCCCAGGAGGATGCCATGGACGAGCGACCCGACGTTCCGACCGCCCGCATCGAGCCCGTCACCAAGACAATCGGTGGCATCACGTTCGATGACCCGTACCAGTGGCTTCACGAGGACACCGACGAGGCGCTCGAGTGGCAATGGCGGCAGGACGCTGTCGCCGAGCGGGTAGCGCGCTCCTCTCCCGCCTTCGAGCCGCTGTGGGACGAGCTCCGGGAGCAGGTGTCACAAGCCGGCGCCCTGATGTTTGGCCCGCCCCGGAAGGTCGGAGGCCGCTGGTTCAGGATGAGCCGGTCGCCCGACGGTTCCGGGGAAGGTATCTACGTAGCCGGCACACCGGACGCGGAGGGCAAGCTGCTCGTCGACACCACCAGCCTGAAGGAGCAGGCCGAGGACGGACTGGCGCGGATGCTCACGTGGTGGGAGCCGTCTCCCGACGCCCGTTTCGTCGCCTTTGCCGTCGCCGCCGGCGGCGACATGCTCGGCGTCTGGCGCGTGGTCGACGTCTCCTCCGGCGAGCTCCTGCCCCTTGAGGCGCCCGCCCTCGCCTACACCGGCGGCACGCCGGGTTGGCTGCCCGACGGCAGCGGATTTCTGCTCGCCGACCGCACCGAGGAGGGCAACCACCGGATCCGGCTGGTTCGGGTCGTCGACCAGGCCGGCCGAGAGGTGCCCGACGCGGTGTTCACCCACGAGCAGGTGCCGCCGACCGTCCCCGGCCTCACGCCGCACGTCTCGCCCGGTGGCCGCTGGGCGCTCGCCGTCGGCCAGCCCCACGAGCACATCGCCCTGATGCTCGGCGACCTCGAGACCGGCCAGTGGCGGCGGTTCCAGCCCGACGGCTGGCACGCAGAGTGCGACGGGGTCTGGCTCGATGACGACACGTACGTCGCCAGGTCGCATCACGAGGCGCCGCGCGGCCGGGTGGTGGCGATCCCGACGGCCACCTCCACCGATCCGTCCACCTGGCGCGAGATCGCACCCGAGTCCGACGCCGTGCTGCGCGGCGTAACCGTGGTCGAGGACCGGGTGGTGCTCGCAGAGATCAAGGACGTCTCGGTCCGCTTCCGCCTCCTGCATCTCGACGGCACCCCCGACCGGGTCCTGCCGCTCGACGGGCCCGGCACCTCCCGGGTGGCGTTCGTCATGCGCAGGTTCGACCACTCAGAGGAGCTGACGCTCGACTACGAGACGTTCGTACGAGCCGGGACGCTGTACCACTACGACGTCGGCGCAGGTCGGCTCACGGTGCTCGGTGAGCCCGGCGAGGAGCTCGAGGGCATCGCCGTCAGCCAGCGCTTCGCCGTCAGCGCCGACGGAACCCAGGTGCCGTTCTTCGTCATCCACCGCACTGACCTCGACCTGTCCGAGCCGCAGCCGACATTGGTCAACGGATATGGAGGGTTCAACGTCGCCCTGCTACCGACGTACCTCCGGCAGATGGCGCCTTTCGTACGCGCCGGAGGCGTGTTCGTCCAGGCCAACCTCCGCGGCGGCGCCGAGTACGGCGCCGAGTGGCACGACGACGGGCGGCTGCTGAACAAGCAGAACACCTTCGACGACCTGTTCGCGGTGGCCGAGTCGGTGGTCGCGTCGGGGCTGAGCACGCCCGAGCGGATGGCCATGCAGGGTGGCTCCAACGGCGGCCTGCTGGCAGGCGTGGCGATCGTCCAGCGCCCCGACCTGTGGCGGGTCGTCGCGCCGCTGGTGCCGATCTTCGACCAGATGCAGCCGTTCCCGCCGGACCCGGCCTACAACGCCATCCGCGCCTTCTGGCTGCAGGAGTACGGCGACCCGAACGACCCCGAGACGGCGAAGGTGCTGTACAGCTACTCGCCATACCACAACATCCGCGACGGGGTCTCCTACCCGGCGGTGTTCCAGGTGTTCGGCGAGAAGGATCTGGGCTGCCCGCCGTTCCATGGACGCAAGTTCACCGCGCGGCTGCAGGCGGCGACATCCTCCGGCCGCCCGGTGATGCTCCGGGTGTGGAAGAACGTGGGCCACGGGGCCGGCGACCCGGCTACCAGCTCGGCGCAGCAGGCCGAGTGGCTCGCGTTCGCGATGCGCGAGCTGGGGATGGAGTACCGGTGACGGCTGCGCGGCTCTCAGCGCTCGCCGAGCGGGCGTGGGCTCAGCGCCTCGACCGGGAGTGGTACCTCCGGTTGCGCAACGGCGAGCCGGTCGTGCAGCTGCCGTCGCGCAGCCTCGAGGAGGCCGAGGAGGACGCAGCGTTCGCGAGCGGAATCCTGGCGGAGCTGAGCCGTCTGGACCCCACGGTCCTGCCCTCGAGCGACCGGGTCACCCTCGACTTCCTCGCCGACCGCATGACCGCCCAGGCCGACGGCGCGGAGCTGTGGTGGACAGCGTTTCCGGTGACTCCGTACTGCGCCGCGGAGCTGAGCATGATTCCTCAGATGGTGCTGGCGCCGTTCCGGTTCGCAGATACCGACGATTCGGAGCGGTACCTCGGCCTGTTGTCGGACTACGCCGAGCTGGTGTGGACCGCGGGACGCAAGCTTGCCGAAATGGCTGGTCGCGGCTGGCGGATCCCGCGTCCGGCGCTGTCGGGCGCCCGGGCGACGGTGGCGGGGGTTCGAGATCTCGTTTCGGCGGCTCTTCCGGTCCGCCGGGAACGTTGCGAACAGCTGTCGACGGACACCGCGGGACAGCTTGCGGACCGCTCCGCCCGCATGGTCTCGGGCGACGTCGTTCCGGCCTTCGAGGCGTTGCTCGCCCAGCTCGGCGACGACTACGCCGCGGCAGCGCCTGAAGCGGTGGGTCTCGGTCAGCTTCCGAAGGGCAGGGAGGCGTACCGGCGCTGGCTGCGCCTCCACCTCACCGTGGACGAGGATCCAGAGCGGCTCCACTGCCTCGGCCTCGACGAGGTCGCACAGCTGACCGAGCAGATGCGTGAGCTGCGCAGCTCGATCGGCTTCGACGGCGGCGAGGCGGCGTTCGTCAAGCACCTGCAGTCGAGTGGCCGACTGCACGCCGCCAATACCGAGGAGGTGGCCGCAACCTTCCAACGCCACGTCGACCGTATCCGGCCGCTCGTGCCGGAGTGGTTCTCCGTCACGCCGCAGACCCCCTACGGCGTCGAGCGCCTCGACCCCGCCGCCGAGGCGGGCATGTCGTACGGCTACTACCAGCCGCCGACCGACGACCAGCCCGCGGGGCTGTACCGTTTCAACGGCTCGGGGCTCGAGAGCCGCTCGCAGCTGAGCGCCGCCGCACTGATCTTCCACGAGCTGGTGCCGGGGCACCACTTCCACCTGGCGCGCCAGAAGGAGAACGAGACCCTACCGATGGTGCGCCGCGAGGCGGTCGACCTGACCGTGTTCAACGAGGGGTGGGCTGAGTACGCCTCCGGTCTCGCCGGCGAGATGGGCCTGTACGACGACCCGTATGACCGGTACGGCAGGCTGGTCCACGAGCGGTTCTTGGCCCAGCGACTGGTGGTCGACACGGGGATGAACGTGCTCGGCTGGTCCCTTCAGCGGGCACGCGAGCTCATGAAAGCCAACACGCTCGAGGCGGATGCCCAGGTCGCCACCGAGACGCTGCGCTACAGTACGGATCTTCCCGCTCAGGGTCTCGGCTACCGCTACGGGTATCTGAGGTTCATGGAGCTCCGAGCCCGCGCTCGCCAGGCCCTCGGCGGAGCGTTCGACATCCGCGCCTTTCACGAGACCATCCTCAGCGAAGGGGCCCTCCCTCTGCCCGTGTTGGCCCGCAGGATCGATCGATACATCGACTCCACGGCGACACCAACCGCAGAATCGCGTCCGGGGGGACCATGAGCATTCTCATCCAGAACGATCGACGCCTCCACTACCATGAGATCGGCGCAGAGAGCGAGGAGGGACAGCGCAGTGCGCTGGTCGCTCTCCACGGAGGACCGGGCTTCACCCACCGCACCCTCAGGCCGTGGCTCGATCCATTGGCGGATCCGTACCGGGTCGTGTACCTCGACCTCCCCGGGTGTGGCCGGTCATCGCGCCATCCCGAAAGCGGCTACCCGATGGAGGCCTACGTCGACGACGTGGAGCGTCTCCGGCTGGCACTGGACAGTCAGCAGCTGATCCTTCTCGGCCACGGCTGGGGGGCCATGCTGGCCGTCGAGTATGCTCTCGCCCATCCGCGCGCAGCTCAGGCCTTGGTGCTGATCAACCCGCTGCTGATACTGCGCGGCGACGGCCAGGACAACGAGGCCCAGGCACGAATGGTGTCGGCCGTGGACCCAGACGCCACCCAGGTCTTTGTGGACGAGCTGTGGCCGCAGATCCAGCGGGCGCTCTCCGGCGAGCCGCTTTGGGCGTCCATCGATGCACACCCGTGGTGGCCCCGTATGTGGCGAACCCAGTTCGTCACGCCGCCGCCGCCGGCGTGGGACCGCGCAGTCGACGGGATCGAGCTCGGTATGGAGAGCTACTTCGCCCACAAGGGTGCGGCCATGATGGACCCTGACCATCCTCTGGCCAGCTACGACCTGGCCGAACGAGCCCAAGGGCTGCACGTACCAACGCTCATCCTCGCAGCCGACAGCGACGCCAACTACGTGGCGCCACCGCGTGTGCACGCCGAGCCGTTGCACAGTGCGATCGAATCCAGCCAGCTGGAGCTGATCTCCAACGCTGGCCACTTCCTCTTTGTCGAGGCCCACGAACCGTTCACCAACGCCGTGCTCCGTTTCCTCGGCTAACTCTCCATCTCGCAGTCGCGCAGCATACAGCCCCAGCCGGAGCAGGTCCCAATGCTGCAACTCGCCGCCCCCTGAAGCGCGCCCTGGTACGCTGACCACCGCAACGGAGGAGCTGAGGCTGAGCCGATGAGAACCACCCGACTCACCACCACCGATGAGCTCTTGGAGCTCCTGGATCGTCTCAAGATCCCCCACGACACGCGCTGGCACCCGGCGGTGTACACCGTAGCGGAGTCGCTCGAGGTCGTCGGAGAGCTGCCCGGGGGCCACGTCAAGAACCTTTTTCTGCGCGATAAGAAGGGTCGCATGTGGCTGGTTGTCCT
Source organism: uncultured Thermoanaerobaculia bacterium (assembly GCA_964512045.1). Classification (GTDB taxonomy): domain Bacteria; phylum Acidobacteriota; class Thermoanaerobaculia; order Thermoanaerobaculales; family Sulfomarinibacteraceae; genus CAZEJK01. Next base: position 8,182 of record CAZEJK010000205.1, read on the forward strand.
GCCAGCCGAGCGAACGGTCGACCTCAAACGCCTCGCCACGCTCCTGGAGACCAGCGGGCTCTCGTTCGCCAACGCCGAGCGGCTCGACCGCTACCTCGGCGTCATCTCCGGAGCCGTAACCCCGTTCGCGGTGGCCAACGACCACGACGGCGCGGTCACCGTGGTCCTCGACCGGGAGCTGCTGGGTCGGGGACGGGTCAACCTGCACCCGCTGGAGAACACCGCGACCACCGGGATCGCTCCGGACGCGCTCATCCGCTTTCTCCACGCCGTGGACCACCCACCGGTGGCGATGGCTCTCGAGCCCTGAGTAACAGACCCTGCCGCAGACCGTCGGTCGCTCGATCGTCGACACGTAGAAGTGGCGATCGCGCACCAGGGAGACGGGACAGCACGCTCTGCAGGTACCTCCGGAGCTTTGTTAGCATGCGCATGGCGGTGCGTCCGCGTCGCATCGAGCGATTCCAGGAGATGCTCGACATCATTGAGCGTGAGAGCGAGGGCCGTCCGGAAGCGCAGATCGCCTACGCTACCGTGGTGTCGGGGATCAACAACGGGCTCAAGAACAACCAGGGCATGCTCGCCGGCACGTGCTGCATCGAGCACCGGCGTCGACAGGGAGCGAGACGCTTGCCGATGCCTGACTTCTGCCTAACCTGAGCGGTTCTGCTGACGGCGCCCGTCGGACCGTCTCGCCAGCACGGCGACCCCTCAACCGCGCCTCGACGACGCCCTCACACCTGGAACGCGCCGTTCCGGTAGAGGAGCTCACCGTCCACTCCGATCTCGGTGTCGGCCCGAGCCAGATCCGTAACCAGCTCAAGCGCATCGAGCAGGGCAACGGTGCTGACATGTTGGATCTGCTCAGCCCAG
>CAZEJK010000206.1:0-9018 GCA_964512045.1 uncultured Thermoanaerobaculia bacterium
GACAAGCTCATTCGTTGGCATCCCTTTGGCGGAAGGCGAGCACGCTCGATGAGAAGCGGCTAAGAAACATGCTGCTTTTCTTCGTCGAACAAGCGATCTGGGGCATGTCGGTTCTGAATAGGTACAGCCCGTCCCATTTCTCTCAGGTCAACCGTCAATTGAACGGTGTCTACTACGTCGCGTCACAGCACTCCGAGGTTAGCCCTTGGTACATTCTGGAAGGCAAGCTGAAGCGACTTATCCAGCCGTTCAATATGATTCGCCTCGGTTCAGCTGCCGCGCTAGTGACAACGGGCGACTGTGCAGTGATACCCGCCCCAAAGGAAAGCGTAGAGTACGTCTTCACCGATCCACCATTCGGCGAAAACCTCTACTACGCGGATCTCAACTACCTCGTGGAATCCTGGCACGGGTTGTTTACAGATGCTGAGCCCGAGGCGATCGTCGACAAAGCAAAGAAGAAGGGCCTTCTCGAGTACCAAAGCCTCATGCACAAGTGCTTTGCTGAGTATCACCGCGTGCTCAAGCCTGGGCGATGGATGACGGTAGTTTTCTCCAATCACTCGAACGCCGTTTGGAGGTCAATCCAGGAAGCGCTCGGGACGGCTGGCTTTGTTGTAGCTGACGTCCGGACCCTGGATAAGCAGCAAGGCTCCTACCGCCAGGTCACTAGCTCGGCGGTCAAGCAAGACCTCGTGATCTCGGCTTATAAGCCAACATCGGCCCTGGAAAAGCGGGCAGCTGTCGAGACAGTGTCAGACGAGAGCGCGTGGTCGTTTGTCCGTGAGCATCTCCGCAACCTGCCGGTCTTCGTGGCCCGCGACGGCGAGGCTGAGGTGATTGCCGAACGCACACCGCAGGTCTTGCTCGACCGGATGATCGCCTTCCACGTGCAGCGCGGCCTGGCGGTACCCCTGTCCAGCCCCGAGTTCTTCTCAGGTCTCGACCAGCGGTTTCCGGAGCGTGACGGTATGTACTTCCTGCCCGAGCAGGTCACCCAGTACGACCGCAAGCGCATCTCCATCACCAAGCTGCAGCAGCTGAGCCTGTTCCCCACGGACGAGGCAAGTGCCATTGTCTGGCTTCGACAGCAGCTCCAGCTCAAGCCCCAGACCTACCAGGAGCTGGCGCCTGTCTTCATGAAGGAGATTCACGCCTGGGCGAAGCACGAGCAGACGGTCGAGCTGAGGGTGATCCTGGAGCAGAGCTTCCTCTGCTACGAGGGCACCGGCCCTGTGCCAAGCCAGATCCACAGCTACCTTTCCACCAACTTCAAGGACATGCGCAACCTCGACAAGGAGGATCCCGTCCTGGTCTCCAAGGCGGTTGATCGCTGGTATGTCCCCGACACCTCCAAGCAAGGCGACCTCGAGAAGACCCGCGAGAAACAGCTTCTGCGCGAGTTCGAGGAGTACCGGACAACGACCAAGCGCAGACTCAAGCTCTTCCGCACCGAAGCCGTTCGCATCGGCTTCAAGGCCGCCTATGACCGTCAGGACTACCGAACTATCATCGACGTCGCCCGCAAGCTCCCGGACACGGTCCTCCAGGAGGACGAGAAGTTGTTGATGTACTACGATGTTGCATTGACCAGGCTGGGGGAGGACTAGGGATGCCCCATATTCAGGACCTCACAATAAGGAACTACCGCGTCCTCAAAGAGGTGACATTCTCCGGAATGCAGTCGCTGAACGTCGTACTGGGCCCGAACGGCTGTGGGAAATCGACGCTCTTCGAGGCCCTTGGCTTTGTCGGCGAATGTCTCACGAACGGTGTGCGAAAGGCGCTCGAATCGCGTGGGCGGCTTTCGGAGCTTCGGTCAAGAGCATCCTCAGGCCCAGTTGAAATCGAGCTTCGATACCGCGAAAGTGACTTTGGTGCCCGCAAACCGACCCCGATCATCACGTACCATCTCGCAATCGACGAAACGGCAGGTAAACCCCAGGTTGTCAGGGAGTTTCTGCGCTGGAGGCGAGGAAGCCACGGGCAGCCCTTCAATTTTCTCGACTTGACGAACGGCAGCGGGTCAGTGATTTCCGGTGAAATGCCGGAGCAGGACGACGAAAGACGACCAGTGGTTCTCGATGATCCCAATCAACCCGCCATCGCCACTCTGGGCCAGCTTGCTGAGAACCCGCGCGTGGCAAGTCTGCGGAGGTTCATTGCCAGCTGGTACCTTTCCTATTTCATGCCTGACCGAGCCAGGGGTGTCCCGGAATCGGGCGCCCATGAGCATCTAAGCCGCACCGGCGAAAACCTCCCAAACGTAGTGCAGTATCTGGACGAGAGTAACCCTGACGTCCTTCAAGAGATCTTGCAGCGAATGAGCCGGCGAATCCCAGGGCTCGAACAGGTGAGTTCGAAGCGGACGATCGACGGTCGCCTTGCATTACGGTTCAAGGACGGCCCTTTCGAAGATCCGTTCCTATCCAGATTCGTTTCTGACGGTACACTGAAGATGTTCGCCTATTTGGTTCTCTTGATGGATCCTGACCCACCATCGCTGCTATGTGTTGAGGAGCCAGAGAACGGCCTTCATCCAAAGTTGCTTCAAGTACTCGCCGACGAGTTTCGCGCTCACGCACAGGGCTCGTTTTCGCAGACAAGGAGGCGGACGCAAGTGCTTGTTTCCTCCCATTCGCCCTACTTTGTCGATGCCGTCCGTCCCGAAGAGCTATGGGTAATGGAACGTGACCAGTCAGGGTATGCGACTGTGGCGCGATCCGACCGGCTTCAGGGGATCCCGGAGTTCATTCAGGAAGGTGCATCCTTGGGTAGCCTTTGGTTTGAAGAACAATTCCGTCGAGGAAATCCCTGATGCATGTGGAGGTGTACGTAGAGGAGCCATCTGCGAAAGAGGCCCTTGATGTGCTGGTCCCGGGTTTGATTGGGCCCGACCACACATTCAAAGTGCACCCCTTCCGAGGGAAACAGCAACTTCTAAAGGAGATTCCGAAACGACTGCGCGCATACGCTAGCTGGTTGCCTGACGATTGGCGCATTGCAGTACTGGTCGACGAAGACAGACAGGATTGCCGTGTATTGAAGCAACAGCTTGTCGATGCAGCCTGCGCAGCTGGAATCGAGAGTAGAGTACTTTGTCGAGTGGCCGTCGAAGAGCTTGAGGCCTGGTTCTTTGGCGATATTGACGCCCTGCGGGCCGCTTATCCAGATATCCCCAACACACTGGCGCATCGTGCGCCATACCGGGACCCGGATTCTGTGCCTGGGGGGACCTGGGAAGCACTTGACCGGGTGATTCGAAAAGCCGGTTATCCAGAGGGGCTCGTAAAGACGGTAGCGGCCCGAGCAATCGCTGAGAACATGGATCCCGACCGGAATACTTCACACAGTTTTGGCGTGTTCAGGGATGGCGTCCGGCAACTCGTAGCGGTGGAGTGATGCACCCTGGCGAGTGGTACCACAGCATTGAGCATGGCGAGGCAGGACAGCTGGTGTCCGTGGATGCCATGTGGGGTGAGCAGACCTGTCTCGTCTGGTTTCCACGCAAAGACGATGTCGTGCGGATCGCAGCCGGCCGCCTGCGCGGAATCGACAGCATCAAACCCGACAACACCAACGGCGTGGTGTTTGCCGCTGCCGCCGCTCGCATTGCGGATGCCCTCGAGCACGACGCCCTGGTTGCGCCGCTCGAAGGCACGGTCATCCCTCTCCCGCACCAGATCCACGCGCTTTCTCGTGCGATGTCCGGCGACCGCGTGCGGTACCTGCTGGCCGACGAGGTGGGCCTCGGGAAGACCATCGAAGCCGGCCTGATCCTGCGCGAGATGAAGCTGCGTGGCCTGGTCCGCCGCACACTCGTGGTGGCGCCCGCGGGTCTTGTCAGCCAGTGGGTCAGCGAGATGCGGACCCACTTCAACGAGGACTTCCGGCTCGTCATCCCCGGCAGCTTCTCGGTGTGCCGCGTTTTATCTAACGCTGACGAGAACGACAACCTGTGGCGCATTCACGACCAGGTGGTCTGCCCGGTGGACTCGGTCAAGCCGATGGAGGCGCGCAGGGGGTGGTCCCATGAGCAGGTCGCTCGCCACAACCTCGAGCGCTTCGGGGACCTGGTCAGCGCGGGCTGGGACCTCATCATCGTGGACGAAGCCCATCGCTTGGGTGGCAGCACCGAGCAGGTTGCCAGGTACAAGCTCGGAGAGGCCCTGGCAGACGCGGCGCCATACCTTCTCCTGCTGTCCGCAACGCCCCACCAGGGCAAGACCGATGCCTTTCGGCGCCTGATCAGCTTCCTCGACCCTGACGCCTTGCCGGACGACGAGTCAGTGCGCCGCGAGAACGTGGCGCCGTACGTGATCCGCACCGAGAAACGGCGGGCGATCGACGCATCGGGAGATCCCCTCTTCAAGCCCCGGGTGACCCGGCTCCACGCGGTGGCGTGGGACGAGAGCAGGCATGAGCAGCGGGCCCTGTACGAGGCGGTGACGGAGTACGTGCGGGAGGGCTACAACCAGGCTCTCCGCGAGAAGCAGACGGCGATCGGTTTCCTGATGATCCTGATGCAACGGCTCGTCACCTCCAGTACGGCCGCCATTCGTAGAGCGCTGGAGCGACGGCTCGAGGTGCTGGAGCTTCCCCAGGGTCAGCTCTCGCTCTTCCCGGAAGACATCGGTATGGACTGGTCCGAAATGGACAGCCAGGACCAGATGGAGAACATCCTCACATCGAGGCTTCGTGGCTTGAAGAATGAGCGCGCCGAGGTTGAGCTGCTGCTGTCAGCCGCCCGGAGGTGCGAGGCGAGTGGCCCTGACGTGAAGGCAGAGGCACTGCTCGGGATGATCCGGCAGCTTCAACGGGATGAGAACGATCCCAGCGTCAAGATCCTCGTCTTTACCGAGTTCGTGGCGACCCAGGCGATGCTCGCCGAGTTCCTGGGTGGGCGGGGATTCTCGGTCAGCACCTTGAACGGCTCCATGCCGCTCGAGCAGCGACGAGAGGTCCAGCGAGCGTTTGCCAACGAAGCGCAGATCATGATCTCAACGGATGCGGGTGGCGAGGGCTTGAACCTCCAGTTCTGCCACGTTGTCGTGAACTACGACCTCCCGTGGAACCCGATGAAGGTCGAGCAGCGCATCGGCCGGGTCGACCGGATTGGTCAACAGCACGTGGTCACTGCCCTGAACTTCGCCCTTGAGGACACAGTCGAGCTTCGCGTGCGCGAGGTGCTCGAGGAGAAGCTCCAGCGAATCTTGGAGGAGTTCGGGGTCGACAAGCTGGGGGACGTTCTCGACTCCGAGGAAGGCGACGTGGACTTCGATAATCTGTACATCGGCGCCGTGCTCACCCCGGAGGACGCGGCGGCCAAGGCGACAGAGCTTGCAGAGCAGCTGCGGAGTCGGGCGCAGGCAGCGAGGGTGGGGGCCGGAATCCTGGGGGCTGTGGAAGATCTCGACCCATCGGGGGCGCGGCGCATCGAGAACCACCAGATGCCGTTCTGGACCGAGCGGATGACCGTGTCGCACCTACGCACGTGCGCCTCGGACGGAGCGTTGGTTGCTCACGACAACGTGGGCTTTCGGCTCCGTTGGCCCGACGGGTTCGAGGTGCGGAACGCCGTGTTCTCGCGATCAGAAGCGGAGCTGCCCGGTACGAAGCACCTGTCCCTCGAGGAGCCAAGGGTGCGCCGCCTGGTGGCATCGCTGCCCCATTTCGCCCCGGGCCAGCCTGTCCTTGAGCTTTCGCTCCCCGGGATCTCGGACAAGGTGGAGGGTCTATGGTCCTTGTGGAGAATCCAGCTTCGGATGGAGGATGAGTGCAAGACCAGGGTGCTGCCACTCTTCGTGAGCGACGATGGCCGGGCCCTCGGGCCCACGGCGCGGGCCGTCTGGGATCAGCTGATCGAGGGGAACGCACTGGTGGCTGATCCACCGACCGTGCTCAATGGCGAGCGAGCGTTGCAAGCATATGAGCTCTCCCGACGAGAAGCAGAGAGGCATGGTGAGCCCGTGTTCCGCGGGCTCCAGGACGCCCACCAGAGGCGTGTTCAACGGGAGCGTAGAAAGACCCAGCATGCCTTCGAAGCCAGGCGTCGCGCCATCGACCGCATCGGACTTCCTCAGGTTCGTAGCCATCGCCTCACACAGCTCGACCGCGAGAAGGCTGCGTGGACAACCTCGATGGCAGCGAAGGAGACGGCCGTACCAGAGCTGTCTGCGGTGATCGTGCTCAGGGTGGCGGCGGCGCAGGAGGGCCACGGGTGAAACCGTCTGAAGCTGGCTGGCGGGCGCCGATCCTTGCCCACTTCACTCGCGACATCGCCGAGGTCGCGCGGCTGACCATTGTGGCCGATCCCGACCAGCTGCTGACAGAGCAGGGTGTGCTCGAAGGAATCCGGAGCCAGGGTTTCGACCTGATTCCCTTCGACGATCACGTGGCCTTTCGCTATGCCTACGAGAGCCGATACCGGCAGCTCTGGGACCGAGGGGACGAGACCACGCTTGTCGTCGTCCTTCGTGCGAGCAGGTCGGATGTTGATTCGCTCCCGTTCGACCTCCTGCGCGAAGCGGAGCGCCAGTCCCGTCTGCTGTCCTTCAGCATCGGCGAGCTGTTCCCGCACCTTGCCCCACAGGTGGTGTCGGAGCTCGACCGCGGGGATCTCGAAGCGCTCTACCAGGCGCAGAAGGCCTACAAGCCTGAGCCTCTCGGCGAGAACGGCACCCGGGACTTCATCTTGCGCCACGTGTTCGAGGTGGCCCCTGAACTCATCAAATCCCCGTCCGACCTGCTTCGGGTGCTTCTGCGAAGACACTACCGGGGCAAGGTGTACCCGCCGTCCCTCGACGAGAGGTTCATCCATCTTCTCCAGCAGGACGGCCGGTGGACAGACTGGCCGCTGCATCGCATCGTTCCGGATCGTACAGCGTTCTTGACGTTCCTGGAGGAGCGGTGGCCGCTGTTTCTCAAGAGCCATGCTGCACAGGCTGAGAGTGTTCGAGATGGCTCCGAAGAGCCGGTGTCGCTGGAGATCGAGGGGCCAACAGATCTACCGTTCGACCACGACGATGTCCGCGTCTACATCGACAATCTCTTTGTCGAGGGGCATCTGAATCCGACAGACGCCGTCCCGAAGTCGGCGGTCGCGGGGGGCTCATGGATGGCTCTCGGCGTGGCGGGTGACGCTCGGCTGGATGCGCTGGAGCGGCTACAGCGCCTCATCCAGAAAACGCGCGAGGAGATGCCCGACGATCACGCCGCACGCGAAAGGTGGGTTGACATTGCGTTTCGCTGGGCCGAGCTGTGCGCGATCCGGTGGGGGCTGCCTGCGGATACCTTGGGCGGAGTCGTGGACGAGGTCGAAAAGCTCCATGATGCGATAGAGGTGCGGTTCTCACGGTGGATGCTGGACCATTTTGGTGCCCTCCACAATCTCGCGTACTGGCCTACGCCGGCAATGGTGCACCACATCCCACGCTTCCTGGCACATCGCTTTGTGCCAACGGGCGCCGTCGCAGCCGACCGAGCGCCCGGGAAGCACGCCCTGATCGTCGTTGATGGCTTGGCCATGGACCAGTGGGCCGTCGTCAAAGCCGGCATCGAGAGCACCATCTCTGTGACACTGGAGGAAGGTGGCGTCTTCGCCTGGGTACCGACCTTGACGGGTGTGTCGAGGCAATCGATCTTCACCGGTGAACCTCCCTTCTACTTCCCTGACAGCTTGCAGTCCACCAGTAAGGAGCCCACGCAGTGGCGACGGTTCTGGGAGGACGCCGGAGCCGCCAAGGTCGAGGTTGGCTACGCATGTCAGAAAAAGCAGGAGGATGACGCTACCTTCTTGGATCGAGTTCGCGAGCTGGGGGAGCATCCAAAGTGTCGGGTGCTTGGCGTGGTCGTCGGGACCATCGACCAGATGCTGCACGGCACGGTCACGGGGAGCGGCGGGCTGCACGCCAGCGTGAGACACTGGTCTGACTCGGGCGCTCTGGGCAACCTCCTTGGTTTCCTTCTTCAACAGGGCTTCGAAGTCTTCATCACTGCCGACCACGGCAATATCGAAGGTGTCGGCATGGGGAAGCCCAACGTAGGCAAGATTGCCGACGAGCGCGGGCAACGGGCACACGTGTTTCGCGACGACCTGACCAGGGCCGGGGTTCACAAGGACTACCCGGCGTCGATCATCTGGCCGCAGATCGGGCTTCCCGACGACTACCGCGCACTCCTCGCACCAGGCCGCTACGCCTTCATCCACGAAGGCAAGCGCACCTTGGCCCACGGCGGTATCTCACTTGAAGAGGTGATCGTTCCGTTCGCAAGGGTGAAGACGTGAAGCACACGCGCAGAGACGCCGTCGGCTTTGACCGACCTTTGGAGCTGGACTGGTTGGATGCAGTCGCTGGACGAGTCGCTGGCGGTGACTCTCCAAAGCAGGTTCGAAGACACCTCACGAGCTTGCTAAAGGATGCGACTGGAAACGATGGGAACAGCAGTGCCCGCAAGAAGACCGTCACGGTGCTCACTCATATTTGGTGTACCGTCCCGCTGGAGGCGAGTCAGCTGCGCGATCGAGCAAGTCATCTCCTCGCAACAGCTTCGGGCGCCGAGAGGCTTGGGCTGCATTGGGCGTTGATGATAGCGACCTACTCTCTGTTCGCGGACGTCGCCACGACAGTCGGAAAGCTCCTCGCTCTGCATCAGCACGCCGTTCACAGCCAGGTCCGTCGTCGCGTGGTCGAGTCGTGGGGCGACCGCTCGACGGTCAGTCGCGCCGTGGCCCGCATTCTGCGATCGATGGTGGCTTGGGACATCCTCAACGACACCCAGACACCAGGTATCTACATGCCGCCGCCAAGACTCGGGCCGATCACACCGTCGCCAGCCACCCTTCTCCTCGAGGCAGTCCTCATCGACGCAGACGACCACGCCATCCCTGCGGACACCCTGCTCAACCACCCAGCACTCTTCCCCTTCCAGCTCGACCTCAACCCCCACGACCTCCGCAACGCCCCCACCCTCCGTATCGACCGCCAAGGCCTCGACGTGGACGTTGTTCGGTTGAAC
>CAZEJK010000207.1:0-8983 GCA_964512045.1 uncultured Thermoanaerobaculia bacterium
ACCGGAGCCGGGCTGTGGCGTCGTTGCTCCTGCGAGTGAGACTGGGTGGGAGGGGCGCGAACTGCCAACGTCGAATACCTCGCAGCTACGCGGTCGCGGGACCGGCACCACCGCAGCATCGCTTTGGTTGCGGCCCGCGGCCGCATCGGAGGTTCGATCCGTTTGCGGCCCGCGGCTGCGTCGGGGGATGGGTTTCTGCTGTATGGTTGTTAGACTGTCGGAGCGACGACCGGACTTTCGGGAGGTGTCGAGTGCAGGGATGGGATGACTACGCAAGGGGCGTGATCGTGCTGATTCTCGGTGGGGGTCGGGGTTCCCGCCTGGACCCGCTCACCCGGCGCCGGAGCAAGCCGGCCGTGCCGATCGCAGGGAAGTACCGGCTGATCGACATTCCCATCTCCAACGCGATCAACTCGCACATGGAGCGGATGTACGTTCTCACGCAGTACAACTCGGTGTCGCTGCACCGCCACATCGGACGCACCTACCGGTTCGACGCATTCTCGCGGGGGTTCGTGCAGATCCTGGCGGCGCAGCAAACGATGGCAGACACGCGCTGGTTCCAGGGCACGGCGGACGCCGTGCGACAGAACCTGCACGTGGTGGAGCAGCTGGAGGGTGACCACGTCCTCATCCTGTCCGGCGATCACATGTACCGCATGGACTACCGGACGCTCGTGGCCGAGCACGTGGAGACCGGGGCAGACGTGTCGATTGCTGTGCTGCCCTGCTCGGAGGAGGAGATTGCCAGCTTCGGTGCGGCGCGGGTGGATGAGCACGGCCGGATCATCGAGTTTCGAGAGAAGCCGGGGACACCGGAGGCCCGTGACGGGATGGAGGTCGCGCCGTCTCTGCTGGCGCGGCAGGGGGTTGCCTCCGATCGTCCGTACCTGGCGTCGATGGGTGTGTACCTGTTCTCCAAGCCGGCGTTGATCAAGCTCCTGCAAAACGACTTCATCGACTTCGGCGGCGAGGTGATTCCCGGGGCCCTCGACAGCCACCGCGTCCAGGCACACTTCTTTCAGGGCTACTGGCGGGACATCGGGACAATCCGTGCGTTCTTCGAGGCACACATCGACCTGGTGCAGGAGAACCCGGAGTTCGACTTCTATGATCCGAGCTGGCGGCTGTACACACGCCCCCGATATCTGCCCGGTTCGGAGATCCACAACTGCACCTTCGAACGGTGCATCCTCGCCGAGGGTGCGATCGTCGAGAGCTCGAGGTTGTCCCAGTCGATCGTCGGGATCCGGTCGTCGATCCACAACGCCACGATCGAGCGGAGCCTGATCATGGGTGTCGACTCCCACTACCCCCAGGCGCCAGTTGACGCACCGCCCGTGGGGATCGGCCCGGGTACGGTCATCCGTAACGCCATCGTCGACAAGAATGCTCGCATCGGTCGCAACGTGCAGATTATCAACGCTGCCGGCGTGCAGAACGCGGACAACGAGGCGTGGGCGATCCGTGACGGAATCGTGGCGATTCCGAAGAACGCGATCATCCCCGACGGTACAGTGATCTGAGTCGGGAACGCGGCAGCCGGATCCAACGCACGGTGCCGAGGCTGATTGGGGATGGCGACCTGGGTGGTCGGTGATCTGCAAGGCTGCTGGGCGACGTTTCGGGCGTTGCTCGATGAGCTTGCATTCGACCTGACCGCCGACACCCTCTGGCTCGTGGGAGATCTCGTGAACCGTGGTCCCCGCTCGCTGGACGTGCTGCGCTGGGTGGTGGACCACGATGACCGTGTGGAGGCGGTGCTCGGGAACCACGATCTGCACCTGCTCGCACGGGCTGAAGGCGTCGGACGGGTCAAGAACCGCGACACCCTGGAGCGTGTGCTCGCCGCGCCGGATCGGGACGACCTCCTGCGGTGGCTGCAGCTCCGTCCGTTCGCTGTGGCGTCTGACGATGTGTTGATGGTGCACGCGGGAGTGGTCCCACAGTGGTCGGTCGGCGACGTGCTCGCCCTCAGTGATGAGCTTCGAGGCGTGGTCGCTGATCCTGCAATCAGGCCAGAGCTGCTGGCGGCGCTGGCTCGCGGTCAGGTTCAGCTCCCATGGAGCGATCGACTGTCCGGGGTGGGCCGCTGGGCAACAGCAGCCGCGGTCTTGACGAGGATTCGGCTCTGCTCGCCGGAGGGTGTGATGGAGAGCGGCTTCACAGGGCGCCCCGAGGATGCTCCTGAAGGGGCGGTTCCGTGGTTCCGGGCGCCGAAGCGCCGCACTCGGGATCGCCGCACTGTCTTTGGCCACTGGTCTGCCCTGGGCCTGTATCAGGGCGACAACGTCGTTGGCCTCGATACCGGCTGCGTGTGGGGCGGACCGATGACGGCGTGGTGTGTCGAGGACCATCGGGTTGTTCAGGTCGCTGCTCATGATTGATCGCGGTCGCGCTGCTCGGCTTGCGGTGGATGGCGAGCCGACATGAGCCCGCGTTCTGCGACCTCTGCTACGGGTCGGGGCTGTAGACGTACCGCCGGTCGTCTGCCGGGGTCTCGGAACCCTCGTCACCACCCAGGACAACCACCGCCGAGCCCGGAATGACCGAGCCGCCGGAGCTCACCTCCAGGATGGAGGAGAAGTCGCAGCGGGGATCGAGCGGTCGGTCCGTCACCACGATCAATGCGTCGGACCTGACCTCGAGCGACAGGATCGAGAAGTCATGGCAGCCCAAGGGGTCGTTGGCGCCGTACGGATCGGTGACCGTCACGGTGTAGTCCGCGTAGGGCGAGTAGTCGCTGCTGCGCGTCGGCCGCCATTCCAGGACTGGTGGGAATGAGGCGGGATCGAGGGGCGTGGCGGTGGTGTCGGCGACGCTGGCTGGGGCCTTCTGAGCGTCAGCGTCTTCCGGCTGCTGCACAACGATGCTGCCGGACGAGGCGTCGCCAGCAGGTTCGAGCACATAGGTCAAGGTGCCCGTGTCATCCATCAGCGCGAGGGTCTCGTCGGTGATCTGGATCGAGCCCCGGTACGTCGGTGTTGCTCGCAAGCGTGTGCGCTTGGCGAATTCGGCGAGCGCCTCCCGACCGGTGGCGGGAGTCGGGGTCGGGGTTGGCGTCTCGGCCCATGCGCCACCTCCTCCGGCGGCGAGCAGCAGACAGAGAGCACAGCGGGCGGATAGGCTACTCATCGTACGCTGATTGTAGCTGTGTCGCACGCCTTCTCCAACCGCCAGGCTGGCGTGACACGCGTGATGTCACCACTTTCGGCCTGTGGCGCGATGTACGATACATCCACCATGGGAGCCGACGGTCACGATCACGAGCACGCGCACACGCCGTTGGAGGCGTTGGCATGGAGGCGCCGCGTCGGGATTGCCGTGACGCTGAGTGGGCTGGTTCCGGGTGCGGGTCAGCTGTTTGCCGGCCGGCCCGTCAGAGCGGCGATCGCTCTGGTCAGCGTGGCCGGTGGTGCAGTGGTGGCGACCGTTGCAGTCGCGTGCTGGCGCCTGACGCCGTTGACACTGTTACTTCCGATGGTGCTCACCCTGGCGGTGCATCTGACAGTCATCGCTGATGCCGTTCGGCAGGTACGGCGAGCTCGCGTCGTGGACCGCAGGTGGCGATCGGCCTGGCTGCATGGTGCGGTGATTCTCGTGGTGACAGCGCTCAGCGGTGTGGTGGTGGAGGCAGTGGGCCAGAGGATCGTGGGGTGGGAGCGGATCGACGATGCGACGATGGCAGCGACCCTGCTTCCTGGTGACGTCGTGGCGGTGTCTCGTGTACGTTGCGGTCGTCCGGGCGTTGGCGAGGTGGTCGTGGTCCGAGACAGCGCCGGGGGCGAGCGAATCCGTCGGTGTGTGGCGCAAGGCGGCTCGACGATCGAGGTGCGCAGCGGCATCGTGTATGTTGACGGGCTTCCCCTCGAGCCTCCTGTGTACGCCCACGGTGCATGGGGACGGACGCACATAGCGCACGATCATCCGCCGCGAGCCGTGCCCGATGGGTGGAGTGCCGTGCTGGGCGATAACCGTGGTCCGCCGATGGCGGGTGGCTGGCAGCTGGACGTGGTCGAGAACCACCGCGTGGTGGGGACCGTGGGATTCATTCTGTGGTCGTTCTCCGCAGAGGATGGCCCACGCTGGTTCCGGCTCGGTCTGCCACTGGAGCACTCGCTCATGCCAACGCGATCCGAGGAGTGGGAGTGAGCAGATGCATCTGACAGAGGCGCAGACGCCGGCCGCGGTTGTGGATCTCGATCTCCTACGCCGCAACTGCGAGGAGATGCTGTCGCTGGCAGCGCGACACGGGGTTCGGCTCCGGCCACACGTGAAGACCCACAAGTGTGTGGACGCAGCGTTGCTGCAGTGTGCGGGGGTGGGACCGGTCACGGTTTCGACGCTTGCTGAAGCCCGAAAGCTGCGCTCTGCCGGATTCGATGACGTGCTGTGGGCTGTGCCGTGTCCGCATCCACGGATTGTTGAGGCTGTGGATCTGGTCGCTGACGGTTTTCGACTGGCCGTTCTGGCGGACCATGTCGAGACGGTCGCGAGCCTGGCGTCAGCGGCGGTCTCGAGAGGGGTCGTTGTGAGCGTGTGGATGAAGGTGGACTCTGGTGGGGGGCGGGCCGGGGTGGCGCCCGATGGACGCGAGGGAGCTGCGATCGGTCGTGCGATCGGGGACGCCGCAGGCCTCGAGCTGGCCGGTCTGCTGACCCACGCAGGCCAGGCGTATGGCTGCCGAACACGAGACGAGGCGGCGCGCGTGGCTCGGGCCGAGTGTGACGCCCTGCTGGAGGTCGCGGCCACACTGCGTGAGGACGGCATCGATCCCGGCGTGCTCAGCGTCGGTTCGACGCCGACCGTGCGGGCCTGGGACGCGGCATTCCAGCCTCCGGGCCGGGCGGGTGTCGATGAGATCCGTCCGGGCAACTACGTGTTCTTCGATGCGTTCCAGACGACGATCGGGAGCTGTGCACCCCACGACGTGGCGTTCACCGTGCTGGCGTCGGTGATTGGAGTGTACCGCCAGCGACGGACGGCCGTACTCGATGCCGGAGCGTTGGCGTTGTCCGCAGATCCAGGGCCGATCCACGCCGATCCGAGCTGCGGCTACGGTTGGCTGCTCGACGTCGGCGGTGCGCCGCTGCCGGGGCTCACGCTGTGCCGGTTGTCTCAGGAGCACGGTGTCGTGCACGCCGAGGAAGCAGCAGCGTTCGATCAGCTGCGGGTCGGTCAACGGGTCCGCATCATGCCGAACCACTCGTGCCTGGCTGCTGCGCTCCACGCGCGGTACGTGGTGGTCCAGGGAGAGCAGCTCGTTGGCGAGTGGTTCCCGGTTCGCGGCTGGTAGCGCGCGTGCGGGATCCAGCTACCGCTGCATGCTGAGCGCATCGCTGATCCGTCGTGTCAGACGGGTCGCGACCTCCTCTTTGCTCAGCTCCGGCCAGGCCTCCTCACCGGTCCGGCTGATCAGACAAACCGTGTTGCGGTCACTGCCAAACGTGCCCGCCCGTGCAGAGACGTCGTTGGCCACGATCCAGTCGCAGCCTTTGCGCGTCAGCTTGGCGCGGGCGTGCTCGATCACCTGATCCGTCTCGGCGGCAAACCCGACCACCAGCCGCGGTCGATGGGTGGGGTGCCGACTGACTGTTGCCAGAATGTCGGGGTTCTCGGCGAGCTCGAGCGCCGGCGGCGCCGTTCCGTCCTTCTTGATCTTCCCGGCGGACGGCGTCGCGATTCGCCAGTCGGCCACCGCGGCGGCGCAGACGACGATGTCCGCCGGGAGCGCGGCCTCGCACTCGCTCAGCATCTCCTCGGCGGTCTCCACCTGCCGGACCGCGCAACCTCTCGGGTTCTCCAGCGCTGTCGGACCGGTGATGAGGACTGTGTCGGCGCCGGCTGCCGCGAGTGCCGCGGCCACCGCGTGTCCTTGCTTGCCAGAGGAGCGGTTGCCGATATAGCGCACAGGGTCGATCGGCTCGTGGGTCGGACCGCTCGTGACGACGGCGCGGAGCCCGGAGAGCACGCCAGATGGTCGCGCGAGAAACGTCTCGATTGCCGTCAGGACCTGCATGGGATCGGCCATGCGTCCCTCTCCCGTCTCGCCACAGGCGAGGTCGCCGGCTCCCGGCCCGACCCGGAGCACGCCGCGACCTTCGAGCGTCGCCAGGTTCTCCTGGGTCGCGGGATGCCGCCACATGAGGACGTTCATGGCAGGCGCGATCAGAATCGGCGTATCGGTGGCGAGGAGGACGGTGGAGGCCAGGTCGTCCGCGAGCCCGTGGGCCATCTTCGCGAGCAGGTTGGCGGTAGCTGGCGCCACCACGACGAGGTCGGCCCACCGGGAGAGCTGGATGTGTCCCATCTCGGCCTCGTCGGTCAGCGAGAACAGCTCGGTCGAGACCTTCTCCTCGCTGAGCGCCGCGACTGCCAGAGGACTGACCAGCTTGGTGGCGGCGTGGGTGAGGACGCAGCGAACGCGGTGGCTGCGCTCACGGAGCCTGCGGATGAGCTCGAGACTCTTGTATCCGGCGATCCCTCCAGAGATGACCAATAGGACTCGGTGGCCATCGGCGGTGCTCATGATGCCTCGAGCTGGAAACCGGATAGAGGAGCACAGTACAGCATATGAGCAGCATAGCACCGTGGCGTCGGTATCGAGGTCCGGGAGCGTGGCTGCACGGGCTGGAACGCCATGGCGCCGCATGTCTGACGGGACCTTCGGGCTGTCGCCGCGTCCTGTGTATACTGAGCGGGATGAGCACTGATACCCGCAATCCTGCTCAACCTGCTGAGATGTGGAGACTTGGGGAGGGCGCCTGGGCGCCTCGTGCCGCGACCTCCACTGTGCAAATTCATGAAAAAAGGAAACTTCATGGTGCCGTGACGCTGGGTGCACCAGTTCGAGCTGCGCGGAGTGGGAGAGGGTGATGGTGCCGACACAGACGATCTTGCTGGCAGATAGCTCCGAGGAGCGGCGGCGTCAGTTCGGGTTGGCGTTGTACGGCGGCGGGTATGAGCTTATCAACGCCGTCAATGCGGACGAGGCGATCCGATTTGCCGCCGGCTTGGAGCCGTCCCTGGTCATGGTGCATACTGGCCTCGAGGGGGCGCAGCCACTTGCCCTACGCTCTGCAGTGTCCGGGGAGATGCAGCGGCTTCCACCGTTTCTGATCCTCCACCAGGGCGACTTCGAGGCCGAGGAGGAGCTGGCCGAAGGCATCTACACCCTCGAGAGTCGCGACATCGAGCCAGAGAGGTTGCTGCAACAGGTCCGGTTGCTGCTGCTGTCCCGAGAGGTTGGTGGCGACCTGAGCGATACCATCGACCTGCTCTACGGCGATTTGGCGCGCATCTCTGTCGGCGAGCTGCTGCGGGTGCTGTTCCGGAACCTGATTACCTGCCGGCTGACGTTCTCGGCCGGGCCATCCATCGAGCTGTGGATCGACGAGGGCGCCGTGGTGCATGCTCGCTGGGGATCCACCGGGGGCGTCAAGGCGTTCAACCGGGTGGCGGCGTTGCGCGCCGGCTCGTTCACGTTGACCCTGGAGAGCTACAGCGCTGAGCGGACCATCACCAGCGATCTGGCGACGCTCGTCTCCGACGCCCTCGATGAGAAGTTCCAGCTGGACGAGCTCCTCGCCGAGCTGCCGAGCCTCGATGTCTCCCTCCAGCTGCACATGGTGGAGCAGTTCTTCCAGATCGACTTCCAACCGCTGGAGCGGGAGGTCCTGACCCAGGTGCAGGCAGGGGTGACGTTGGGACAGCTCCTCGACCGGGTCCAGGCAACTGACCTGGCGGTGGCAGAGGTCGTGTCGGACCTCCACAAGCGCGGCATTGTGACGTTCGCAGAGCCGGAGCACAGGGTTGTGGTCGTCACTGACTCGACCAGCGATCTGCGACCGGCGATGGCGCGTCGCCAGGGTATCCGGATCGTGCCGTTGTCCGTCCTCTTTGGCGGTCAGGTGTACCGCGACGGGGTCGACCTCCAGCCGGACGACTTCTATGCGAAGCTCGCGGCTTCGGAGAGCCTTCCCACCACGTCACCTCCGTCCAAGGGTGAGTTTCTCGAGCGCTACCGGGCGCTGGTCGGCAGTGCGGACGTGCTATCGATCCACATCTCGGCGAAGCAGTCCAAAACGCTGGAGTCCGCAGTGCAGGCGGCGGCGGAAGGCCAGGAGGAGTTCGATAGGCTGCGCAGCGAGGAGAAGGCGCCGGGACCGGTGCAGATCCGCCTGGTGGACTCGTGGTTCAACTCGATCGGGCTGGGAATGCTGGCGATCTTCGCCGCTCGCATGGTTCGCCGGGGTCTCGATCTGGATGAGGTCGTGGCACGGCTCGAGGATATCCGGACACGATGCCATATGTTGTTTGTCGTCAACACACTGGAGTACTTGCAAAAGGGTGGGCGGATCGGCAAGGCGCAGGCTCTGCTGGGATCGCTGCTCGGTATCAAGCCGATCTTGGGCATGGCAGATGGCGAGGTGGTGCCGGTCGACAAGGTGCGCGGTGGCCGCAGGGTGCAGGGGCGGCTGCTGGAGATCCTCGCCGAACGGGTGCAGCCGGAGCAGCCGATCATTGCTGGGATGGCCCACTCGACGGCGCCGAAGTGGGCGGGACGGTTGCACGATCTCATGCAGGACCGGTTCCAGGTGGCCGAGGTGTTCCAGGCGGCGATCGGTCCCGTGGTCGGCACGCACGTGGGTCCGGGTTGTGTTGGAACGAGCGTGTTCCAGCCAACCGCCGAGGAGCTCGAGCTGCTCGGTCCTGCCGCCGACGCGGAGCTCTCGGAGTAGTGCCGGGCTCTCGACTCTGAGCTCTCCCGCCCGACCAATCTCACTCGCAGAAGCGACGTCGCCGCAGCCCTGCGTAGTCCCGGTCCCGGCCCGGATAGCCGGAACCCGGCCACCCGGCCCCCGGCGATAACGCGACGCCTTCTCGAAGAAGCGCCGGTCTTCAGTCGCTCGGAGCCCAACGCGGCCTCGGGCCGCAACCAAAGTGATGCTCCGAAGGTGCCGGTCCCGCGCCCGCGTAGCTG
>CAZEJK010000208.1:0-2906 GCA_964512045.1 uncultured Thermoanaerobaculia bacterium
CTACTGGGTCAGTTTTCGTGAGCAGAGGGGGGTCAGTTCTCGCTAGCGCTCAAGTCCTGGGGCAGATCGCCGCGCTCGACAACGGCTGGGGCGCCACCGGGATCGCCTACGGCGCCGAGCTGAGCTTCGCTTCCCACTCGCCGAGCGCCGGCTTCAACGCTGCACGGGCCATCGGTGAGTGTGCCGATGCGCTGACCTCCGGAGATGTGATCTTGCTCGAGGTGCAGGTCGGCGGACCCTCGGGGACAGGACCGTGTATCAGCACGAATCAGACCGGCTGTGTCCCCGTCTCATGGATTCAATCGGCGTACGACGCGATCGCCACAGCTGTCGGCAACAAGATCGTCGTAGTCGAGGCCGCCGGCAATGGAGGCAACGATCTGGATGACTCCGTCTACGCGCCGTCCAGCGGCGCGGGAAGCCACAAGCCGTTCTTCCCGGAGAATGATACCGGCTCGATCATGGTTGGAGCGGGGTTCACGCCATGGGAGACGGCCGACGGCGATCCACGCTCGCCGCAAGACTTCTCCAACTATGGGGAGACCGTGGATCTACAAGCCTGGGGCGACGATATCGTCACTACCGGCTACGGGGTGTACTACAACGCAGAAGGTCCCGAGCTCGAGTTTACCGACACGTTCGGTGGGACCTCCGGCGCGTCGCCGATCGTCGCCTCGGCGGTGGCGATCCTCCAGGCAGAGGCCATCCGCAAGGACGGTACCGCTCTGCAGCCCGCAGAGGTCCGGACCGTGCTGCGCAACACCGGGACACCACAGGCAGCTGGCTCTACAGATCGCAACATCGGTCCTCAGCCGGACCTGAAAGCGGCGCTGGAGCAGATGTGGGGTGTTCCCAGGCCGGCGCCGCCGATTGTCACACCAGTCTCCGGGACCTACGATATGCCGCTGACGGTAGTGATCGACTTCGATCCCTCCCACGACCAGTCGGAGACTCGGCTGTTCTATACACTCGATGGAACCGAGCCGAGCATCGATGACTTCGAGATCCTGCCGCAGCTCGGCGACGAGCTGGTGTTCAACTACTCAGTGACCCTTAAGGTCAAGGCGTTTGTCTCGGATATCGTCTCGGGCCTCGTGTTTTCGTCGGACACCACCGAAAGGTCGTTCGTCTCGACCACTGGCGAGGTTGCAGCGCCTGTGATCGCACCTTCCGGGGGTGTCTACACGCAGCCGCACCAGGTGACATTGACGACGGTGACTCCCGGTGCCACTTTGAAGTACCGAACCGACGGTCGCAGCATCAACATCTTCTATCCGGGGACCGAGTACGCCGGCCCGATCACTCTCGATCCGGGCGATCATGAGCTCAGTGTTCGCGCCTACAAGGACGGCTTCTACCCGAGCTCGACCGTCAAGTCGGGCCCGATCAGCGTACTGCCGACCGTACTTCCATCGCCGCAGGTTGTCCCCACCGGTGGAGAGTACTTCGGTTCGGTGCTGGTGGAGGTGCTGACCACGGTGGCGGGCAGTGAGATCCGCTACACAACGGACGGGAGCAATCCGACCGCCTTCTCGCCGCTGTATGTCGAGCCGGTCAGGCTGGAGAGCAGCGCGACCTTCAAGGCAAGCGTGTTCCACCCGCAGTTTTCTCCGAGCTCGCCGACCACGCGAACCTACACGATCGTGGACGGCCCGGCGATCCCATTCATCACTCCGGACGGTGGGACCGCTACCGGCTCCCTTTCCGTGAGCCTGTCGACCGCGAGCGCTGGCGCCCTCATCACGTGGACGGACAACGGCGCCGAGCCCCAGAGCTTCTCGCAACCATACGTCGGACCGATCGTGCTGGGGGTGGGCGAGACGACCGTCAAGGCGCGAGCGTTTCTCGACGGGCTGGCCAGCCCGGTGGCCAGCGCCTCGTTTACCGTCTACGAGTCGCCCGGCGGGCAGGTGGCGGATCCGGTGATGACGCCGTTTTCGACGCAGACGTTCCCTGACGGATTCACCTTCAATGTCCACTGTGACACCGAGGGGGCCGAGATCCGTTACACGTTCCTCGACGGTAGCCTGCCGACCGACCCGACCCAGTCCAGCCTGCTGTTCACCAACCCGTTTCATCTCGCTGTGAACGGCAACTGGTACTTCAAGGTCCGTGCGTTCAAGGACGGTATGAGCCCGTCCAACATCATCCAGAGCGGCCAGCTCAGCGTCGTCGATGCGCTCGGGACGACACAGGTGCCAACCTTCGATCCGCCCGGGGGTACGTACACGGACGCAATCTCCGTGACGATCAGCGGGGGGCAGTTCGAGACCATCTTCTACACGCGCGACGGCTCAGAGCCTGTTCACTACCCTCCGGTGACGTTCCCGTCGCAGCAGTACTCGACGCCGGTCAGCATCTCCCAGCCGGTGACCCTGACCGCGACTGGGTACCGGCCGTTCTTCTCCAACGGGGGCGACGGTGTGGCCCACTATAGCTTCGACACCGCCGAGCCGTCGATCGAGCAGGATGAGGGACGTGGGACCTCGACCGTCAGCATCATCAGCGAAACGCCGAGCGCGACCATCCGGTACACCCTCGATGGCTCGGAGCCGACGAGCAGCTCGATCCTGTACGACGGTCCCTTCGACCTTGGACCTGGTGAGTGGCTGGTGCGGGCCCGGGCGTTCCGTAACGGCTTTGCGGACTCCTCGGTCGACATCGAGGTCGTAATCGTCAACGAGGAGCCTGTCGCGCCAACCTTCACCGTTCATCCGCAAGGACAGGCGTTGATGGCAGGCGGCTCGGTGACCCTCACCGCGGAGGCGACCGGTACTCCGGAACCGGAGTACCGCTGGCTAAAGGACGGCGCGACTCTCGCCGGCGAGACCGAGCCGCAGCTGGTGATCGCCTTTGCGACCCTCGATCACGGCGGTACCTACACGGTGGAGGCCATCAACGAGGGT
>CAZEJK010000208.1:2916-8900 GCA_964512045.1 uncultured Thermoanaerobaculia bacterium
ACGACAACCAGCGATCCAGCGGTGATCACAGTCGATCCCGGCACGACGGCCGATCTTTCGTTGACCAAGGTGGACAGCACGGATCCAGTGGCTTCAGGGACCTTGCTGACGTACACCTTGACAGTCGAGAACGCAGGGCCTGACGGTGCTGAGAACGTTGTCGTGACAGACACGTTGCCCACCGAGATGACGCTGGTGGCGACCTCCGGCTGCAGCGAGGACCCGCTCGGGTCGCCGACCTGCACCCTGGGCCAGCTTCCCGCGGACTCGACTGCCTCGTTCACCGTCACCGTTCAGCTGTCAGAGGACGCGAGCGGAACCGTCACCAACATCGCAACCGTCGATGCGGATACCTACGACGGCCTGTTGGGTAACGAGACGGCCGAGGAGACGACCTCGGTGCAGCAGGTGCAAGCCGGAGATGGCAACGGCGACCTGTCGCTGGACAGCGCCGACCTTGGGACGCTCCTGCGCGACCTGCTCGATACGGGGTTTGTGCCACTCGGCAACACCGACTGCGATCTCAGCGGCGAGGTGCTCGAAGAGGATATCCTGTGTCTGCTTGACAAACTGTTCGACTGAACGCCACGATTGCAGACCCTCCTTCCGCGATGGGTCATGGTCTCCTTGTCTCGAGGGACTCCGGACGGCTGCGGTGAAGCTGCGGATATAGCCGCGGGTATGCCAGCAACCCGGACGGGTAGGGGATCAGAGACGCGTGTCGCAGATCATAGCTGCATGCTGGCATCGATCGTGCGGAGTCGCTGTGCGTGGAGGACGTGATGAGAGTGACTCGACGACGGAGCGTATGGATGGCGGTGGCGCTGGTGATCGGAGGTGCCGGGTCGAGCGTTGGCGCCGGCGAGCCGCGTCGTGCTGTGCTCGGCGTGGAGTCTGAGCCGTCCGGGGCGCTTGTGTCGGTGCACGAGCAACCGCCAGCCGCCAGCTACGGTGAGCGGGTGGTCGCCGGTGAGACGCCAGTGACCCGGAATCTGGACTTCGGGAGGCAGCGAAGGCTGTGGCTCGAGCTGGAGCACCGGGGGTACGCTGCGAAGGTCGTCGAGGTCACACCGGCGTCTGGTCACGTCTCAGTAGAGCTCGAGCCGGTGGTTGGCGTCAGCGAGGTGCCGAGCATCGGCTCTGTTGTCGTGGTCGAGCCGGCGATGGAAGCGATCGAACGGAGGTTCGCATCCGAGGCGACGAGTGACGAGCTTTCGGCTTTACTGGCGGATGCACTGCAGGACGCGGCAGTCGAGGAGCTGCGGGGGCACATCGTGGTCCGGCCGGCTGGGCCCTCCGCCCAGGTCTCCATGCGGTCGATCTGGCGCGAGCTGCGCACCGCCGCGCGACGGCTCGATCCGATCCGCCTGTCGTACCTGAGCGTGGCGCCGTGCCTCGAGAGCCGGGCGGCTCTCGAGGCTGTGCGGCAGCTGGGGGAGCTGAGCGGGGCCGACGCCGTGCTCCTGGTCTCGGGTCAGCAGAACCGCGAGACCGGAGGGATGAAGGCCGGCAAGATCGGCGTGCTGGTTGCCGGGACGGCGGCGAGCTATGCGTCGGCGTACGGTCGTGCTGTTGCGAACGGCAATGACCTCTTCACGTACACCGCCTATCTCCCGACATCCGCAGACGGCCTCGCTGTCACCGCGATACTGGTGCATTGCGCCAGCGGCGAGATCGTCTGGATGAACATGGGTGTCTGGCCGCCGATCGCGCGGAACGACCCCGATCGCGTGCGCGCTGTGGTGTCCGATCTTCTGGCGCGGTTTCCGGCGCCAGTCAACCGCTCTGAACAACAGGAGGAGGGGTCATGAAGCGTTCTTGGATCGTGAGCTGTGTGGTGCTCGTGGTGCTATTGATAGCGGGGTCGTCTTCGGCGGGGAAGGTGCCGCTGCCGTCGGCGCCGTCGCTCGATCTGGGCGAGATCACGCGCCTGCCTTTGACAGCGGCATTCGTCGTTGGTGACGAGCTTGCTAGCCAGGAAGACGTGGTCAGAACAAGCCCGTTCGACAAGCTCCGGTTTGCTACTGGAGCGTTCACGGTCGAGCTGTTCGAGCGCAACCTGCCACAGGTCTTCGCCGCCGTGACCGATGCTGAGGACGCAGCGGCGGACGCCGAGGTCTCCGTGGAGCTCGTACGCTTCATGGCTGGCGTGCCACATCCAGCGTACAAGCCGTACACAGCGTCGGTGACCTACAGAGTGACGGTGAGCGACCCGGGGGGCACGGTGCTGTTCAGTGAGACGGTCACCGGTGAGGGTCAGACGAGCAAGGGCATGATGTCGGGCTTCAAGGCGAAGCAGCTGTGCGGCGAGGCCGCGAAGCTCGCGATGGCGGACGCCGCGGTCCAGGCGCTGCAAGGCCTCGTGGATGCTCCGGAGCTCAGGGAGCTCGGTCGAGCATCCGGGGAGGCTGAGGTTGTCGTGCCGGCTTCGTGAGCACCGCCGATCTCTGATGCGCTGTTGTCGTTCGAAGGTGGCGCTGGCGGCTCAAGCATCCCGCATCTTCGAGAGTTCGAGGCATGCGCCGGGGGCCGGAAGACCGGGATCCGGCTGTCGGGGCCGGGGCCAGGACCGGTACCTCCGGAGCATCCCTCGGGGTGCGGCCCGCGGCCGCGTTAGTTGAGTTTTGAGCTCGCAATGCCGTTCGCTCTCCCAGAGCCTGCTCTGCGAGATTGGGGCGTCGGTAGGGCTTGAGGAGCTGGCTGCGAGGCTGTCGCGGCAGTTGGCCGCTCAACGGCTACGACGTCAAGAACGTTTCGAGCTCCTCCAGTGCGGCCGGAAACCCTCGCCGTCCGAGACCGAAGCGAACGTGCCGGTCGTCTGCCAAACCCATGCCGTTGGCCGGGAGCAGAAGGGTCTGACGGCTCTCGAACAGGCGCCGGGAGAGCTCGGTAGCCGATGTGCCTTCTGGTAGCCGAACGAGACCGACCGGGCCGGCTGCTGGAGGGAACCACTCGAGACCGTGGTCGGTGCCCGAGCTCCAGGTCTGTACGACCTCGAGGTTGCTCTCGATCGTGGCCCGGGAGCGCTCGGCGAGCTGCTCGCTGACTGACAGCGCCACCTCGGCGAGTGCCTCCGACGGTGCTGCGGCGCAGATCGTCGTGTAGTCCTTCCATGCCTCGATACGGTGGCGGAGCGCAGGGTCGTGCACCACCAGCCAGCCCATGCGGAGCCCGGGAAGCCCGTGCGTCTTGGAGAGGCCGGACAGTGTGACCGTGTGGGCTGCGAGCTCCGAGGCCGAGGGAAGCATTCCGAGCGCCGGCGGTTCGAGCCCGCGGTACATCTCGTCGGACAGCAGCCAGACCCCACGCCGGGCGGTGCGATCTACGATCGCTTCCCAGACCTCCGGCTCTGGCAGGACGCCGGTGGGGTTGTGCGGGAAGTTGACGATGACGAGCCGGGTGCGCGGTCCGATTGCCGCGTCCAGAAGGTCCAGGTCCAGCTGCCAGCATCGGTGGCCACTGTCGCTCACCGGCCATGGCACCACTCGCGCGCCGAGATGAGCGGCGACGTTCTTCAGGGAGTCGTAGCACGGGGTCAGCACCACCGCTTCGTCGCCCGGTTCGAGAAGAGCATGGACCGTCAGGAAGATCCCCTCTTCTGGCGCAGCGAGAACCACGACCTCGTCGGCGCTGACACCCTCCAACGGCGCCGCGATCCTCTCACGCAATGCTGGTGCGCCCTGGCTTTCGGTGTAGCCGAGGCGCAGATCGAGCAGCAGCTTTGGATCGGCACCAGCGAGCTCCAGGAGCTCCCGTACGGTGAGGGTTTCGCAGTCCGATGAGGACAGGGTGTGAGCCGCTGCAAACTCGAGCTCGGCAAAGAAGCGCTCGGTGATGAACGGTGCGATCTCCATGTCGCGTCCTCCCAGGAGCCCGAGCATACCGGAGTCACGGCGAATCCCCCGGCGTCGCTTCCCCAAACCGCCCACCGCGGCTACGCCGGAGCAAGCCTGACGCCGGCCCCGGCACTGGTCCCGGTCCCCGCCCCGGCAGCCGGCCGCCGGCCCCGGAGCTTTGCAGCCCCGACCATCGGGTTGACCTGGAACTCCACTGATTTTCGTTCCATCGGTACTTACTTCCGGACAGCGCGCGTCGGACGCCGGAGCCAAAGGCGCCATACACCGGGTCGCCGCGGATGGTCCGCGGCGACTGGACGGTCGTAGCCGGCGCAAGCCCGGCATCGGCGCCGGTCCCGACGACGGACTGCCGGTTCCGGGCGCTGTGACGTAGGTTCAGATCCGAATCGTCGCGGTGACCGGCGCCTCCCAGCCATCCGGCTGGATCGAGATCTGCACCTCCTGGCCCTGGGCAAGGCCGACCGGCTGCGGGAAGTAGAGCAGGTCCGCGGTCCATCCGCGGTCCGGTAGCACCACGTGGTCGCGAGCGACCTCACCACGCGCCAGTGACGGGAAGAAGTTCGACGGCCGGATCTGACTTTGGCTCAGCTTGGTACCGAACGGGATGCCGTCGAGCCGGAGCACCTGCCGATCGTACGTGTCCTTGCGGTAGGTGGCGCGCAGCGTGCTGACCTCTGGGACGCCGTAGAGCACACCATCCCGACCGAGAACGGTGAACGATGATCGGGTCAGGGTGATCGGGTTGCCAGAGGTGTTGCGGACGGCCACGGCGATTGGTACGAACGCCTCATCGAGTCGCTGCCGTGTCAGGTCGACGTGAATCCATACCTCGCCGAACTGGTTGGACGCGTGGAACACACGCTGCCCCGAGTCGGTTGAACGCGCCAAGACAGGTGCGGCCACGGCGACCATGAGGCCCAGGATCACGGTGGAGTGAAGAATCTTTCGAACGTACATCATGTCCTCCTGTTCGTCGGCGGAAGCCTGGTGCCGCCGCAGTCATGAGACCGAATTGCAAGTGATATGCCAGGCTCGAGCCGTGCCGGCGTGGATCGACGAGAGGTTGAACTGTCCTCAACGGAGGACAGTGCGATGCATGGGGGGACAGTGACACGACCGAGAACATCGCTGGTCACCGGAGCGACGTCCGGCATCGGGCTGGCCACTGCACAAGGACTGGCCGCAGAGGGCTACCGCGTGCTGATGGTGGGACGGAACCGGCAGCGCGGCGAGGTAGCGCTGGAGCGAGTCCGATCGGGTGCGGTTGGTCCGGACCCAGAGCTGCTGCTCGCGGATCTCGGCGTTCAAGCGTCGGTGCGCACGTTGGCGGCGGAGATTCTTCGCCGTGCCGATCGGCTGGATGTGGTGGTGCACAACGCGGGACTGACCATGGGGCGCCACATGCTGACCCCGGACGGTGTCGAGACTACCTTTGCGGTCAACCACCTGGCGCCGTTCCTGCTGCAGCAGCTGCTGACCGAGCGGATTGTTGAGAGCGCTGCTTCGCGGATCGTGACGGTGGCCTCGGATGCCCATCGACGCGGGCGGATCGAGCTCGATAACCTCAACGGGGAGCGTCGCTGGAGCAGCTGGGGTGCGTACTGTCAGTCGAAGCTGGCCAACGTGCTGTGGACCAACGAGCTCGCTCGTCGTCTGGAGGGCGCCGGTGTGACCACCAACAGCATGCACCCGGGGGTGGTGGCCACCGGTTTCGGTCGGCAGGGGAGCCTTGCCGTACGGCTGTTCTTCCGGCTGTTCAGCTGGACGCTGGTGTCTCCAGAGAAGGGCGCGGACACTGTGCTCTACCTGGCGACTGCACCGGCTGTGGAGGGCATCAGCGGGCGGTACTGGCAGCAACGCCGAACGGTGCAGCCGTCTCCGGCGGCTCTGAACCGGACGCTGGCGGCAGCCCTCTGGCAGCGGAGCGAGGAGCTGGTTCGGGGGAGCGCCGCCGCCGATCGGTGATCGCGATGCGCTGGTCGATCAGCGTTCGTGCGACGAGCGCAGCCGCGAGCCGCAACCAAAGTGATGCTCCGGTGGCGCCGGTCCCGCGCCCGCGTAGCTGTAAGGTATTAGTTCTACTTTGTCACATTACCCGAAGTCCGTTGGCCCGAGTCAAGTTGTTGA
>CAZEJK010000209.1:0-7896 GCA_964512045.1 uncultured Thermoanaerobaculia bacterium
GCCATCGCGGTCGCCGTCAAGCTCGAGGGACCAGAGGATGTTTCCAGCTCGGTCGATTGCGACAAGGGTGGTGCTCATGAAACCGCCGGAGCCGGGACCATGGCCCTGTGGGATCGAGCCGGAGCCCGCGAGGTCGTGATCCATCTCGCGGACGGTGACATACAGCCGCGATCCGTCGTCCGTGAACCGTGGAGTGGCGATCATGTCGCCCTCCAGCTCCAGCCGCCAGAGCTCCTCGCCACTGGACAGGTCCAGAGCGACGATGGTTCCATGGCTGCTCTCGCCATCCTGGGGTGGGTCGTCGCCATCGTGCATCATCCCCGAGCCGTGGTTCCAGCCGCGGTCGCCGGCTCCTCCATCGCCCATCCTCCAGTCGTCGGTCAGGCTCAGAACAACGAGGTCGCCGTCGGTCGTCGGCATCATCGGCCAGCCGTCCGAGAACGAGGCACGCCAGCGCTCGTCGCCGCTCGGAGAGATGTTGATGAGGTCACGATCGAGCGCGTCGAGCTCTCCCATCGAACCGCGGTTCATTGCCATCTCCGTCACGAGGACGCTGCCATCGTCCGCGATGGTGAGCATACCGGCGCCGCCCATCATGCCTCCAGAACCCGCGCCGCCAGGACCCATGCCTCCGGGTCCGTTAGCGAAAGCCGAAGGGACAACAGTCACAGCGCAGAGAGTTATTGTCGCCAGAAGCGTTCGTAGGTTCACATGATCCTCCAATCTGAACTGTGACTATGTTGGAGAATGATTCGCAGTCACATGTGGACAGTGTAGAGGAGTCGCTGTGAAACGCAATGGCCGAGAGACGTAAGCCTGCACGGTTGAGAGCCGAACCAGAGTGCTGTACCGTGCGTTGACAGACACACGACAGCAGAGTCGGGAGGCGCACCGTGGCGTCGGTCAGGTCCGAGGACCGGGAAACACACTCCACTGAAATATCGCCGCGGAGCCGGTTCGGTGGTCTGCACCTCCGTACCTACGAGATGGAGCTGCTGATCTCGGGAGCGCTGGTCTTCGGGCTCGTGCACGCGCCGGCCGTATTGCAGCGATGGTTCGACGGGTGGCTGGCGGAGCTGGCTGGCGAGCTTCGGATCGTCGGAGTGCTGTTCCAGACCTACCTGCAGCTGATGGTCTACGCGCTGATCGTGACGTTCGTGCTGCATCTCATCGCGAGGGGTTTTTGGATCGGGCTGCTCGGCCTCGAGAGCGTGTTTCCGGAGGGCATTCGCTGGAACGAGCTGCGCAAGATGGGCGCCACGACGAAGGAGCACTACCGTCGAAATGTGAGACCGCTGTCGGGAGCGGTGGAGTGGTTCGATGATCTGTGCAGCCTGATCTTCTCGTTCGGCTTCTTCGTCGGATTCACGTTCTTTTACTTCGCAGCGGTGTTTCTCGTCGCTGCGCTGCTGGCGATGCTCGTGGATACTGTCTCCAGCGGGGCGGTCAGCGCCGTGGTCGTCTTCTGGCTGACTGCCGGCAGTGTCTTGGCGGTACAGGTTCTTTCGGAGAAGCTGGATCAGATCGTCGGTTCCCGGCTGAGTCCCGACGGGTTCTTGGCGCGGTGCAACCGGTTGCTGGTCAAAGTGGGTTACTCGATCTCACTGATGCGGTGTATCGGCACCATTCAGCTGACCCTGTACAGCAACGCCAAACCCGCGATCGTCGTCGCCTTGACGGTTGGTGTCATGGTGGCATTGGCAGTGTTCCAGGTCGGGGGCGTGATGGTGGGTGAACGCCTGGTTCGGGTCGATAGCCTGAGCTACTTTCCGGATGGCCTTGCCGAGGATGGTCTGGATCCAAACCACTACCGGGACCTGCGTAGCACGATGCGTATCGAGCCAACGGTACCTACGGTGCAGAGCGAGCTGGTGACCGATCCATATGTGAGGCTCTTCCTCCCGTACCATCCGAGGCGCCACAACGCCCTGCTGAGCACCTCGTGCCCCGACCTGGAACCGCTCAGTCCGGAGGGTTTTCAGATTGGTTTTGGACCGGACCTGGACCACGAAGAGGTACGAACAGCTGCAGCGTGTCTCGGAGGGTTGTACACGGTGGCGCTCGACGGGACGCAGCTGTCGGATCTCCACTTCGACTTCACGGTGGACCACGACACTGGCCTCAAGGGGGTTGTGACCTTCCTGCCGGTGAGGGAGCTTGCGCATGGTCGGCACGAGCTCGAGGTGCTGGCGCCGTCGCGGGATGCTCCCGACGATGCCAGCGCCGAGCCCGTGCGCCACGTCATTCCGTTTTGGGTCTGACGCGGCCGCGGGGGCGCCGCGCTGATGGATCGCGTCTTCGAAGCTCATCAGTCCGTGAGCTCAGCATCATGCTCAACGGAACCGCCGGGGGCCGCGGGCCGGTGTCCGGATGGCCGGGGCCTGGGCCAGGTTCGGGTCCCGGTCCGGATCCGGGCTGAATCGTCGTCGTTCCTGCCAGGCCTGCTCGTCTCGATCGGCTGGAAGCAGAGCTGCGAGCACAGCCCGGTGTGCTGGATGTCGCGCTGCTGTGGCCCACGGTACCGATGCCGAACGCGGTCACCGGACGGTTGCAATGGCCGGGCATGCCGGAGCACGAGCGTTCCCCTGGTCTCCTGGTCAGCAACTATATCGTCGACGACGGGTTCTTCCGCGCCCTCGAGATCCCGTTGGTTGCTGGCAGGACCTTCGACTCACGCGACGGCGAGCAGCAGGTTCGGACGGCCGTTCTCGGCCGATCGCTGGCTGACGTCCTCGGCGGTCCGCACGAGGCGCTGAACCAGCTGGTCGTGCTCAACGGTGTTGACTATCGGGTGGTTGGAGTGGTGGGCAACGCCATGTTCGGTGGTCCACGGGAAGGGCCTGAGTTCCGCCACGAGATGTACCTATCGTACCTGCAGCTGCCGCGGCGGGTGGTCTCTCCGGTCGTGCATGTCGCGGGTGATCCGGAGGAGTTCGTTCAACCGTTGAAGACGGTCCTCGCTCGGGTTGCCCCGAGCTCGGCAATGGACTGGGTCGAGCCGGTGGATTGGTTTCTCGGCTGGCTGTATCGCGACAGTGCATTCCGCCTCGCCCTGGTTGCGGCGTTTGCAGTCAGCGCGCTTCTGCTGGCAGCCGTGGCTCTGTACGCGGTGTTGGCGCAGCAGGTGGCGTCCTCGACGACGGAGATCGGGATCCGGAAGGCGGTTGGTGCCACCGGCGGGTCCATCGTGGCAGGTGTCCTGCGCGGTGGTCTGACGGTGGCAGCGTGGGGGGTGGTGGCTGGATGCGTGCTGTCGCTGGCGTTCGCACGGATCGTGCAGGGTCTCCTGCACGGAGTTGGGCTGTTCGACCCTGCGGCGTTCATTGTGTCCACAGTTGTCTTGATGACGGTTGCCGCGATCGCCTGTCTGCTTCCCGCGCTTCGTGCGGCCCGCGTACCGCCAATGGAGGCCCTCCGCCACGACTGATCCGAGTATTGGCTTCGCAGCGCGAGATCACGCCTGGTGAGCTTCCGGCGTGGGCAGGAGGCGCTCGCGCCACGCGTGAGCTCTCGGATCCATGACCCGATGCCAGAGTGGCGGAACGAGGGCAAGCAGGGCCATTGTGGCGTAGCCCGCCGGAAGCTGCGGGCTGTCGTCGATATGGTGGAGCAGCCAGTACGGTCGGGCTGCGAACGCGTGGTGGTCGGCGTGGCGCTGGAGGTTGAACAGGTACCAGTTGGTGAGGCGTTGGGAGGCGTTCCAGGAGTGCTGGGGCGTCACGCGTTCGTACCTTCCGTTGGCCAGCTGACGACGCTCCAATCCGTAGTGCTCGACGTAGTTGATGATCTCGAGCAGCACGACTGCGACGATGCTCTGGGCGAGGAAGAACAGCAGGCCGGGGAGACCTGTGGCAGCTGCGATAGCAACGACGAGAATGGACAGCTCCGTAGCGTACCGGACTCGACGGTCGCCAAGGGCCAGTGTTCCGCGTCCCGCTCGGCTCACGCGGTCGACTTCGATCCGCCAGGCGCTCCGGAGGCTCCCGATCAGAGTCCGCGGTAGGAACGCGAACAGCCCTTCACCGAGACGAGCGGACGCAGGGTCGGTCGGGGTGGCGACGTGGCGGTGGTGGCCGCGCAGGTGCTCGATGGAGAAGTGAGGATAGAGCACGGTCAGCAAGAGGAGCTCGGCGAGCCCCTTCTCGAACCGTCCCGTCCGGTGCATCAGCTCATGGGCGACGTTGATCGCGCCGGAGCCGCTGCAGATACCGACGGAGAGGACCAGGCCGACGGTCTCGATGGGGCTCATGGCCGTCTGGGCGACCTTCCAGATACCCCATCCCACGACTCCCAGATGGGTCGGAATCCACAGCCAGAGCGCCAGGTCGAAGACCGGGTCGCGCTGTGGTGGGACGCCCTTCTCTGTACGTTCCGGGTTCCGCCGGTTGTGGCCGATCACAGCGTCGAGCACAGGAGTGATAGCGAACACCCAGATGACGGTCGCCCATGTCCAAGGTCCGCCCAGAGCAAGGCCGAGCACGGCAGAGCCGGGTATCAGGAACGCAACGTAGAACGGCAGAGCGCGCAGCACGACCACCTCCAGGCTTGAGAGCCCGAGTCATGAATGATTCTCGTTCCACTCATGATGGTAGCGCAGCGTGTGGAGGGGGGCTACGGGAAGTGCCAGACCTCTGCGGGCACCGAGCGGAGCCCTCCGAAAAGGACGAGGCCTATAGCTGCGACGCCAGCCAGTGCGCGTCGAGCTGTCATTGTCTCTGTTGCCAACGCGGCCGCGGGCCGCAACCGAAGTGCTGCTCCGGAGGCGCCGGTCCCGCGCCCGCGTAGCGGTGAGGTGTTAGGTATTCGGTATTAGCTCCCCCACCCACCCATCTGCCCTTGCAGCGAGCGTTCTCCGCACCCGTCGATGCCTGAAGCTCCCAGAGCATGCATTGGGGTGGGCGGGCGGCACTAAAAACTGAAAAATAAGAACTTAGAACTCAACTCAAGAGCTTTGCTTCGAATTTTCGAAGATACGCATCTGTGAGCTGCTATAGGGTGTCCACGAAGCTCTGTGCGCAAGCTGAGGGAGCGTATCGGATGACGACGGGGCCGACTCCGTGTTCTCAGTTGCGAGTAGAGTGTGAGCGGAGGGACACGATGAGACTCCTGCACACAATGATCCGCGTCGGCGATCTGGACCGATCGATCCGGTTCTACACGGAGGCGCTCGGGATGCAGCTGCTGCGCCGGAAGGACTATCCCGGCGGTCGCTTCACGCTTGCGTTTGTCGGGTACGGCGACGAGTCCAACGAAGCAGTGATCGAGCTCACCCACAACTGGGATGCGACGACCTACGACCTCGGCGACGGTTTCGGGCACATCGCGATCGGCGTGGAGGACATCGAAGGCGCGTGCGCCAGAGTCCGGGAGCTTGGTGGAAGGGTAACCCGAGAGCCTGGGCCGATGCAGCACGGGAGCACCGTGATCGCCTTCGTCGAGGACCCCGACGGGTACAAGATCGAGTTCATCGAGCGGTAGCGACGGCGTCCAGCGGCGCCCGCCCTGCAGCGAAGGGCAGGCACCACCGCACGGAGTATGGCGTAGGCTAGACGGCCTCGGCGATGTCGGTCTCCTCTCCCTGCGTCTTCCAATCGGGCTGCCAGCGGCCTTCACGGAGGTCGCGGAGTCGAGCCTCGAAGAAGAACTCACTGTCGTCGAACGCAGGCTCGAGCTGGTCGAGCCAGGTTGCTGCCGGGTCGAGCCTCGCCGCGAAGGTACGACCGACCCATGCCGGGTCTCGCCCTTGGATCATCTTGAGGATGAAGATCTTCTCGCCACCGATCTCGAGGATGCCGTCAACCAGGACCTTCCCCGGAGTTGCTGACATGGAGGGGCCTCGGACGGTTCGGGCGACTCCCGAGACCCGTCCGTACGCGGTGTTGAAGATCTCCAGGGCCCGGAGGAGCGGAACCTCGAAGTAGTGCTTCGCGCCGGTGTCGCGCTCCACGAACATGTAGTAGGGTACCAGCCCCTGGCGGACCTGCTCGGTCCACATCTCCGCCCATACAGATGGATCGTCGTTGACGTGGCGAATGAGTGGTGCCTGACACCGAACGACCGCGCCAGTGGATCGGATCCGCCGCAGAGCCTCCTGCGCGATCGGCGTGGACAGCTCGCGTGGATGCGAGAAGTGGGCCATCAGCGCCAGCTGCCGGCCGGATGCAACAACCTCTTCGAACAGCCGCAGGAGATCGTCTGCATCGGGATCGGTGACGAACCGTTGTGGCCAGTACGCCGGGGACTTGGAGCCGAGCCGGACTGTCGTGAGGTGCTCCAGATCGTCGGCCAGGAGCGGCTCCACGTAGCGCCGAAGAATCTTGGTGGTCATGATCAGAGGGTCACCGCCGGTGAACAGGACGTCGGTCAGCTCGGGGTGAGCGCGGACATAGCCGACCAGCGCGTCGGCCTCCTTGTTGGCGAACTTGAGGCTGTCAACTCCAACGAACTGAGCCCAGCGGAAGCAGTACGTGCAGTACGCGTGGCAGGTCTGGCCCTGAGCGGGAAAGAACAGCATCGTCTCGCGGTACTTGTGCTGCGAGCCGGAGAGGCGCGTGCCGTCGTGCTCGGGCACGTTGAGCTCCATCTGACCTGCCGGGTGGGGGTTCAGCCGCATCTGGATCCGTCGCGCAGCCGCCTTCATGTCGTCGGCCGGCGCGTCGCTCAGGATCAGCTCCTCGATCTGCCGATAGTCCTTGCTGCTCAGCATGCCAGGCTGTGGAAAGGTGAGCTGGTAGATCGGGTCGTCCGGCACCCGGTTCCAGTCGATGAGCTCGTCGACGACGTACCGGTTTGTCTTGAACGGAAGCACTGCCGAGACGGCCTGGAGGGCCGTCCGATGCTCGCGGTCGAGGGACTCGATCTGTGGGATCTGATCGAGGTGCTTTCGGGTGAGCCCGCGGTAGCGCGGGCGAGACTCGTTCTGTTGCGTCATGAGACGCTCCTTTCTTCGAGGCCTTGGATCAACACGGATCCGCCCCGATGTAGAGGGGACAGCTGCGATTGCGGCTGCGTCGTGGTCTCAGTATAGCACGGCAACCCGAACGTACCCGATCGTTGGGTCGATATCATCGGAGATCACCTTCGACCTCGGCTCGTGGCCGTCTTGAATATGAGTCGTCTAGAAGCAGATGCTCTTTGGCGAAATGCGAGAACTTGACAAGAGAAGCCGCAGATTACATATTCTTGATTGAGGCGACCATGGAGAGTGTCGCCGAAGACGAACAGGGTTGGGGGTGACCCATGGCGGTGACTGACAAGCTGAAGGAGATGGTCGAAGAGCTCCGGCAGGACGTTGGAGAGATGAAGCAGCAGCTGCGTCAGCTTGTTGCTGGCAAAGAGTCGAAGGGCAGGGCGCTGCCGGTTCGTCGCGATCGCGAGGACCGGTCGCTGGGCGTGTGGGAGCGGGACAGTGATCGCCTGTTCGAGCAGCTCTGGCGCGGATCGCTGCGACCGTTCGATTCAGCCATGAGCCCGTTTGCAGCTCACCTTGGCCTGGCTTGGCCGCAGATCGATGTTGACGAGACCGACAGAGAGGTCCGGGTCGTCGCCGAGCTGCCCGGGATGGACTCCGACGACGTGCAGGTGACGGTGGCAAACGGCGTCCTCACGATCCGCGGCGAGAAGCGACATGAGGACGAGGACACGGGCCGGCATCACTTCCGGCGCGAGTGCTTCTACGGTCAGTTCGCTCGGTCCGTACCGATTCCCTCGGAGGTGGACGTCGATCGTATCCAGGCAAAGATGAAGAAGGGAAAGCTCCGCGTCACACTTCCGAAGGTCGAGGGAGCTGCGCGGCGCGGGCGCACCATCACGATCAACAGCTGAGACGCACCTGTAGAATCGAGAAGGACCAGCGGACATGCCTCCGAAGACGTTCTACGCGGTTCTCGGTGTCCG
>CAZEJK010000209.1:7906-8900 GCA_964512045.1 uncultured Thermoanaerobaculia bacterium
ACGTTCCAGACCCCTGGCACCCGGGAATGGCGGCGATTCCGGGGCGCAACGTCGAGGCCCTCTTTGACGTGACGATTGAGCATAGCGAGTGGCGAGCGGATCCGCTCCGCGTATCTTCGTCGTGTCAAGGAGCTGCACCCCGATCAGGCTGGCGACGATTGCGCGGATGCGTTCCGGGAGCTCCACCGGGCCTACGCGGCACTGTCCGATCCGGATGAGCGGCGGCGGTACGATGAGCAGCTGGATACGACGGCGCCACCGGTGCGACGGGCTCGCCCTCGGGTCGACCGAGCGCCGGTGGAGCCGTTGGTGCCGGAGCCCGGTGTGTTCAGTAAGCGTCGCTCGACGCGGCGCGCGGGGGCGGAGGATCTGTTCGGTGGGACGCCGTGGAGCGGCTCCGGCAGCGTCGGCTCGTCTGCAGCGGTCAGCGAGCCGGTTGATCTCACGGTGACCCTCGCACCGGCTGATGCTGCGCGAGGTGGGACCGTCGGGATTGCAGTTCCTGTGCAGCGGGTGTGCTGGGCGTGCGGGGGCGCAGGCACGAAAATGATGCTCCCGTGTCTGTACTGCCGGGGACGGGGTTGGGTGGTCAGTGAGCGTCCGGTTCGCCTCGAGCTGCCACCCGGGCTGCGGTCGGGCTCGGTGCTGGAACTCATCTTCGACGACGGCGGCCTGGACACGAGCACCATCCGCATCCGAGTGCTCGTGCGGTCTGTAGGCTGAGTCTTTCGTGGCAGAAGACCGGTCACGGTGCAGGGCTCGGCCCCTGAGTCCGGAAGCTGGAGCGGGATGAGCGCATTTGAGCGATTCGCAAGCCCCGGGGTGACGGATGAGCCACCGGCACGGTGCTCGATCGACCCAATCGTCGGAGCTTCCCGAGCCCGAGCCTGACTGCCGGCAAGAATCACTCAGCTTAGGTCAGAGAAAGCGAGCTTCCCAGCCGCGGTCGCGAGCGAGGTCCTCGAGGTCCTGGGCGATATCCTCCGCCTCGGGA
>CAZEJK010000210.1:0-8842 GCA_964512045.1 uncultured Thermoanaerobaculia bacterium
GCCCCGACTGGGCCTTCGAAGCCCAAAGGGAACGCGGACGTCCCGTCCGCAGGAGCGAGCATGCAGCAAGGTCGGATGCGGACCAGAGGTCCGCGGTCCGTGCATGGACGCCGACCGCCCCGACTGGGCCTTCGAAGCCCAAAGGGAACGCGGACGTCCCGTCCGCAGGAGTGGGCTTGCAGCAAGGTCGGATGCGGACAAGATGTCCGCGGTCCGTGCACGTTCGCGAAATGGCGGATTGAAAACGTTCACCATTCGCAAGACGACAGGACCGCGGACGTCCCGTCCGCAGCATCGAGCATGCAGCAAGTCTGATGTGGACCGGACGTGCCCCTCACGGGCCATCGCGACCCGCCGCAGCGGGGACCCTGGGCCGGCTGATGGTCGGCAGGATCTGCGCGAGGGTGAGCGCAGCCAGGATCAGTACGCCGCCGGCGAGCTGGATGGCAGTCAGACGGTCGCCGGCGAGCAGGTAGCCGAACACAGCGGCGAACACCGGCTCCATCGTCAAGATCACCGCGGTCTGAGCGGTGGTGAGGTGTCGCTGCGCCCAGGTCTGGATGCCATATGCGGCTGCGGACGCGAAGATCCCACAGATCAGAATCGCCGGCCAAACGCCGGGCGGCGGCAGCTCGATCGGGTCCACAGCGGGCCAAAACACGACGAACAGACCGGCGGTGACCACCATCTGGACCGTGGTCAGGGCGCCGGTGTCGTGGTGCGGCGCCCTCCGGGAGAGCAGGGCGATGTGGGCGCCGAAGCCGAAGGCGCAACCCAGCATCAGCAGGTCACCGAAGGCGAGGTTCGTCGGGCCGCGGCCCGACAGCAGCGTCATCCCGATCAGCGAGCAGGCGACTGCGATCCATGCTACGCGACGCAGGTGCGTGCCGTACCAGATCCGGTCCAGCACCGGTGCGATGACGACGAACAGCCCGGTGATGAGACCGGCGTTGGTTGGCGTGGTGTGGCGCAGCCCCCACGTCTGGAGCAGGTAGGCCGCGGCAAGCACGGCGCCCGGGAGCCAGCCTGCCGCCAGCGAGCCACGATCGATGCGGCGGCCCCAGACGGCGGCCATGAGGACCGCGGCGAGCGCGAAACGGACCGCCAGGAACGCGAGAACGCCCCATTGGGCGACGGCGTCCGCCACCAGGACGAACGTCCACCCCCACACCGCCGTCACGCCGAGCAGGAGGACGAATGCGACGGCGTGCAGGAGAGCGGAGACCGGGGGATGGCTCACAGCGGTTGATTCCCGTTCGTCACCCGTGGACTGTTCGACTGGCTCGCCTCAGTCGCCGAGCACGTATGAGAAGACCAGCGGCGCCACGATCGTGGCGTCGGAGTTGATCATGAACCGCGGCGTGTCCGGCGCCAGCTTCAGCCAGGTGATCTTCTCGTTCGGCGGCGCGCCCGAGTACGAGCCGTACGAGGTGGTGGAGTCGCCGATCTGCGCGAAGTACGACCACAGCGGGGTGTCCTCGCGCTTGAGGTCCTGGATGATCAACGGCACCACGCAGATGGCGAAGTCGCCCGCGATGCCGCCGCCGAGCTGGAAGAAGCCGATGCCAGGATCGGCGCAGTTGGCTTCGTACCAGTGCACCAGGTGCTCCATCTGCTCGGTGCCGTGCCGGACGCCTGCGTGGGAGGGGATGGTGCCCTTGATGACCTCGGCCGTGTAGACGTTGCCGAGCGTGGAGTCCTCGAAGCCCGGCGAGTACACCGGGATATCGGCCTCGGCGGCCGCGATCATCCACGAGTCCGCCGGATCGATCTGGTAGTGCGGCTCGAGCACGCCGGAGCGCAGCAAGTCGTAGCAGAGCTCCCAGGGGAACTTCGGGCTCTCGGAGCGGGCAGCGTCGGCCCACAGCTCGATAAGGTGCCGCTCGATGTGCCGCATCACCGTCTCCGGGATACACGTGTCGGTGACCCGGTTGAAGCCGCTTGCAGCCAGCTCGGCCTCCTGCTCCGGGGTCAGGTCGCGGTACTCCGGAACCATCCTGTACTCGGAGTTGGCCACGAGGTTGAACAGGTCCTCCTCGAGGTTGGCAGCGGTGCACGAGATGGCGTGGACCTTGCCATTGCGGATCATCCGCGCCAGCGAGATACCGAGCTCCGCGGTGCTCATGGCGCCGGCCAGCGTCACGATCATCTTGCCGCCGCGGTCCACGAGCTCCGTGTAGGCCTTCGCCGCGTCGAGCACCTCGCGGGCGTTGAAGTGCTTGTAGTTCCGTTCCATGAACCGTCGGATCGGTGCCTGCATCGTCTGTCCTCCTCGAGCTGGTGCCTCTGGAGCGTGGGCCGTGCGAGCGGCTCGGCCGATCGTTGACCCTAACACACCCCCTCATCCCGCCGGTTGCAGCACAGCTCCCGTTCGCGACACGTTGGTCTCGGGAAATGCGAGACGTTCGGCGGGCGTTGTGGCAGCATGGCACTGAGACCGATGAGCTGCCGAGATCTGAACCCGCGGCCGCCAGCTTTCATGCGCTGGGACTCCGCCGGTGAAACCGGCGAGGGATCGGTGCCGGCGGTTGGAGAGGTTCCCGGTCGTGTCAACCTGTCGACAAGGAGTCGTGTTCCGTGGCCGTGAGGAGTCCGCAGAGCGTCGCCACCCAGGCGTTGCCGGTGATCAGCAACGCGAACATGTTCGACGAGATGTACGAGCTCTGGAGGAGCGATCCGACCTCGGTTGACGCCGAGTGGCAGGCGTTCTTCCGTGGGTTCGAGCTGGCCTCATGCCCGCGCACGTGTGTCGCCGCCGAGGCGGCGCACCAGCAGTCTGCGGTGGCCAGTCTGATCTACGCCTACCGAAGCCAGGGCCATGTCGTCGCCAAGCTGGACCCTCTCGGGAACAACCTGGAGGAGCATCCCGATCTGGCGCTTGAGCGCTTCGGGCTCGACGAGTCGGACCTGGATACGGTATTCGACACGGGACACCTCGGTGGGCCCGACCGCGCGACACTGCGCGACATCATCGCGATGCTCAAGGAGATCTACAGTCGCACGGTTGGAGTCGAGTACCTGCATATCCAGGATGTGCGGGTGCGCCGCTGGCTTCAGGCCGAGATGGAGCCTCGTCGGAACCAGCCGAATCTGGACCGGGAGGGGAAGCTCCAGGTTCTCGAGCTGCTGACCGACGCCGAGGTGTTCGAGCGGTTCGTGCAGAAGCGGTACCCGGGGCAGAAGCGGTTTTCCCTGGAGGGCGGGGAGTCGCTCATCCCGGCGTTCCACTGGCTGGTGGATATCGCCCCGGAGCTCGGTGTCGAGGAGGTGGTGGTGGGGATGGCCCACCGTGGCCGGCTGAACGTGCTGGCCAACATTCTCGACAAGCCGTACGAGATGATCTTCTCCGAGTTCGAAGGGAACTTCTTGGCGGAAAGCGTCGGTGGCGACGGCGATGTCAAGTACCATGTCGGGTTTTCATCGGATCATGTGAGCCACCGGACGGGCAAGCCGGTGCACATCTCGTTGACCTCCAACCCGAGCCACCTGGAGGCGGTCTGTCCGGTGGTGCAGGGTCGTGCCCGAGGCAAGCAGCGGTTGCGCCAGGACACCGAGGCTCGGCGCAAGGTGGTGCCGTTCCTGATCCATGGCGATGCGGCGTTTGCTGGCCAGGGGCTGGTGGCAGAGACCCTCAACCTCTCGCAGCTCGAGGGCTACCGGACCGGCGGTACGGTCCACTTCATCATCAACAATCAGATCGGGTTCACCACCCTGCCGCGGGATGCTCGCTCCACACGGTACTCGACGGACGTGGCGAAGATGATCGAGGCGCCGATCTTCCACGTGAACGGGGATGACCCGGAGGCCGTGGTGTACGTCACCGAGCTGGCGCTCAAGTTCCGCCAGGAGTTTGGACGCGATGTGGTGGTGGATATGATCTGCTATCGCCGACACGGTCACAACGAGGGTGACGAGCCCAGGTTCACTCAGCCGGTCCTGTACGAGAAGATCAAGAACCGTCCGTCGGTGCGACAGCTGTACGCCGACCACTTGAAGGAGTGCTGCGCCCTCACCGCCGAGGAGCGCGAGTCGCACGCGAAGGCATTCCGCAGCAAGCTCGAGAAGGCGTTGGAGTACGTGCGCGAGGAGAACCCTCCGCTGCAGGTGGTGGCGTTCACCAAGACCTGGTCCGGGTACGACGAGCCGTACTCGCACGAGCCGGTGGAGACCGGCGTTTCACATGGGCGTCTGATGGAGACGGCGAAGGTTCTGACGACCGTGCCGGACGGCTTCTCCCTCAATCCGAAGGTCCAGCGCCAGCTCACGCAGCGGATGGAGGCCGTCGAGGAGAGCGGCACGGTCGACTGGGCGTTTGCCGAGCTGCTGTCGTTCGGCACGCTGCTGCAGGAGGCATTTCAGGTGCGGCTGTCGGGTCAGGACTCGGCACGTGGGACATTCTCTCAGCGGCATGCCGTCTGGCAGGACATGAGTACCCAGGAGCCGTACATTCCGCTCAAGCATGTGGCGCCCGGCGACCCTCGATTCTGCGTCTACAACAGCATGCTGTCCGAGGCGGCGGTGCTCGGTTTCGATTACGGTTACTCGCTGACCGATCCGAGGGCGCTGGTGCTGTGGGAGGCTCAGTTCGGCGACTTCGCCAACGGCGCGCAGGTGATCGTCGATCAGTT
Source organism: uncultured Thermoanaerobaculia bacterium (assembly GCA_964512045.1). Lineage (GTDB taxonomy): Bacteria > Acidobacteriota > Thermoanaerobaculia > Thermoanaerobaculales > Sulfomarinibacteraceae > CAZEJK01. The sequence goes on from CAZEJK010000210.1 coordinate 4,629, forward strand.
CATCGTCAGCTCGCTGTCGAAGTGGCAACGCACCAGCGGGCTGGTGATGCTCTTGCCACACGGGCACGAGGGGCAGGGCCCGGAGCACTCGAACGCGTACCTGGAGCGCTACCTGGCGGCGTGCGCCGAGGACAACATTCAGGTGATGAACCTGACCACCCCTGGCCAGTACTTCCATGCCCTGCGTCGCCAGATGCACCGTCAGTTCCGGCGGCCGCTGGTGCTGATGGCGCCGAAGAGCATGCTGCGTCATCCGCGAGCCGTGTCGGATGTGGACGAGCTGGTGGAGGGACGGTTCCACGAGGCCCTGGATGATCCGATGGCGCCGACCGGGGCGAAGCGGTTGCTCCTGTGCTCCGGCAAGGTCTACTGGGATCTGATGGAGCATCGCGAGGAGCAGGGCATCGACGACGTTGCAATCGTTCGGATCGAGCAGCTCTACCCCTACCACGAGGCGCTCGTGGAGGAGATTGTCGGCCGTTACACCGGGATCGAGGAGATTGTGTGGGTCCAGGAGGAGTCGGCCAATCGCGGTGGGTGGTCGTTCATGATGCCCCGTCTGCAGCGGCAGTTCGACTCGGTTCCGGTACTCTATGTGGGTCGGGACGCCAGTGCCAGCCCGGCCACGGGCTCGTTGACGCTCCACCGCCGAGAGCAGGAGGAGCTGCTGCGCGCTGCGCTCGAGGGCACGGGCGGAAAGGCGATCTGACGCGGCCAGCGGAGCGGGCTTGCGGCAGGAATGGTGAGGGAGGATGCGATGGCGGATGTGACCGTACCGGAGATCGGCGAGTCGATCACCGAGGGGTATCTCACGGAGTGGCTGGTTTCAGATGGCGACGTGGTGGCGTTCGAGGACGAGCTGTGCGTCCTCGAGACCGACAAGGTCACGATCAACATCGAGGCCGAGGAGGCCGGGAAGATCGAGATCCTGGTGGAGGCCGGCGAGACCGTCAGCATCGGACAGACGATCGCTCGGATCGACACATCGGCTGCCGGTGAGGCCGAGGAGTCTGCCCAGGCCGAGGAGGAGCAGCCTTCCGAGGAGGAGAGCGCGGCGCCGTCCGGCGAGGACGACGAGGCGCCACGCGAGGTGCCGCAGACCTCCGGTCCTCCCCGGGAGACGCCGGCCGGCGTTGCACAGGCGCACGAGAAGCTGCAAGCGGAGGCAACCTCCATCTCGCCGTCGGCGCGCAAGCTGATGGCCGAGCACGGGATCGAGGCCTCCCAGGTGGCGGGCTCCGGCAAGGACGGCCGCATCCTCAAGGAAGACGTGCAGCAGTACCTCGAGAGCGCTGAAGCGGAGCGCGAGGCGAAGCCGGAGCCCACGAAGGCGCCGGCGGCCGAGAAGGCCTCCAGACCGGCCGAGGAGCGGGCGCCGAGAACGGCGACGGGCACCGAGCGGGTGGCCGATCCGCACGAGAAGGTGACCGAGCGGACCACGCGCACGCCGATGACCCGCATCCGTCAGCGGATTGCGGAGCGCATGGTCCAGGCGCAGCAGTCGGCGGCGATCTTGACGACCTTCAACGAGGCCGATATGACCAACGCGATGGCGCTCAGAAAGCAGTACAACGAGCGCTTCCAGGAGCGCTACGGTGTCAAGCTCGGGTTCATGTCGATCTTCGTCAAGGCTGTGGTGGATGCGTTGCAGGCGGTGCCCGAGGTGAACGCGCAGATCGACGGCAACGATATTGTCCAGAACCACTTCTACGACATCGGTGTGGCGGTGAGCACCGACCGGGGGCTGGTGGTGCCGGTGATCCGCGATGCGGATCGGCTGTCGTTTGCCGAGATCGAGCTGGAGATCGCCAGGCTTGCGAACAAGGCGCGCGATCGGACGATCACTCTGGAGGATCTGTCGGGCGGCGTGTTCACGATCTCCAACGGCGGTATCTACGGCAACATGATGTCGACCCCGATCCTCAACCCGCCGCAGAGCGGCGTGCTCGGGATGCACGCGATCAAGAAGCGGCCGATGGTGGTCGACGATGAGGTGCAGGTGCGGCCGATGATGTACGTCGCGCTGTCGTACGATCACCGCCTGGTGGACGGCCGCGAGGCGGTGACGTTTCTGAAGCGAGTCGTGGAGTGTGTGGAGAACCCTGAACGGATGATGCTGGAGGTGTGAGGATGGCCACGTACGACTACGCAGTGATCGGTTCCGGCCCAGGGGGGTACGTCTCGGCGATCCGCGCGGCCCAGCTTGGCCTCAAGGTCGTGTTGATCGAGAAGGACGCGACCCTCGGTGGGACCTGCCTGAACGTCGGATGCATCCCCTCCAAGGCGCTGCTGGAGTCCAGCGAGCTGTTCCACCGGGCGCGGCACGGGTTCGATCGCCACGGTATCCAGCTCGGCGACGTCCAGCTCGACCTGGGCGCGATGATGGAGCGCAAGCGCGCGGTGGTCAAGGAGCTCACCGACGGCGTCGGGATGCTCATGAAGAAGAACAAGGTCACGGTGGAGCAGGGGTTCGGAGTGCTCAAGGGCCCGGGCCGAGTCGAGGTCCGTGACGGCGATGGGAGCACAAAGGAGATCGAGGCGAAGACGATCGTACTCGCCATGGGCAGCGTGCCGGTCGAGCTGCCGTTTCTGAAGTTTGACGGTGATCGCGTGGTGTCCTCCACCGAGGCGCTGGAGCTCGACGAGGTGCCGGAGCGGATGGTCGTCGTCGGCGCGGGCGCCATCGGGCTCGAGATGGGCTCGGTGTGGGCGCGGCTCGGCTCCGAGGTCACCGTGATCGAGCTGCTGCCGCGGATCACGCCCTTCGCGGACTCCAAGATGGGCAAGCTCCTGCAGCGCTCGCTGAAGAAGCAGGGGCTCCAGTTCCACCTGGACAGCAAGGTCACCGGCGCCGAGGTCGATGGAAAGACCGTCACGGTGTCGTTTACCGATGCCAAGGGCAACGATCAGCAGCTCGAGTGCGACCGGCTGCTGGTGGCTGTCGGTCGTCGCCCGTTCACCGAAGGCTGCGGCCTCGAGGACGCGGGTGTGGAGATCGGCGAGGGCGGCAGGGTTACCGTCAATGACCAGTGGCAGACCAGCGTCGAGGGCGTGTACGCCATCGGCGATCTGATCCACGGGCCGATGCTCGCGCACAAGGCCGAGGACGAGGGCGTCGCGGTGGCCGAGCAGGCCGCCGGCCAGACCGGGCACGTGAACTACAACGTGATCCCGAACGTGGTGTACACCGAGCCCGAGCTGGCGCAGGTGGGACTGACCGAGGAGGAGCTGAAGGAGCGCGAGGTCCCGTACAAGGTCGGCACCTTCTACTTCAAGGCGAACGGTCGTGCCAAGAGCCTCGATCTCACCGACGGTCAGCTGAAGATCCTCGCTCACGAGGAGACCGATCGGGTGCTCGGGGTGCACATCGTCGGCACCCGCGCATCGGAGATGATTGCCGAGGCCGCAGCGGTGATGGAGTTCGGCGGCAGCGCCGAGGACATCGCACTGACATGCCATGCCCATCCGACGTTGCCGGAGATCATGCGCGAGGCCGCCATGGCGGTTCACGGCCGCGCCATCCATAGCTGAGGGCGGCCGCATCCCAGCAGCACGGAGCCGACAGCCGTGCAGGAGGCGGTCGGCGTCCACACACGGACCGCGGACATCTTGTCCGCATCGGGCCTTGCTGCAAGCTCAATGCTGCGGACGAGACGTCCGCGGTCCAATCAGGATTCGAAGGCCCAGTCGGGGCGGTCGGCGTCCTTGCACGGACCGCGGACCTCTGGTCCGCATCCGACCTTGCTGCAAGCTCAATGCTGCGGACGGGACGTCCGCGTTCCCGTCGCACGCCGACACCCACACACGGACCGCGGACATCTTGTCCGCATCGGGCCTTGCTGCAAGCCCACTCCTGCGGACGGGACGTCCGCGTTCCCGTCGCACGCCGACACCCACACACGGACCGCGGACCTCTGGTCCGCATCCGACCTTGCTGCAAGCCCACTCCTGCGGACGGGACGTCCGCGTTCCTGTCGCACGCCGACACCCCTACACGGACCGCGGACATCTTGTCCGCATCGGGCCTCGCTGCAAGCTCAATGCTGCGGACGGGACGTCCGCGCTCCCGTCGCACGCCGACACCCACACACGGACCGCGGACATCTTGTCCGCATCCGACCTTGCTGCAAGCTCAATGCTGCGGACGGGACGTCCGGGTTCCCGTCGCACGCCGACACCCACACACGGACCGCGGACATCTTGTCCGCATCCGA
>CAZEJK010000211.1:0-8839 GCA_964512045.1 uncultured Thermoanaerobaculia bacterium
GAACGTCTCGTCGCCTCGGCTTCCGAATGGACCGCGGACGTCTCGTCCGCACGAGTGCGCCTGCAACGCGGCCCGATGCAATCAGGAGATCCACGGCTCCTGACCCGATTGGCGTGGGGCATCATGCGGCTTTCAGCATAGCGACGGACCGCGGACGTCTCGTCCGCACGAGTGCGCCTGCAGCAAGCCCGGTTGCGACCCGGAGGCCGGCGCTCACAGTGAGCGTGTCAGGTCGTCTGCTCTCTCGGGAAGCGATGCGGTCATGCCGGGGTTATGCAGAGGAATCTGACGCGCGAAGGAGACACCATGGCCATTCTCGACACCCTCATGCAGCAGCTCACCACCGGACCACAGCTCGACCAGCTCAGCCAGCAGATCGGCGCCGACCGTGACAGCACCGCCACCGCGGTGTCCGGCGCCCTGCCGATGCTCCTCGGCGCGCTCGACCGCAACGCCAACCAGGCCGGCGGCGCCTCCGGGCTCGCCGCCGCTCTCGACCGCGACCACGACGGCTCCGTCCTCGACGACGTCGCCGGCTTCCTCGGCGGCGGCAGCAGCTCCGCCGGCCAGGGGATCCTCGGACACCTCTTCGGCGGCCGCACGAATGCCGCCGAAACAAGCATCGCCAAGATGGCGGGGCTCGACCAGAGCACGGTCGGTCATCTCCTCACCTTGCTGGCGCCGATCGTCCTCGGCGCGCTCGGCAAGGCAAAGCGCGAGCAGGGTCTGTCCGAGGATGGCGTTGCCGGCCTGCTCCGCTCCGAGCGGGAGGCCGCACCACAGGAGGCGACCGACGTCATGGGGCTCGCCTCGCGGCTGCTCGACTCCGACGGCGACGGCGACGTGGGCGACGACCTGAGCCGCATCGGCAAGGGCGTGCTCGGACGGTTCCTCGGCGGGCGGTAGTTCGCGCGCCTGCTCTGCGATCGCGGCAGACCGAACTCAGCGCGGCTACGAGTCGCACATTGCAGCGGGCAGCGGCACACCGTACCGGGCCGCGAAACGCTGCACGATCTCGAGAAGCGGCCGGTCGAGCAGCGGTGTAACCCGCGCCGCAAGACCCTCCGGCACGCCGCCGTAGAACGCCTCGGCGACGGCGCCGGAGATGCACGCCTGGGTGTCGCTGTCGCCGCCGAGCGACACTGCGAGACGCACGGCGTGCTCGAAGCTTGACGAGTCGAGAAAGGCCACGATCGCCTCCGGCACCGACCGCTGGCACGACACCTCGAACCCGTAGGCAGGTCGGATCGACTCGACCGTCCGATCGAGGTCGTACCCGAACCGCGCGCTCAGCTCCGACCGGATCTGCTCCCGGTCGGCGCCCATCCGCGCGAGGAACACCGCGGCCGCCACCGCCTGTGCGCCGGCGATCCCTTGAGGATGGTCATGGGTCGGCTCCGCAGTGGCGCGAGCCTGGGCGAGCACCGTGTCGAGATCGTCGAACGCCCACCCCACCGGCGCCACGCGCATCGCCGAGCCGTTGCCGAAGCTACCGTACGGCTGCGGATCGTCCGACAGACCCCACTGCACGAACCAGCCCCCGAAACCTCGCGACGGGTAGCGACGGAAGTACTCCTGGTACAGATCTCCGTACGGCCGGTCCTCGACAAGAGCCGCCGCGGTGGCCACCGTGAGCACCGTGTCGTCGGTGAAGGCGCACCCCGGCGCGACCATCTCGAGCTCGGTGCCCTTGAACCCGGCCCCCTCGAACCGGCTGCCCACCACATCGCCGACGATGGCGCCGAGCATCTACGCGACTCTCACGAGCCGGCCGTGCTCCAGACGTTGGCCGAAAGCTCTCGTCACGGACCCGCTCCTGGCGAGCCATCTGACCCGGTCGACGGTGACTGCTGGACTCCGATACATGGAACCATGGTAGCGGATGGAGAAGCGCGCCGCGCCAGCACCCGAACCGGTGGTCGGGGCTCCCAGCCCCGACCGGAGACCGTTCACAAAGCTCGCGTCGGGGCAGGATGCCCCGACCACCGTGCTGCATGCTGTGAGGTGCAGGTCAGCACCGGTCCTCGGACCGGCAGAAGCCGCTCCGGCTCACGATCAACGAGGGGATCGCCATCCGCTGCACCCGCTCCCCTGGTGCCTGACCGAACGCAGGAGCGCGTACACTGGCAGGGTGACTCGGCCCGTTCGCACCGTCGCAGCAGCCTGGTGCCTGGTGGCGGCGTCTCTCGCTGGAGCCGCGCGCTCAACGACGGACGTGACCCTCCGCAACTGGGGCGTGGCAGACGGGCTCCCGCAAAGCTCGGTGAATGCGATCGTGCACGGCAGTGAGGGCTACCTGTGGGTCGGCACCTTCGGCGGCCTCGCCCGCTTCGACGGCTCCCAGTTCTACGCGATCCATGCTGCCGACGGCGGTCTGGCAAGGATCCTGAGCCTGTGCGAGGACTCTTCGGGAACGCTCTGGGCCGGCACCGAGGGAGATGGGCTGTGGCGCGTCGAGTCGGGCACATTGGTCCCATACCCGGTAGACCCTCGGATTGACAGCAGCATCGTAAACGCCATCGCGAGAGGTCCGGACGACACACTGTGGATCGGCACCAAGCCGCACGGCCTGTTTCGCATCGATGGGAACACCACCGAGCAGCTCTTGCCAACGGAAACGCTACAACGATCCCACGTGACAGCCCTCTACCAGCCCGCGGAACCGGAGACCGAGCTGTGGGTTGGCACCTACCAGGGCTTGGTCCACTGGGACGGAGCCTCGTTCGAGGCGATCTCCCTGCCCGGAGTACCTGACGACGGTGCGATCTCGAGCGTTGCAGGGAGCCCTGGAGGCGGCCTCTGGGTGGGGACCTACCACGGGCTCGTGCACCTCGGGCCTCCGATGACGAAGCTCTACACGATGGCGGACGGCCTGCAGAGCCTGTGGATCCAGGCCTTCTCGGCAAGCCCGGACGGCTCACTGTGGACCGGGAGCGATGCAGGAACCATCCAGCGGCTACACAACGGCGTCCTCGAGTCCCGTTCGCCCAGGGCTGACCTCGGCGACACAGCGATCACGTCGTTGCACCACGATCGCACCGGCAACCTCTGGGTGGGGACGAGCACGACCGGGCTCTGGCGCGTGCGGGACAGCGCCGTGCAGCTGTATGACATCGATGCCGGCCTCCACAGCAATCAGATCTTGGCGGTCACAGCCGGACGTGACGGCACGGTGTACGCGGGCCTGAACTGCGGCGGCGTCGATCAGATCCTCAACGGCCGAGTCACGTTACACCCGGTGACTGCGCACCTGGGCAACGGGTGCGTCTGGTCGCTCGCTATCGATCGACAGGAAGCCCTCTGGGTCGGCACCTGGGGCGGTGGCATCACGGTCTACGACGACGGACGGGTCACGCAGATCGGGCGATCAGACGGCCTCCCGAGCAACGCGATCCTCGCCCTGTATGAGGCATCCGACGGCGCCATGTGGGTTGGGTTGCGTCGAGATGGGCTCTGCACCGTTCGCGATGGGAGCCTGGAGTGCCTGACGTTCGAGCCTCCCGAACGGCTGTCAGTCCGCTGCTTCCTCGAGGACGACCGCGGGGGCATGTGGATCGGAACGTCCTCCGGCGTGCGCCATCTTGCGCCCGGACAGCCGCTCGCTCAGTGGCGTCCAGTTGCGGGGCTCGAGGGGATCTCGGCGAGGAGCCTGTTCCGACGGTCCGATCGGCTGTGGGTGGGCACCCACGGCGACGGCCTCCTTCTGCTCGCACACGAGCAGGTGTTCCGTTTTCGCCCCGAGCACGGAGTCTTCGATAGGGTCGTCTCCTGGATCGGATCGGATGAGAGCGACCAGCTCTGGCTGACTGGAAACAGGGGCATCTTCCGCGCAGACCCGAATCAGCTGGAGGCGATCGCACGCGGCGAACGGAGATCGACCGATGTTCTCTGGCTCGGGATCGACGAGGGTCTGCGCAATGCCGAGTGCAACGGCGGCTTCCAGCCCGCAGGATGGAAGGACCCCGATGGACACCTTTGGATCCCCACCCTCGACGGTCTCGCCACCTTCGATCCGAGCCGGTTCCGTACCGGCGGCGAGCCACCCTCGGTGCGGATCGAGCGTGTGGTCCTCGACGGCCAGCCTGGCGATGTATCGTCACGGCTCCAGGTGACCCCCGGCCGTCACCGGATCGAGATCGCCTACTCCGCCGTCAGCCTCGATTCCCCGGAGAGGGTCCGCTTTCGCTCCCGGCTTGTGGGGTACGACGAAGACTGGGTCGACCTCGGTACCGAGCGCTCGGCAACGTTCACCTCCCTCCCACCAGGCAGCTACCGGTTTGAGGTGATCGGGCACGACGCCAGCGGCGCCTGGTCCAAGGCCCCGGCGACCCTGCAGATCGAAGTTCCTCAACCGCTCTGGCAGAGCTTGTGGTTCAACCTCGGCAGCGCAGCTCTCCTGCTGACGATCATTAGCGGCTTCGCCGTGCTGACGGCGCGCCGACGCGTTCACCGCGCGAACGAGCGCGCCCGACTTGCCAGCGAGGTGGCCACCGGCCTGCTCCACGAAGCCCGCCAGCCGCTGCAGGTGGTCGTGTCCAGTCTCGAGCTTGCAGCCCGGCTCGGCGACAGCAACCCGGCCGCTGCCGCGCACGCCCTCGAGCGGGCGGGAGGCGGCACCCAACGCCTGGCTGAGCTACTGGAGCAGGTGGAACGGCTCGAGCAGGAGGGCAGGCTGAGCAGCGTGACGTACGCCGGAAACCACCGTATGATCCTACTCGGTGGTGGCAGAGATGGTACCGAAAGTCCTGATCGTTGATGACGATCCCGGCGTTCGCGAGGCGATGTGCGAGCTCATCTCGGTGCTCTTTGCCGACCCGCCCCGCCAGGTCGAGGTCATCGCGAGGACCGATGGCTTGGAAGCCGTCGAAGCGGCCGGTCAAGAACCGCTCGCACTGATCTTGATGGACATCCGCATGCCCGGGATGGACGGAATCGATGCCTTTCACCGGATCGCCGCAGAGGTCCATCCGACCCCTCCCACAATGCTCATGACCGGCTACGGCACGACGGGTGTGAAGGACAGGATCAACGGCGCCATCTCCACCGGCGCCCTCGGCTGCCTGACCAAGCCGATCTCGCTTCGGACGCTCGAACAGCTTATCGCTCGCCACGTCTTCGGCGAGGCCGACCCGTGAGCCGAGCGTACCGATCTCCACGTCGAGCCGGCTCGCTCACGGCGGAGGTGAGACCGACATCGGCCCACAGCAAACGGCGCGGGCAAGGGACCCGCGCCACCGCTGGACACTCCTCCGACGAGCCCTGACCGGTCGCTACTGCTTCTGCACCTGCAGGTTGATGACGATCTCGACGTTCTCGCCGAGCAGCAGCCCGCCGGCGTCCATCGCCTTGTTCCAGGTGATGTCATAGTCCTTGCGATTGAGCTCCGTGGCGATCTCGAAGCCCGCCTTGGTGTTGCCCCGCGGGTCCTGCATCGCGCCGAGGAAGCTCACCGGCAGGGTGACGGTCTTGGTCACACCGTGCATGGTCAGGTCACCGGTGACCTCGTACTCGTTCTCGCCGACCTTCGAGAACTTCTCACCCACGAATGTGATCTCGGGATGGTTCTCCACATCGAAGAAGTCCGCGCTGCGCAGGTGCTTGTCCCGGTCGGCGTTGTCGGTGTCGATGCTCGCCGCGTCGATGACGAACTGCACCGACGAGCTCTCGAGGTTCTCGAAGTCGGTGACGATCGTGCCGTCGAACGTCCCGAACTGGCCGCTGGTCTTCGACATCAGGTGACGGATCTTGAAGTCGACGCCGGAGTGAGCGCTATCGATCTTCCAGGTGTCGGCGGCGCCGGCGAGCCCGGCCACACCAAGTGCCAGTACGAAGATCATGAGAGTCTGCAGTCGTTTCGAATCGTGCATGGGGTCCTCCTTGCTGGTTCGTGATTCGTGTCGGTGGTACTATATGCCGCGTCTTGCGACGTGGTTTCATCTTTGAAATACGCTCGAAAGGCCGGACATTCCAACGGTGCCACACGGCACCCCAAGACGCGGCCACATTCTGCAAACTCTCCGGCCGCTGAACCGTACATCCACAGACGCCGCCGGTCCACCTGCGGCCATCAACTCGAGGAGGAGACCCAATGCAACGACTCGTCTGTGCCGCGCTGACGGTCAGCTGGCTGCTGATCGCAGTCGGAGGCGCCACTGCAACCGACGCCCCGCTCTGGCTCCGCTCATCGGCGATCTCGCCCGACGGCGCCACCATCGTGTTCAGCCACGCCGGCGACCTGTGGAAGGTCCCGGCCACCGGCGGAGCGGCGGTCCCGCTCACCCTCCACGACGCCTACGACACCGGTCCCGTCTGGTCGCCGGACGGGAAGACGATCGCGTTCCGCTCCGACCGCTACGGCAACTTCGACGTGTTCACCATTCCGGTGACCGGCGGCGCGGCCAACCGGCTCACCTTCCACTCCTCAGACGACACCCCGACCAGCTTCACACCAGACGGCTCGGCTGTCCTGTTCGAGGCTGTCCGCCTGGACAGCGCCAGCAACGTCCAGTTCCCATCGCGGCGCGCCCAGCCGGAGCTGTACCGGGTGGCGATCGACGGCGGCATGCCCAAGCAGGTGCTGACCACTCCGGCCATCTACGCCAGCTTCGACAGCGCCGAGCAGCGCCTCGCCTACTCCGACCAGAACGGCCTCGAGAACGAGTTCCGCAAGCACGACACCTCGTCGTTCACCCGCGACCTGTGGATCTGGGACGTGGCCTCGAACCAGCACACCCGCCTCACCGAGCTCGGCTACGACGACCGCCAGCCGGTGTGGAGCCCCGACGAGACGGCGCTGTACTACCTCTCCGAGCGCAGCGGCAGCTTCAACGTGTGGCGGCTCGACATCGACGACCCGGCCGGAGCGGTCCAGATCACCGACCACGCCGTGCACCCTGTTCGCTACCTGTCCATCGCCGACGACGGCACCCTCTGCTACACCTTTGACGGCGACATCTGGACCCGCTCGCTGGATGCGGATGCCAGCCAGCGCCTCGAGATCACGGTCGCAGCCGACCGCCGCGGCCAGGACATCGAGCACGTCAGCGTCGCCCGCGAGATCGGCGAGATGGACGTGTCGCCCGACGGCTCGGAGATCGCCTTCATCGCACGCGGCGAGGTGTTCGTGACGTCCAGCGAGCACGACGTCACCCGCCGAATCACCAACACGCCCGAGCAGGAGCGCTCCGTCAGCTTCTCGCCCGACGGCCGCAGCCTGCTGTACGCCTCCGAGCGCAACGGCAGCTGGAACCTGTACCGCACCGACCTCACCGACGACGACGAGCTCGCCTTCTACACCGCCACCGCGTTCGCCGAGAAGCCGATCCTCGAGATCGAGGCCGAGACGTTCCAGCCGGCATGGTCGCCGGACGGCACGGAGGTCGCCTTCCTCGAGGAGCGCACCGAGCTCAAGGTCATCAACCTGGAGTCGGGCGAGACCCGCACCATCGTGCCGCGCGACGTCAACTACTCCTACGCAGATGGTGACCAGTGGTACCAGTGGTCGCCCGACGGCAAGTGGTTCCTGGTCAGCTTCCTCAGCGAGGGCCGATGGTCCGCAGAGGCGGGCCTGGTCGCCTCCGACGGCTCCGGCGAGATCATCAACCTGACCGAGAGCGGGTATGAGGACATGCACCCGAAGTGGGCGCTCGAGGGCGAGGCGATGCTCTGGTTCACCGACCGCCACGGCATGCGCCGGCATGCGGGCTACGGCTCCCAGGATGACATCTATCTCGCGTTCTTCACCCAGGAGGCGTGGGACCGGTTCCGGCTGTCCGAGGCCGAGCTCGAGCTCGCCAAGGAGCTGGAAAAAAAGAAGAAGAAGGCTGAGAAGTCCGAAGAGAACGGTGACGACGAGGAGAAGAAGGACGCCGAGGAAAACGGCGATGAGGACGAGGACGGCCCGAAGCTGGCCGACCCGGTGGACATCAACGTCGACAACCTGGAGGACCGCACCGCCCGTCTGACCCTCCACTCGACGTTCATGACCGACGCAGTGCTCACGCCCGACGGCGAGACGCTTCTCTTCCTCGCCCGCTATGACGAGGGCTTCGACCTGTGGAAGTACGCCCACCGCACCAAGAAGCTCGAGCGCCTGGCCGAGCTCGGCGCGGACCGTGCAGGCGCCCTGCAGCTCGACACCAAGGGCAAGAAGGCGTTCCTGGTCGCCGACCGCCGGCTGATGACCGTCGAGGTGGACTCCGGCAAGGCCAAGCCCGTGTCACTGTCCGCGACCATGAAGCTCGACGCTGCCGCCGAGCGCGCCTACATGTTCGAGCACGCCTGGCGTCAGACGTACAAGAAGTTCCTGGTCGAGGACATGCACGGCGTCGACTGGCCCGCCATGAAGGCGTACTACCAGCAGTTCCTGCCGTCGATCCACACCAACTGGGAGTTTGCCGAGCTGCTCAGCGAGATGCTCGGTGAGCTCAACGCCTCGCACACCGGCTCCGGCTACCGGCCGGACCGCGACAACGCCGACAGCACCGCCTCCCTGGCGTTCTTCCCGGACCTTGAGCACACTGGCGACGGCATCAAGGTCGAAGAGATCATCGAGGGCAGCCCGCTCCAGCAGGCCGACTCGAAGATCGAGCCCGGCGTGGTGATCACCGCCATCGACGGCACCGAGATCGCAGCCGGCATGAACTGGTACCCGCTGCTCGACCGCAAGGCCGACACCCGCATCCGTCTCACGCTGCAGCACGACGACGACACCTGGGAGGAGACGGTCAAGCCGATCTCGCAGCGCGAGCTCGGCCAGCTCCTGTACGAGCGCTGGGTCCGCTCCCGCCGCGCCGAGGTCGAGCGCCTGTCCGACGGCCGGCTCGGCTACGCCCACATC
>CAZEJK010000212.1:0-8819 GCA_964512045.1 uncultured Thermoanaerobaculia bacterium
ACAGCAGTCGCGCAGTACCCTACATGCATATCTTTGCCGTGCTCACCAAGCTCAAGCAGATCTGCGACCACCCGGCGCTGGTGGTAGCCGGCGCGCGCCGGGCATCATCCGGCAAGCTCGAGGTGTTCGACGAGCTCCTCGATCAGGCGCTGTCATCGGAGCAGCAGGTGGTTGTGTTCTCCCAGTATGTCGAGATGCTGAACCTTCTCCACCAGCATCTGGATCGACGGGAGATCCCACACTTGGTGATGACGGGGAGCACCCGCAACCGCGGCCAGCTGGTCAAGCGGTTCAACTCCGCCCAGCATGAACCCGTGCTGCTGGCCAGCCTGCTCGCCACGGGCGTCGGCATCGACCTCACCGGCGCTTCGGTCGTCGTCCACTACGACCGCTGGTGGAACCCTGCAGTCGAGAACCAGGCTACCGACCGCGTCCACCGGATCGGTCAGCAGAGGTTTGTCCAGGTTTTCAAGCTCACCACACGAGGCACCATCGAGGAGCGGATCGACCACATCCTCCGACGCAAGCTGCAGCTGATGGACGATGTGATCGCTCCGACCGAGGACGTGCTCCGGAGCCTGACCAGGAACGAGCTCGTGTCGCTTCTCGACGTCCCGGCCTCCGACGCACACGCAGAGGCGAGCTGAGCACCATGTCGAACGCCGACACGGACGCCGTTCGCGAAACCGAGCTGCTGGAGCGCATCTACCGGGAACGACCAGTGGACGAGATACCGTGGTGCCACCCCGAGCCACCGGATCAGCTTGTGGAGCTCGTGGAGTCCCGCTGGGCACGCCCATGTCGCACCGTGGAGATCGGTTGTGGCGCCGGGTTCAGCGCCGTCTGGCTCGCCACCAGAGGCTTCGAGGTCACCGGTCTGGACGTGGCGCCCTCAGCGGTCGTCCTGGCGCGTCAGCTTGCCGAACGGCGGGCTGTCGCGTGTGCGTTCGAGGTGGCCGACCTGACCGAGCCGATCGTCCACCACGACGGTCAGTTCGATCTCGCCGTCGACTGGGAGGTCCTGCACCACATCGCACCCCGGTTCCGAGCCCGCTATGTTGCCAACGTGCACCGGATGCTCAAGCCCAACGGGCGCTACGCGTCGTGGACATTTTCGATCGACGATCGTTTCGGTCACGGCGAGGCATCGGTGCGTGTCACGCCGCTCGGCACGACTCTGTACCTTTCGAGCCTCGAGGAGCTCACGGAGCTGTACGATCCCCTGTTCGAGATCGAGGAGCTCAGGCCAGTGGCGATCCGCGGCAGCCGCGCTCCGCACGAGGCAATCGCTGCCCGCCTCCACCGCAAGGACGTCGCGATCCGCTGAAGCCGGTCCGTCAGTCCTTCCCCTTCTTTCCGGTACCGTTGCTGCCGAGCAGGATATTGAGCCCGGTCTCCACAATCGAGCTGCCCCGCTTGGCGATGCCGCTGGCGGTCTTGCCGATGCGCGGCCCGAGGATCTCGTTCAACGCCTCGCTGAAGCCTTCGCGGACCTCATCGCGAAACCGCGGCAGGATCTCTTCAGCTGCCTCCGCGAAACCGGCCTTGACCTCCTCGCGCAGAGTCGGAAGCAGCTCGGCCGCCGAGTCTTCGAGCCCTTCCCCGATCTCGGATCGCAGCCGCGGCAACAGCTTCTCCGCCGCCTCCTCGAGCCCTCGACCGACACCCTCACGGAGCTGCGGAAGCATGCCTCGGGCAGCGCTCTCCAAACCAGACTCCACCTCGGAGCGAAGCCTCGGCACCACCCCCTCCGCCGCATCTTCGACGCCGTCCTCCACCTCCCGACGCAGACGCGGCAGCAGCTCGCCAGCCGCTTCATCGAAGCCGGCCGTCACCTCACCACGGAGCCGCGGGAGCAGCTCGGCTGCAGCCTCCTCGAGCCCCGCTGCGACCTCGGCACGGAACCGCGGCAGCAGCCCCTCGCCGGCAGCCTCCACGCCCCCGCTGACCTCGGCGCGCACGCGTGGCAAGAGCTCCTGTGCGGCCTCGTCGAACCCGCTCGTGACCTCCGCTCGAAACCGTGGAAGGAGCCCCTCGGCCGCTGCAGCAACCCCGGTCTCGAGCTCGCCGCGCACTCGAGGAATCAGCTCCTCGACCACGGACGTCAGGTTGGTCCTGAGCCGGTCTCGGAGGTGATCCTCGATCTGGCCGAGGCGTTCCGACAGTATGCGCCGCGCCATGGCACGCGCGACGAGCACTGTCAACGCCGCCGTCAGCACGCTCGAGAGCACCGATGCCACGATGATTGTCGCAACAACTGATCCGCTCACGGCTCACGTCCTCGCATTCCTCGCCTCCGTCACAGCGCAATTGTAGCCGGATTACGCCGCTGCGCAGCATCGGGTCTTCATACTCGACCACGACCATATGAGGCGGTACTGTACCGCCATGCCGCTCGTCGACTGCCCCGATCCGGCCTGCCGTCACCGTTACGAGGTTGCGAAGGCTCAGCTCTGGCACAGGACGACCTGCCCGAGCTGCGGCGCGCAAGGTGCTGCGATACCGAACCGTTGGCCGTCCCACGGCCCGGAGACGCCGTGGTCCGGGACGTTTGATGTGGCGGGCATCTCGCTGGTCCTCGAGGACCTGCGCAGCGCCTACAACGTCGGGAGCATCCTGCGGAGCTGCGATGCCTTCGGCGCAGCACCGGTTCTGCTAGCGGGAGTCACCGCCCCAGCGGACAACCCCAAGGTGGTCAAGACCGCGCTCGGCGCCCACCGCTCGGTATCCACGCTTCACGTTCGCAGCGCCGTCGAGGTGGTCCGGACTGCGGCCGCACGGGGGTACACCGTGGCAGCCTTGGAAACCACTGCGCGGTCCGTCAAGCTCGGCTCCCGAGCGCTGCAGCCACCCCTTGTTCTGGTGGTGGGCAATGAGGTTGCCGGCGTCTCGAGCCCGGTCCTCGACGCGGCGCACGTTCACCTTGACATCCCGATGCGCGGCATCAAGACCTCGTTGAACGCGGCCGTTGCCTGTGGCATCGCGCTCTATGTCCTGAGCCGCACCGTCAGCTGATTGGCACGGTAACGAGCGCCTCGCACGGCGCCCGCAGAGCTCTTGGCGTGTCTCTCGGGGCACTCCGCCTGACAGGAGCTGCAACCCGTGCGAGAATGGCCGCGGAAATCGGGAGGACAACGGCCCACGGCCCACAACACGATGCCAGATCTCCAAGGCGGACTGAACACACACATCACGGCGGTGGTACTGATTCCTCCGGAGCCGCTGTGGGCCTCGATCCAGGCGATTCGCGAACGCCACGATCGCAATATCGGGCGTTGGATGCCGCACATCACGCTCCTCTACCCGTTCTGGCCGTGGGCTCAGCTCCACCGCGCGGAGCCCCGGCTGCACGAAGCCGTCAGTACGATCGAACCATTCACCGTGACCCTGGATCGCTTTCGGTTCTTCTACCACCGCCACGCGAGGTTCACCATGTGGCTCGAGCCCGAGCCGACCGGCCCGCTCCTCGAGCTTCATCGGCGGTTGCACAGGCGGTTCCCAGGCTGCGACGACACGGCACGCTTCTCCAGCGGCTTCACACCGCACCTCAGCGTCGGCCAGGTCAGCGGTCAAGCGAAGCTCCACCGTCGCCTGAGTCGACTTCAGGCCAGCTGGCAACCGCTGGAGTGGACGGTCGAAACCGTCTCCCTCATCTATCGGGCCGGGCACACCCCGTTCCAGGTGTACAGGAGCTTCCAGCTTGGTGGACACGATCAGAGCTCGGCCCGGCCCACTCAGTGCCGCACGCCGGATGGGACGACACGCGCCGACACCGCCGCGTTCTTCAGCGAGGTGGCAAACGGCTCCGGCTGACTCCGGCCAGGATGTGCCCCGACGCTCGAGCCTCTCATTGACACCCGCGGCCGAGCACGGGTAGTCTCGAAAGACGAGCTCTCCTCTCAGCGCGACCGGACCGCGTGAGCAGAGATGAAAGGAGTCTGCTAATGCAGCACGAGCTTCCGTCCCTTCCATACGCCTACGATGCACTCGAACCGTACTATGACGCCCAGACCCTCGAGCTCCATCACAGCAAGCACCACCAGGGCTACGTCAACGGGCTGAACGCCGCTCTGGGCAAGCTGCAAGCCGCCCGCAAGGCGGGAGACTACGGCTCCATCAAGCACATCGATCGAGAGATCGCCTTCCACGGGGGTGGACACACACTCCACTCCATCTTCTGGACCAACCTCAAGCCGAACGGCGGGGGACGGCCGACCGGGGACCTCGCAACCGCAATCGATCGCTACTTCGGTAGCTTCGAGACGTTCGATCAGGAGATGCAGGCGGCCACCAACGCCGTGGAGGGCTCCGGCTGGGGCGTCCTGGCCGTGGACCCCGTGAGCTGCGGTCTGGCCGTCCTCCAGATCGAGAAGCACCAGAATCAGCTACTGACCGGCTGGGTCCCAATCTTCGTCATCGACGTCTGGGAGCACGCCTACTACCTGAAGTACCAGAACCGCCGCGCAGAGTTCACCACAGCCGTCATGGAGCATCTGGTGAGCTGGGGCAACGTCGCCGATCGGTTTGCGGCAGCAACCCGGGGCTAGCGAGCAGAACGTCGCGAGGCGAGCCGAGGCAGCCGCTGTCCGCATGGAGCCCACGCACAGGCGCTGCCACCACGTCCTCGTGCTGTTGGTGTGCTGCGTGGCCTGTGCCGCGTTGACGCAGCTCTCAGGCTGCCGCACCGCCGCACCCCCTCGGCACACCCCGATCCCGAGCATCTGGCCTCTCGAGGGCGCGGTGGGCCTGGTCACCGATCACTTCCGGCCTGGCACAGCACGTCCGCACCTCGGAATCGATCTCGCCGCGCCGCTCGGTACGCCCGTGGTGGCAACCGCCGACGGCAGCGTCCGGAGCGCGGTTCGAAGACCGAGGTACGGCCGCCTGCTCGTGCTCGACCACGCAGACGGCGTGCAAACACGCTATGCGCATCTGCGGCGGTTCGTTGTTCGAGAAGGTCAACGCGTTCGCGCCGGTCAGGTGATCGGTACTGTCGGGCGCAGCGGTAACGCAACCGGACCCCACGTGCACTACGAGGTGCGGATCAACGGTGTGCCCGTCGATCCCGCAGCATACCTGCCGGCGCTACGACGCTGAGAGCTTCCTCAGCAGCAACGAGCAGTACTCCTCGAGCATCCAGGTGCGCTGGATGTCGCACCCGAGGCCTCGATACCGTTGCTCCACAGCGAACTGATCTTGCCAGAGAATGCCCGAGAGCAGCAGCCAACCGTCGCGAGCCACCCGGGCGACCAGCGCCTCCGCCTCGTCACACAGCACCTCGCCGTAGAGGTTGGCCACTGCGAGATCGAACGGTCGTTCCGCCACCGCTGCAAGGGTCCCGTGCACATGCGCAATGCACTCGGAAAGCCCGTTGAGCGCAGCGTTTCTCTGCGCGCAAGCAACAGCACCCGGATCAGGATCGACGCACACCGCCCAGCCAGCTCCGAGACGCAGGGCTGCAATCGCCAGGATCCCGGTACCGCTACCGAGATCCAGTACGTTCTTCGCCGTGGTCAGGTCCATCTCCTCGAGCACCCTCAGGCAGCTCCACGTCGTCTCGTGCTCGCCGGATCCGAAGGCGCCGCGGTCGATCACGAGCTCCTCGGTCGACCGCGAGGTCCCGCGCTGGTCTGGCGACACCAGCGAAAGACGGGTCAGATCGCCTGGGAGCTGCACGCGGCATATCGTAGCCGATCCGCCGCCTGTTGACACAGCACGCAGAAAGCACACCTGATTCGCAAGCGGCATGACCCGTGGCACGGACAGCTACAGCTCGATCTTCACGCGCAGCGGCGTCTCCCACTCCTCGGCCTCGATCTCGAGCACCGCCGGCTGTCCGACCTGGAGTCCGTGCGGCCAAGAAAAGTACAGCAGGTCAACCATCCAGTAGCCGTTCGGAATCGCAATGTCATCGACTCGCACTCCGGCGCCCGCTCCGACCGCGGGGAAGAAGTTGCTCGGGATGATCCGGTCCATATCCAGCCGAGTCCCGATCGGGATCCCGAAGAACCGCACCATCGACATGTCGAAGCTGACCTTCTGGTACGACTCGCGAAGCTCCTCCACGGTTGGAAGCTTCTCGACACTTCCATCTGCGGCCAGCATCCGGAACGAGGTGCGATCCAGCTCGGCCGGCTCGCCACCCCGGCACCTCACGACCACCAAGAACGGTGCGTAGGGATCATCCGTGCGGTGCCGTGCCAGATCGACGCTGACCCACGCCTCCGCCAGCTCGTTCTGGTCAAAGAAGACCGTCGTATCTTCGGCTTCGGCTGCGAGCCCAATGGCCATCGCGGCAGTTACGATCAGCCCCACGATGAGCTTTTCACGATCCTGCATGTCATCCTCCGTGTCGAGATCTGTCGGGTTGGGACGGTGGCATCCGGCAACACCTCCGCTCTCCCTGCGTTCCCGTCCAGCATGACCTCGGGCTCACTTCTCCTGCCATCGGGTCGCCTCCGAAGCTCCGGCTCGGTGCTCCACCGATCCGGAATCCCCCCAGGACGATCTCGGGAAGCGCGGGATACCTCGCCATGCGCATTCCACACGAACATGACAAGCAAGCGCGGGCCGGCCATGTGAGGTGTCTGTTCCACCTCCGGTGGCGGCCCCCAAACGATGGAATCCGTACGTGAGAGGAAGCGTGAGCATGTCATCCAGCGTGACCCACAAGCTGATCGAGTCGCACCTCGTTGAAGGCCGCATGCAACCCGGCGAGGAGATCGCTCTTCGCATCGACCAGACCCTGACCCAGGACGCCACCGGCACGATGGTGATGCTCGAGCTGGAGGCAATGGGAATCGACCGTGTCCAAACAGAGCTCTCAGTCCAGTATGTGGACCACAACCTCATCCAGGAGGACTTCAAGAACGCAGACGACCACCTCTTCCTGAAGACCGCTTGCGAGCGGTTCGGAATCTGGTACAGCCGGCCTGGGACGGGTGTCAGCCACCCGGTCCATCAGGAGCGGTTCGGACGGCCGGGACGCACACTGCTTGGTTCCGACAGCCACACGCCCTCTGCGGGAGCGATCGGCATGCTGGCCATCGGCGCGGGCGGCATCGAGGTCGCCGCCGCCATGGCCGGCGAGCCGTTTCATTTCAAGATGCCCCAGGTCTGGCGCATCGTGCTCGAGGGTGAGCTCCCCCCATGGGTCAGCGCCAAGGACGTGATCCTCGAGCTGCTGCGACGCCACGACGTCGACGGAGGCGTCGGCACGGTACTGGAGTACACCGGTCCTGGGCTACAGTCGTTGTCCACCATGGATCGCCACGTGATCGCGAACATGGGAACCGAGCTCGGCGCCACCAGCACCGTGTTCCCGGCCGACGCGTCCGTCCGATCGTTCCTGCGCTCGCAAGGACGCGAGGACGACTTCACCGAGCTCCGTGCAGACGAAGGATGCCCATGGGACCGCGAAGAGACCGTCAACCTGAGCGAGCTCGAGCCCCTGATCGCGATGCCCTCCAGTCCGGGCAACGTCCGACCGGTACATGAAGTGGCCGGCACGAAGATCGGCCAGGCGTACCTTGGCTCCTCCGCGAACCCGGGTTACCGGGACTTTGCTGTGCCCGCCGAGATGGTCAAGGGCCGCACCATCCATCCCGAGGTCAGCTTCGACGTGAACCCCACGTCGCGTCAGATCCTGCTCAACCTCACCCGCGATGGGCACCTCGCCTCCCTCGTGGCAGCCGGTGCACGCCTCCACCAGGCGGGGTGCAATGGCTGCATCGGCATGGGACAGGCCCCTGCCACCGACACGATCTCCCTGCGCACGGTTCCCCGAAACTTCCCGGGGCGGTCCGGAACCAGGGAGGACAAGGTCTGTCTCGTCAGCCCGGAAACCGCAACCGCTTCTGCCCTGGCAGGGGCGATCACCGATCCGCGATCGCTCGACGGCGATCCGCCGAAGGTCATCGAGCCGGAGAGCCCGATCCTCGTGACCGGCTCGCTTGTCGAGCCTCCGCCGCCGGAAGCCGCCCGCGAGATCGAGCTCCGTAAAGGGCCGAACATCGCCAGCCTCCCCGACTTCGACCCGCTTCCTGGCACCCTCGAGCTCCCTGTGCTGCTCAAGGTCGGAAACGACATCTCCACCGACGAGATCATGCCTGCGGGCTCGCGAGTGCTTCCGTTCCGCAGCAACATCCCACAGATCAGTCGATTCGTGTTCGACCTCGTGGACGAAAGCTACCCCGACCGAGCCACCGAGGTCCGCGAGGACGGCGGCCACGTCATCGTAGCCGGACGCAACTACGGGCAGGGCTCGAGCCGCGAGCACGCCGCACTGGCGCCACGCTACCTCGGTCTTCGCGTCGTGATCGCAGTCAGCTTCGCCCGGATCCACTGGCAGAATCTCGCCAACTTCGGCGTCGTCCCGCTGACGTTCACCGAACCAGAAGACCGGGAAGCGCTCGATCCGGGCGTGAGGCTGAGCTTCTCCAGCCTCAGAGAGGATCTCCGCAACGGCTCGACCGTCCACTGTCGGATCGGGGAGACAGACGCTCGGTTCGACCTCCACCACGACCTGTCGCCACGGCAGGTGGACATCGTTCTGGCCGGTGGGCTGATCGGGCGGCTGAAGGAACGTCGTTAGCGGCTCAAAACTCCGTATCTTCGAAAATACGAAGCAAAGCGTCTGGGTTGAGTTCTAAGTTCTTAATTTTGAATTCTTAATGCCGCCCGCCCGCCCCAATGCATGCTCTGGGAGCTTCAGGCATCGACGGGTGCGGGGAACGCTCGCTGCAAGGGCAGATGGCTGGGCGGGGGAGCTAATACCTAAGCGCTAATACCTTACACCTACGCGGGCGCGGGACCGGCAC
>CAZEJK010000213.1:0-8723 GCA_964512045.1 uncultured Thermoanaerobaculia bacterium
GTCGAGACGGTCGAGATGACGACGTGGGCGGTGGACGAGGCTCTCTCGCCGTTCCTTCACCAACCACCCAACGAAGCCACCCGACTTCGCTTCCCTCCACCCACCCACCACGGCTACGCCGTGGCAAGCCCGGCATCGGCCCGGTCCCCAACGCCGCGGACCTGCCAGGCGACCTTCCCGGGAAGCCAGGTCGAGCGACCCTGTTGCGTCGATCTCCACTCTCACATACTCTTTTGCTCACGATGGAGCCATACCTGAATCTGATGCGCCGCATCCTGCGCGAAGGGGTTGCCAAGGACGACCGGACCGGCACGGGAACGCTGAGCGTGTTCGGTCACCAGATGCGCTTCGACCTGTCGCGCGGCTTTCCGTTGCTGACGACCAAGAGGCTGCATCTGCGGTCGATTGTCCACGAGCTGCTGTGGTTTCTGCGTGGCGACACGAACATCGCCTGGCTCAACGATCATGGCGTCACGATCTGGGACGAGTGGGCGAACGCCGACGGAGACCTCGGACCTGTGTACGGCGCGCAGTGGCGGTCGTGGCCGGCGCCGGACGGCGAGACCATCGACCAGATTCGGTGGGTGGTGGACGAGATTCGGCGCAACCCGAGCTCCCGCCGGTTGGTGGTGTCCGCCTGGAACGTGGGGCAGCTGGAGGAGATGCGCCTGCCCCCGTGTCATCTGCTGTTCCAGCTGTACGTCGCCCGTGGCCGGCTGTCGTGTCAGATGTACCAGCGCTCCGCTGACGTGTTTCTGGGGGTGCCGTTCAACATCGCCTCGTATGCTCTGTTGACCATGATGCTCGCCCAGGTGTGTGAGCTGGCGCCTGGTGAGTTTGTGCACACCTTCGGCGACGCGCACCTGTACTCGAACCACATCGACCAGGCGCAGCAGCAGCTGTCCCGGCAGCCACGACCATTGCCGACGATGACGCTGAACCCGGACATCAGATCTCTGGAGGGGTTCACCTGGGAGGACTTCACGCTTTCCGGGTACGACCCGCATCCGCACATCCGGGCGAAGGTGGCGGTGTGAGGGTGTCGATCATCGTCGCTGTCGCCTCGAACGGGGTGATCGGTCGGGACGGAGACCTGCCATGGCGGCTGTCGGCCGATCTCAAGAGGTTCAAGCGGCTGACCATGGGACACCATCTGGTGATGGGGCGGAGGACGTTTGCATCGATCGGTCGTCCGCTGCCTGGGAGGACGACGGTGGTCGTGACCCGAGATCCCTCGTGGACGGCGGAGGGCGTCGAGGTGGCGCACGGCCTCGAGGCGGCGATCGAGCTGGCTCGTCGGGCCGGCGACGACGAGGTCTTCCTTTCCGGAGGCAGCTCGGTGTATCGAGAAGGTCTGCAGTGGGCTGACAGGATCTACCTGACCGAGGTGCATGCGGATGTCACGGGCGACACCCGGTTTCCACCGTGGGATCGGTCCGAGTGGCAGGAGGTCGAACGTGAGGATCGGCCAGCGGAGGAGAAGAGCCCGCTGCCGCATAGCTTTGTGGTGCTCGACCGTCGCCTCGCATGATCGCGCCGGCCCGGCGCGGCACCGCGGAGACGACGGGTGCTGCCAGGAGGTGACGCGATGAACCTGATGGAGATTCAGCAGGAGCCGACATGGCAGGTATGCCGAGACCTTGTCGCGCACGACACGGTCTCCTCTCAGAGCAACCAGGCGGCGGCGGAGGACCTCGCCGATCGTATGGACGCTGCGGGATGGCACGTGCGGGTGCGCCGAGAGACCGTGGACGGTGTGGCCAAGGCCAGTGTCCTCGCGTGGGTCGGTCCACCGGAGCCGGAAGGGCTGATGCTCTCCGGGCACATCGACGTGGTGCCGTGGTCCGGTCAACCCGGTTGGACCGGCGATCCGTTGCAGCTCCGTCTTGTGGGCGACCGGGCCGTCGGGCGAGGGGTTGCCGATATGAAAGGGTTCTTGGCCCAGTGCGTGACCATGGCTGGCGCCATCGACGTGGACCGGCTGCGTCGTCCGGTGGTGTGTGTGTTCACCTGCGACGAGGAGCTCGGCTGCACTGGCTCGGGACGGCTCGTGCCGCGGCTGGCCGAGCTGGTCCGGGTGCCGCTACCGACACACGCGGTGATCGGAGAGCCCACATCCTGGAGGCTGTTCGTGGCCCACAAGGGTCACGTTCGGTGCACCGTGCATGTGCGTGGGCACGGCGGCCACTCGAGCCGGCCCGACACGGGTGTGAACGCCATTGCGGTCATGGCCGACGTCATCGCGGCGCTCCGAGCCGTCGCCGATGGGTGGCGTGAGCGCGTGCGCCCACACGATGTGGAGCTGTTTCCGGAGTACCCGTTCGCTGCCCTCAACATGGGACAGATCCGTGGTGGGACCGCGATCAACATGATTGCGGAGGAGTGTGATCTGGACCTCGGGTTCCGCTGTGTGCCGGACGACGATCCGGAGGAGATGCTGGCAGGACTGCAGACCGCCGTGAACCAGGCCGTTGCGCAGTCGCCAGGAGCGACGGTCTCATTCCGCGACGTCGTGATGACGCCCGGGATGTCGTCGCCGGTCGAAGGCCCGCTGGTGGAGGCCCTCGAAGCGATTGGCACGGAGGGGCCGTACCGTGGTGCGCCGTTTGCTACCGATGGGGGACAGCTCGCCAGAATCGGTGTACGATCCTACATCTGGGGACCCGGCGAGCTGGAGCAAGCACACCAGCCGGATGAGTCGATACCATTGACGAGCCTGCTCGAAGGCCCGAGCGTGCTCGCTCGGCTTGTCAGCTGTCTGTGTTGGTGAAGATCCAGCTCGCGGAGGTTTCCGCCAGGAACCGTGATGCAGCAGGATCCGATGGCGAGCGCATAGAGCTCAGAAAGGAAGGATCATGGGCTTGTTTGGAAAGTCGTTTGAGGAAAAGGTGCAGGAGGCAGTCGAGGCGGTGCGTGGACGAACCGGCGTGGAGGACCTTCGGGCCACCGTGGATGGCAAGGTCGTCACACTCCACGGAGCTGCGACATCGATGGAACGCAAGTCTCAGGTGATGGACGAGTTTCTCAGTCTCATCGAGCCGGAGAACACCTTCAACCTGATCCGCGTGGAGTCACCGGAGAGCGAGGCTGCGGTTGCAGAAGAGCCGGTAGGCGGAGCGGAGTCGGTGGCTCCGGTAGCTGAGAGCGGTCCAGCGGCCCAGACCGAGCGGATCTACGAGGTGGCTCCAGGCGATACCCTCGGTGCGATTGCGCAGCGGTTCTACGGCAAGGCGAGCCTGTACACCCGGATCTTCGAGGCAAACCGGGACATCCTCGACGATCCCAACCTGATCAAGGTCGGTCAGAAGCTCCGAGTTCCGATGCTCGACGACTGACGCCGCACGCCGCAACCAGGGCTTCGCTCCGAACGGCTGCGATCGGCGCTATCATTCCGGCATGCGACCGTACGATCGCCCGGAGGTGTGCCGGACGTACTTCTTCCCGCGACCGGGCCCGCCCCTGCCGTTAACGGCGACGGCGGGTGGCACCACTACTCCTTGACGCGCTCCACGAAGCGTCCGTCGCGGGTGTCGATCTTCACGCGCTCTCCTGCCGTGATGTACGGCGGGACCTGCACCTCGATGCCGGTCTCGAGGGTGGCGGGCTTGAGCTGAGCCTGGGCGGTGGCGCCCTTGATGGCGGGAGCGGTGTCGGTGACCTCCAGCTCCACCGTCGTTGGCAGCTCGACGGTGATGACCTCACCGTTGTACAGCAGGGAACGCATCTCGAGCCCTTCGGTCAGGTAGCCGGCGGCGTCACCGAGCTGCTCGGAAGGAAGCTCGAACTGGTCGAACGACTCCAGATCCATGAAGGCATAGGCCTCCCCCTGGGAGTAGAGGAACTGGATCGACCGCTTCTCGCAGTCAGCGTCCTCGACCGTATCTCCGCCGCGCAGTGTCTTGGCGAGCACCTGGCCGGTCATCAGGTTGCGGACCTTGATCTTGACCAACAGGCTCGAGCCCCGGGCGGACGGTGTCTGCGATGAGACGTCCGTGACCTGCCAGGGAGCACCATCCAGCTCGAGAGTATCGCCGCGCTTGATCTCGGTCGCTTGCCGCATCGTGTCCTCCTCGGTCCGGACGCGGTTGTACACCGACCGCACGGCCGACCGCAAGCTCAGTCTCTGGCCAACAGCTCCAGGTCCTGCTCGAGCCGGCGAACCAGCTCGCGCGCAGTCGCCAGCTCGGAGATCCCGAACGGCTCGCTGAGATGGGAGTTGATCAGCTCGAGCACGCCACGTATCTGGCCACCGCATCCGAACGGCACGGCGATCACCGAGCGCGAGGTGAAGCTACTGACCGTATCCACACCTCGGTAGAACCGTTCATCCTGGCGCACGTCCGGCGCGAGCACGGCTTCACCGTTCTGACAGGCCCAACCGGCGATGCCTTGGCCGCGACCGAGGCGGCATCCTACCAACCCGGTCTCCATGGTTGTGAGGGAGTGGCGGAACGTCAGGGCGGCACCGGGATCGGACGAGGCGAGCAACGAGATGCCAGCGATGTCCATGAACTGTCGGCAGTGCAGGACGGCCGCATCGAACAGAGCGCGACATGCAGCGGGATCGTCACTCCAGCAGCGGCCCATGCGTCGAGTCAGCACCGCGACCTGCTCCAACTGTGCGCTGCCGAACCCGTCGCCATCGAGGCGGTTGACGACCTCCACGACTCCGACCACGGTGCCGTCGCGGGCAACGGGGCTGCACAGGACGGACTCGGTGCGAAAGTGGAACAGCCTGTCCGCAAGATCCAAGAACCCGGTGCTGTGGCGTACGTCGTTGCAGATCACTGGGCGCCCTCGCTCTGCGCAGTGGCCGGCGATGCCCTGGCCCCAGCGGACGGTGACGCCGGCGAGAAGGTCTCGGGCTCGTGCCGTGGCGACGACGAAGGTGAGGGCTCCCCCTGGGTCGGTGACCTCCAGGACCGAGAGTGCATCGGCAAGGATCGTCGCGTCGAGCGTTGACACGATCTCTCGGTACAGCCTGAGCCTCGCCGCCTCCGTCGCGCCGGAGATCCTCGGCTCGGTGCTCCTAACGGGTGAGGTCACTTCCGACATCGACACGTCCGGATGCATGGCGTGTGCCGATTGTGGGCCCGAAGATCCCGGGCCTCTGTGGATCATGTGGTCTGGGTTTCAGACGAGCTGTCCGGATTCAAGACCTCTCGATGGCCAGCAACGTCAGATCGTCTGCAGGCTCGGTTGGCCCTCCCGGACCAGAGCATGCCTCCATGATCTCGATCACGGCCCGGTCCAGTGGTCGTGACATCGCAGCCAGCGCATGCTCCTCGACACCCTCGACGCCGATCTGCTGACCTGGAGCGCGCTCTGCTTCGATCAGCCCATCTGTGTACACGTACAGTCGATCGCGTGGACCGAGCCAGTGGCGACGCTGTTCGTACGATTTCGTACTGACAACACCGACCGGAACGCCTGTCGCCCCCAGTCGCTCCACATCCCCGGTGTCCGTGATGTGCAGCGCCGGCGGGTGTCCTGCCGAGGCGTAGACGAGCTCGCCGCTCGCCAGATCGATGGTCGCGTAGAACATCGTGAAGTACTGTGCGGTGCTGGGGTCCATCGGAAACTGCGCATTGAGCTCGTCGAGGACCGCTGACGGAGGGCGCACGGAGCCGTCACTGCGGAGCAGCCGCGAGCCGCTCGGCCCGCCGGAGAGCCAGTGGGTCAAGGTCACCGACAGCAGGGCCGCTGGTACGCCATGACCACTGACGTCGATGACGAACACAGCGAGGCGATCACCCCCGATCGGAATGACCCCGAGCGTGTCACCGGCCAGCTCCTCGCACGGCAGGAACCGCCAGTGCACGGTCACTCCGGGAATCTCCGGGATCTCGGTCGGCAGGAGCGAGCGCTGAATGCGAGCCGCAACGTTGAGATCGTGCTGCATCTTCTCATTCGCCTGCGCGAGCTCGTTGGAGACGGCTCGCAACGAGTCCTCGGCTCGGCGGCGAGATGTGATATCCGACTGGATGCCGATGAAGTGGGTGACGGTGCCCGACTCGTCGCGAACCGGCGTGATCGAGAGGCGGTTCCAGAACTGGCTGCCGTCGCGGCGGTAGTTCAGGATCTCGACCGTGCAGGGCCTCTCTGCTCGCAGAGCCTGACGGATCTCCTCTGTCGTGGCGGGGTCCGTCGCCTCGCCCTGGAGGAACCGGCAGTTCGTGCCGAGGATGTCCTCGGCTCGGTAGCCGGTGAGCCGTTCGAACCCATCGTTGACGTAGATCAGCGGGCGTTCCGGGAGACGGGCGTCGGCGATGGTGATGCCCTCAGCGGCACCGGCCAGAGCGCGGTCCTTGAGCAGCAGCTGCTTGGAAAGCTCCCAGCTGTTGAGTGGGGCGATGCTCTCTGGAGCCGAGTCGTCATGAGCCACAACAGGATTGTACTGCACCGTGCAGGTGCAGACGACGGGCAGGGGCATCTGTCATCCTGAGGGGTTGTCGAGGCCCGAGGTCCGGTACCATGGCGGTGCAAGGCGAGGAGAGCAGATGATCCATGCCAAGGGTGCTTCGATTGCGATCGCGGGCTGCATCGCTGCAACGCTGTGCTGTGCGGCTGCTGCGGGCGCGAGCGAGGCCGGGCAGGAGGTGGCTGGTGACCTGCGCATCGGTCTCGTCCTCAGTGGAGGTGGAGCCAAGGGTGCAGCGCACGTGGGCGTGCTGCAGGTGCTCGAGGAGCTGCGCGTGCCGGTGCACTGCATCGCCGGAACCAGCATGGGGGCCGTCGTCGGAGGGCTCTACGCTGCTGGAGTCCCACCGGCCGAGATGGATCAGCTGCTCGAGGAGATCGACTGGATCGATCTCCTTGACGACCGTCCACCGAGACGTCACCTGCCGTTCCGGCGCAAGGTCGATGATCTTCAGTACCTGACGCGGTTCGAGGTCGGTTTCCGCGCGGGGAGGTTTCGGCTGCCGACTGGTTTGGTCACCGGCCAGAAGCTCGACTTCCTGCTCGCGAGGCTGACGGCCCACACTGCGGGGCTCGAGTCGTTCGACGAGCTGCCGATCCCGTTCCGCGCAGTGGCCGCCGATCTGGAGAGCGGCGAGATGGTCGTGCTGGCAGATGGTGACCTCGCCACTGCGCTGCGCGCGAGCATGTCGGTGCCGGGCGCGTTTGCGCCGGTGCGTGAGGATGGACGTGTGCTCGTGGACGGCGGCATCGTCCGGAACCTGCCGGTGGACGTCGTCCGCGCCATGGGCGCCGACGTGGTGATCGCGGTGGACGTCGGGATGGATGCGGTTCCCAGGGAACGGCTGTCATCCTTGGCGGGTGTTCTGGGGCAGATCGTCGTGACCACGCTGCGCGACAACGTTCGCCGGCAGGTCCGCGATGCCGACGTGGTCATCCGGCCGGATCTGGACGACTTCCGTTCGACGGACTTCGACCGCATCGCAGAGATGGTACCGCCCGGGGTGCAGGCGGCCGGCGACCTGGCGGCGGTGCTTGGAGCCTATGGAGTGGATGAGCAGCGGTGGCAGAGGTACCTCGAGGAGCTGCGGATCGACAGGACCGTCAAGGGAACGGTGACAGGGGTTCAGCTGTCCATGTCGAAGACTGCGGATCCGCAGCGGATCGTGGACGAGGTCCGGATCCGCCCGGGGGATCCACTTGACGTGGAGGCGATCGGCCGCGACCTGGAACGGCTCTACCGTATGGGGGACTACGAGCGGGTGGGCTTCCGGCTCATGCCCGGCCCGGAAGGGTATACGGTGGTGATCGATGCGCGCGACAAGCCCTGGGGTCCGAACTACCTGCGCTTCGGACTGAACCTCAGCTCGGACTTCGAGGGCGAGGGCACCTTCAACCTCGGAGCGGTCCTGACGATGACGGGGCTGAACCGGCTGCGAGGAGAGGGCAAGGTCGCACTCCAGCTCGGCGAGGATCCGGCGGTCTTCGCGGAGCTCTACCAGCCGCTCAACCGTTCGGGTGTTCCGTTCATCGCGCCGTGGCTGGAGTCCACGCTGGATACGGAGGAGGCGGTGTTCCCGAACGGGCTGACCGGGACCTACCGCTACCGACTGGCACGTGGTGGCGTGGACCTCGGACTGGCGCTCGGCAGGTTCGGCGAGCTCCGTGCCGGTGTCATGTGGGGCGCCGGCGACGGCGACCGCCATCGTGGCCCGGAGGAGCTGCCCGAGGAGCTGGAGTTCACCTGGGGTGGCTACCGGTTTCTGCTCCAGATCGATCAGCTCGACGATCCGAACTTCCCCAAGGAAGGCTACTGGGGGAACGTCCACCTTTTCCTGTCGCGAAGCGGCTTCGGCGCGGACGATGTCTACGACCGGCTCGAGCTGGACGTGGGCGGGGCGATCTCGGCGGGGCCGAACACCGGCGTGTTCTGGGCGACAGGCGGCACTGCGCTGGGCACTCGCCTGCCGGTGTACGACCAGCTCGAGCTGGGCGGCCTGTTCAACCTCTCCGGCACCGCTGAGCACTCGGTGCGCGGTCAGTACGGCGGTATGGCTGGAATGGCGTGGTTCCGGAGGGTGCTCGCCGAGGACGACGGCCTGGTCGATCTCTACGTCGGCGGCTCGCTGGAAGTGGGGGGGCTGTGGGAGCAGGCGTCTCGCGTCTCGTTCGACGACGCGGACCTGGCCGGGAGTGTGTTCGTGGGAGCGGATACCCTTCTCGGCCCGGTGTACGTCGCGTACGGCCGCACCAGCGCCGGCGAGGATGCGTGGTACCTCTACTTGGGGCGGTTCTTCTAGCGC
>CAZEJK010000214.1:0-8710 GCA_964512045.1 uncultured Thermoanaerobaculia bacterium
GCATGGGCGTCTCCTCCTTGAGCATGCTCACCCCTTGGCCATGCCGATGGTGCCGCCGGCCACACAGCGGGCCGCGCGGCTGCTGCAAGCTCCAACGCGAGGTACAACGCGAGGTAGTGCCCCATGAGCATGTTGCTGCACAGCAGGAGGACCCTCCAGTCGGGTTCCTGGGATGCGATCCGCGTAGCCCTCTGGGCGAGCATTACGGACTTCCCCGTGCCCGCGTGCCCGACGACGGAAAGGTACGTGTCGGGGTAGGGGTAGTTGACCAGCTCCTGCTGGTCGGCATCTGCCCGGACGACGCCGGTGATCACGTTTCGCAGCGCCTCCACGGTGTCGTCGTCCATCGGGGTCTGCCATCGGAGGCGCGAGTCCGATCGCCTCGCCGGAATCTCGTCGAGCTCCTGGGGCTGGATCCGGTCAGAATCCAGATCCTCCGCGAACAGCGCAAGCGAGTGAAACGTGAGGTTGGCGTAGCGCTCCATCGCCGACCGGAGCATCCGTGAGAAGGCGAGCACGGGATGGATGGCAAACCGAACCTTGGCGGCGTACTCCCCGCTGGTGTTGCACAGCTCCGGGTGCCCCTCCAGCTTCTCCTTGAGTGCGTACACCGCGCTGAAGACCTACTCGGATGGCGCTGTTCCGCCGATCTTCTCGCGGTCGTTGACCCAGTGCTTGTCGTCGGCCGGGTGCCACTCCGGCCCCCAGTTCTTGACCTCCACAACATAGATCCAGCCACGAGCCCGATCGACGATTACCGCGTCGATCTCGGTCCGGCCGGCGCGGACGGAGTGGAATGACAGCAGGCTGTGCGACCCCTTCGTCGAGATGAGGTTCGCAAGCTCGTGCTCACCCGCAGCGGCGGTCCGAGGTACTGGTGTGATCACTCCTCCCATCGGTTCCTCCAGAGACCGTCCAATTGCCTTCGGCGACACGCCCGCGTTGCAGTGTGAGCGAACCAACAGGTGCGCGGGCGCAGAGGACGTTGGCGCCCGATCGACGCATCACACGCCGCCACAGGGTGCGAATGATCCCCATCTTCGGAGACGATCCTCCGCGTCCTCCCGCATCTCGCGTTCGATATCGGCGTCGGTGATCTTGACCCAGCGTTGGGCCCATCGGCGGACTTTGGGGATTGGCTGGCTGAGCAGCTTCTCGAACATGCGCCGTTGCTGCTTCAGTCGCGGTACCATCGACCCCGCTGCGAAGCCTGTCCCAACCCTCGAGCCGAGCGGCGCGCGCAACGTCGGGCGTGGGTGCAGCTGATCCGCCGCATCTACGAGGTCGACCCTCTCCTGTCTGAGTGCCGCGCCGAGATGAAGGCGATCGCTGTTATCATCGATCCTTTTGCTGTCGACCGCATCCTCCGCCACCTTGACCAGAAGGGAGTATCACCCGGGCGAGATCCGCCAGCACACGCGCTGCCCGTGGCTTTTTGGCCCACCCACGAGGCCGCGAACCCCACAGTGGCCAGGGGAGGGTGCGCTTGGGCATGGGCTTCTCCTCGGCTCCGCCGCACCCTCCCCTGGCCGCTGTGGGTTTGATGGGTTCACGGTGGGGTTCTAAGTATGTTCCGAGGTCGTGCTGGGCACTCCAAGACGGTGGTCGGCGAGCCGCCCGGCGGTCACGTCAAGAACCTGTTCCTACGCAACAAGAAGGGCCTCATGTGGCTGGTGGTGACGCCGGCGGAGCGGGAGATCGATCTCAAGCGCCTTGCCAGCCTCCTCGGCACCAGCGGGCTGTCGTTGGCCAGTGTGGAGCGGCTGGACCGGCGCCTCGGTGTCGTCGCCGGCGCCGTCACGCCCTTCGCGGTGGTCAACGATCACGATCGAGTGGTGAGAGTGGTCGTCGACAGGGCTCTCATGATCCGCGAGCGGGTCAACCTGCATCCGCTGGAGAACACCGCCACATCCGGGATCGCTCCCGATGCGCTGATTCGTTTCTTGGAGATGGTCGCCCATCCGCCGGAGATTTTGGTCATCGACTGACGACGAGCGATACGGCGACCCTCTCGGTCGACGTCGACTCACAGAGCGTCGAGCACCGATTCGTTCCGCAAGGCGCGGCCGAGGGCGTGCACCCCGTGGACGGCGGTGTCACCAGGCACGCCCGCGAAGCAGAGGCGCATGAAGCCGGGCTCCGAGAGATGACAGGCCTGGCCAGGGGTCAGGCTAACGTTGGTGTGATCCAGAATGTGCCGCCAGAGCTGGCGCTCGGCCTCCCAGGTCCTCTCCTGCAGAAACGGCCGCAGATCGCACAGGAGAAAGAAGCCGGCCGAGGACGGGAGAAACGGGATCCTCTCCTCGTCGAGTGCCGTGGTGACCTGCCGGAAGGACGCGCCGAGGCGACCCTGCATCAGCTCGAGGTACCGCGCGACCCAGGCGTCGTCCGAGATCAGGCCGCGCAGGACGTGCTGGGTGTCGCCCGAGCAGCAGGCCCAGTACGCCAGCGCTTCGATTCCCTGCATCACTTCCATGTTTTCGGTGACGACCACGCCGCAGCGCAGG
Organism: uncultured Thermoanaerobaculia bacterium; assembly: GCA_964512045.1. Lineage (GTDB taxonomy): Bacteria > Acidobacteriota > Thermoanaerobaculia > Thermoanaerobaculales > Sulfomarinibacteraceae > CAZEJK01. The sequence continues at coordinate 2,508 of CAZEJK010000214.1, forward strand.
CCGCTGGCAGCGAAGTCCTTGGAGAAGCCCCAGACCAGATGGATGGAATCGCCGAGGGAGCGACGGACGCTGGCGCAGCTTGTGAACTCGACCTCTCCGAACACCGAGAGCGCGTAGATCTCGTCGGCCACCACGTGAACGCCCGCATGCTCGGCCCAGTCGAGGACCGCCGCCACCTCGGCCGCCGAGTACACGCGACCCATCGGGTTGTCCGGCGAGGTGAAGATGATCGCGCGCACCGGGCGGTCGGCCCGTGCCAGCGCCTGGTTGAGGAGCTCGGGGGTGAGCCGGAAGCCGTCCTCGCTCGTTGCGTGGACGGGGATCACCTTGAGCTCGTTGCGGATCTCCAGATCCAGCCAGAACCCGGCGTAGCTCGGTGTCGGCACCAACACGCCGTCGCCGGGGTCGGCGATGACGTAGAAGAGGATCTCCAGCGCACTGCCCGCGCCCGCCAGGACCGCGACGTGCTCGGGTCGGATGCTCCGACCGAGCACGCTGCGGCTCAGGAACCGCGCGAGCTGCTCCCGGAAGGCGCGAGATCCGGTCCAGTTGTCGTAGGCCAGCGACGAGGCCGACACGTTACGACACGTGCCCATTCTCGGGAGCAGGAGGTCCGCGACGAGCTTGTTCTCGGCGATGCAGAGTGGAATGTAGCCGTTCGGACGCACGACGGGATCGTACGGGGCCTCGAACCTGGCGAAGTGCTCGCGCAGATACTCCTCGGCCGGAGGGCTGGATACCAGCCGTTGTCCCCTTCGCGAAAGCGCCGGACAACACGCCTGAGCTGAAACCTCCTTCATTCCTCCACCTTTCCGTCCTGACGTGGGAGCCTCCGGGCGCGGTGCGACACCTCGGCCCGACGGACCTTTGGACCGTGAGCTTGTACCCGCGACCTCATGGATGAACGGTCTCCCTCCACACCTCCCTGGCGATTCGCAGCCAGTTGCCGCCGAGGATCTTCTCGAGGTCCGGTTCGACGTACCCGAGCTCCAGCAGGCCGTCCACGATCTCGGGAAGCTGCTCCGGCTCCACCATCCGGATGCCGGCACGGTACCCGAGCTCGGGAGGAAAGGTAGCTGGATTGGAGGTAACGTAGTCGTCGAGCTCCTGGCGGTCGAAGACATGGTCAAGGCCGAGACCGACATGCTCGGTCCCGACGAGCTGTGCTACGTGATCGACGTGGCGCACATAGGTGGCGCTGGAGGCGTCGTTGGCGCCGAGAAACGAGCCGATGCCGTTGATCCCGACCACGCCGCCACGCGCAGCGCAGGCGCGGATCAGGTCGTCCGGGAGGTTGCGCGGGTGCTGCCACACGGCGCTCGCGTTGGAGTGGGAGAAGATCACCGGGTTGGGGGAGGCGTCGATCACCTCCCGCGCGGTGCGGTGGCCGGTGTGCGAGCAGCACGCCACCATCCCGACCTCGGCCATCGCGTCCAGGAGCCTACGGCCGAAGTCGGTCAGCCCCAGGTCCTCGTCCTGGCAGCCGCCGCCCGCACGGTTGGTGCGGTTGTAGGCGATCAGCATCCAGCGCACCCCGAGGTCGGCGTACAGCCGCACCAGGCTGAGCTGATCGTCGACCGCGCCGGCGCCCTCGATGTCGAAGCCGACGGCGAGCTTGCCTTCGGCGCGTGCGCGTTCCAGGTCGGCGGCGCCCCGGATGATCACGAAGCGGTCGGCATGGCGCGCCAGCCAGTCGCGGAAGTGGGCGAGCATCCGAACGTGCGCGGCAACGTCCTGGTCTCCGAAGCCGACGTTGAGCATCACCGCGTTCACGCCCACCGTGCGGTACCGCTCGAGCTGCGGAAGAAACGTCTCGTCGTCCGGGCGCAGCGGCATGCAGGCGTGGTTGTCCCATACGAGGAGTCGGTCGAGTAGCTGCCGAGCCCGTTCAGATTTTGCCATTGCGCATCCTCCCCGGCCGCGGCGCCGGATCGAGCCCGACGGTCGTCTCCGTGACGCGGCTCGGCGCACTGCCGTTGAGCACCAGCAGGACCTTGGCTAGCGCACCGCTGAGCCACCACATCGTCGGCGCGGTGAGGACGAGCAGGGCGCCGCGCAACATCACCGGAGACGCCCTCCACCGCGGGCGGCCCCACCGCTCCCGGTCGGAACAGTCGGTCGCGCCCCGACCCACCGGGTCGAACCGCTCCGACGCCGCCTGAGCATCACAACGGCAGCCGGGTTCCGAGGCCACGCTCGACGGCGCGCTCGACGATGATCGGTGCGACGGCCATGTCGTCGAGCGCGATCCCGAGGTTGACGGCGAGGATCCGCTCGTCGTCGCGCTCCCGGCCGGGCTTCAAGCCGGCGACGATCTCGCCGAGGTCGGCGTACGGCTGTGGGGTGTGCCGGAAGTACCCGACGCGACGGTAGTAGTCCATCTGCGGCACGTCGTCGGTGGCGATCTTGTCCGCCTCGGCGAGGGCGCCCGCCTGCCAGTACGAGTCGAAGTCCACCAGGCTCGCGAACCCGCCCGGCTTGAACCAGCCGGCCTCGATCGGCGGGTCCGGCTCCTTGAGGATCGGGCCGCTGGTGACCACCAGGTCCATCTCCTCGACAGCCGCGCGGGGCGTGTCGACCACCTCGACGTCGAGACCGAGCATCGAGCCCATCTCGTCCGCGAAACGCTCGGCGACGTCCCGGACGACGTCGAAGGCCCGCACGAGCGACAGCTCGCGCACGCACGCCAGCGCCTCCAGGTTGGTACGGCCCTGCACCCCGCAGGCGAGGATCCCGGCCGAGGTGCTGTCGGAGCGGGCCAGGTGCTTGGCGGCCACCGCGGTGGCGGCGGCGGTGCGCATCCCGGTGATCCACGCGCAGTCCATCACGGCGATGGGGATACCAGTGTCGGCGTCGTTGAGGATCAGCAGACCGGTGATGTAGGGCAGGCCCCGGGCCTGGTTCTGCGGGTAGCCGGAGACCCACTTGATGCCGGCCGCCTCGAGCTTCGGGATGTAGGCCGGCATGGCGTGGATGAAGGCGTCGGGCCGCGGGTGGATCCCGGGCTTGGGCGGCATCTCGACCCGACCGTGGCCCTTCTCCAGGAACATCTGGTCGAGCGCCTCGATGATCGTGGTCATGTCGAGGCCGACCGCCTCGACGTCTTGGCGTGACAGGTACAGGATCTCGGTCATTTCGGGTCTCCTCCCGCGAGCGTAGGTGCAGAGGTCGACGTCCACTCGGGCGCCATCCCCAGATGCTGCATCACGAACCCGAGCCACTCCGCGCTCTGCTCGGCGGCGGTGTCGAGGTCGAGGGCGCCGTGGCCGACGTTGCGCCACACCCGGAGCCGGACCGGCAGACCGGAGGACGTGGCGGCTTGGAGGCGGGCGGTGAACTTCCGGCCGTGGAACGGGGCGCACGCGAGGTCGTTCTCGCCGAACACCTGATACACCGCGGGGTAGGCCACGTCGTCGCGGACGGAGTGGTACGGCGAGTACGTGAGGATCCGCGGGGCGACCTGCGGGTCCGCAGGATCGCCGTAGTGCTGCAGGTAGTAGGTCTGGATGGACGAGGCCGCCGGCCCCGGCGCCACCGGCTCCATCATGTCGAGCAGGGGCGAGGTGGGGCACACCACCTTCCACAGGTCCGGCCGCTGGACGATCGCTACCCCGGCCAGCAGCCCGCCGTGGCTGTGGCCCTGGAACGCGAGCTCATCGGAGGTCGTGATGCCGGCGGCGATGAGGTCCTCGGCGACGGCGTACAGGTCGTCGAAGCTCGTCTGGATCCTGTCCAGCTTACCTGCCTCGTGCCAGCGCCGGCCGTACTCGCCTCCGCCGCGGAGGTTGGCGTGCACCCACACCCCGCCGGCCTCGATGAACGGAACGGCGTGCTCGAGGGGGAACGGAAGCCACGCGGCGTTGAAGCCTCCGTAGGCGTTGATCAGCGTGGGCTTCGTCGTCGTCAGGTCGACGTCAGTGCGGTGGATCATGAAGTAGGGGACGGACGTCCCATCCTCGGTGGACGCGAACCGCTGGACGACCTCGATTCCGTCAAGCTTCTCGCCGGGGGTCCCGACGGTCGACAGCCGGCCGGTCTCGAGGTCGTAGTGGAGCCAGCTGGTCCTCTGGACGAACGACGCGTACGGGAACACCAGCTCCTCGGTCGCCTCGATGCGGCGGGGGACGAGGATCAGGTGGGACATACCGAACGGCTCGAGCGGCACCTCGCTCTCCGGTGTCCCCTCCGGGCCGAACACGCGGATCCGGAGGGAGACGTCCACCATCTCCGCCGTCACGACGCGGCCGCGGATCACGGTAACCGCGCGGATGACGGCCTCGGCCTCGGGTACCAGCTCGCGCCAGGTTGTCGGGTCGGCCGAGGAGGCGACGGGGATCGCCACCACGCGCCCCCGGTCGGTGTCGTGGGTGGTGACCGCGACATAGGTGTCGTCGTCCAGCCACCCGCCGTGGCACTCGCCGTCGAAGCCCTCGGGCAGGAACCGTCGCCAGTCGCCGGTCGTGAGGTCGAGGATGTGCAACGTGCACCGCTGGTGCGGCTCGGTGACGATCACGGCGTATCGGCCGCCGGGCGAGACCTGAACGCTTAGCCCCGGCACCAACGGCGGGATCTCGGCATCGGAGAGTACCCGCTCCGGCTGTCCGGCGGCTCCGTCGAGCGCGATGAACCGTATCCGGTGCCGACTCTCTGCGGTGCGGTCGTTGATCCAGAAACCGCTCGCGTCCGGCAACCAGCCCGGCTGCGCGCAGTTCATCAGGTGGACGTCCGCGGCACGCTCGTCCAGGAGGCGGCCGGTAACCACATCCACGATGCGCCAGTCGCCGACCGGTTGGCCCGCGACCGCGAGGCCCACCGCCACCCTCGCGCCGTCCGGAGAGGGCTCCATGAACAGGATGTTGGTGGCGCGTTCCTCATCCTCGTCGAGGGTCGCCGAGTCGAGCAGCAGCCGTTCCTCGCCCCAGACCCCGTCGGCGACGGTCAAGGTCGCGCCGGTCCCCGCCTCGTTGGTCCGCAGGCGGAAGAAGCGCCCCCCGCGAACCCGCGGGCGGGCGTACATCTCGAGACGGGGCCCGAGCTGCGCGCGGATGGCGCGGCGCAGCGGCTCGAAGCCGTGCCAGGAGCGGGCGTCGTCCTGCGCGAGCTGGTCCTGGCGCCACTGCCAGGCGAGGGCCTCCTCGCTGTCGCTCTGCAGCCAGGCGTACGGGTCGTCGAAGGTGATGCCGCCCACCGTTTTCGTGACCGCCTCGCGGCGGGCGCTTTCAGGCTCTTTCGTCACGCGGTGCTTCTCCCTTCCCCGCCTGGAGGCGGAGGAGTGGCGGTTGCAGGGCCCGGCCCGTCGGCCTCAGAACCTGGTCTGCACCGTCAGGCTGACGGTCCGGGGCGGCGTGATGTAGAACATCTCCGGGGTGATCTGCGGGACGAACGTTCCGCGGACTGCCGGGTAGCGGGCCATCGGCTGCCGGTCGTCGAGCAGGTTCGACACCGCCAACGAGACCTGGGTCTGCCGGGCTACGGTGGTGCCGATCCGGAGGTCCACCAGCTCCCAGCTCGGAACCGTCTGCTGGGTCGTAAACTGGTCGATGACCGATCCCTTGTAGACGTACCCCGCCTCCACGAACGGGAACCCGAGCTTGGGCACGTCGAAGTAGTACTGCAGGTTGAGTGCCACATTCCACTCCGGAGTGCCCGGCATCCGGCTGCCCTCCGGCACGACGATGATCGCGCCGGTCTCGGGGTTCTGGATCGGCCGTGAGTCCTCGTCCAGCTCGGCCTCGATCCAGGCCGCGTTGGCGTTCAGGGTCAGCCCCTTGGCGAGCCGCGCCGAGAGGAAGGCCTCAACTCCGAGGCTGTGGGCCTTGCCGGTGTTGAGCACGGCGGAGATCAGGCCTGCCGGCGCGGTCGGCTCGGCGAACGAGCCCTCGAGCTGGATGTCGGACCAGTCCAGGTAGAAAAGCGTCAGGTCCGTGATCACCGAGCCGTCGCGCCACGCCTTCTTGACCCCGGTCTCGTAGTTCCACAGGTTGTCCGTCTCGAAGGTCAGGGGGACGTCCACGTCGGGACCCGCCAGGACCGCCGTGGTGTTGGCCCCGCCCACGCGGTAGCCCCGCGACACCAGGCCGTACCAGAGGAAGTCGCCGGCGGGGTGGTACGCGAGGGAGAGCTTGGGCATGATGTCGCTCTCGTCGGCCGGTAGCACGCCGGAATCGGTCGTGGCGCCGAACGAGGTGACGGCGATCCGGCTG
>CAZEJK010000215.1:0-8672 GCA_964512045.1 uncultured Thermoanaerobaculia bacterium
CTAGGTCTGGTGGTGCGCGGACTCGCCCTGGAGTCGGCTGAGGACTGGCTCCGGCAGCACGCCCGCGGAGGCCAGCCAGCGGTCGAGGTGGGTCCTTCCACCGTGTTTCTGCCGGCACATCGGATCGAACGCGTCTACCTGGATGAGTCCACTGGGCCGGTGCAGAGCCTCGGAGATCGATTCACGGATGCCACCGGCCGGGATGCGCGGCGGGCGCTGCTCGGTGAGGAGGAACGATGAGTGCCAGACTCACCGTAGGTGTCGGTGTCGTCGCCGCAATCGCCACCATCGCCATACTGGCTCTGGCTCCTGTGCACGCCCAGTTCAGCGCCAATGTTCAGGTGGAGGCAGTGGTGGTTCCGGTGACGGTCCGCACAGCCTCCGGGCGTGTCGTCGACAACGTGCCGCCACGGAAGTTCCACCTGTACATCGACGGCATCAAGGTACCGATACAGGACCTGGCCCCGGAGTCCGGACTGCCGTTGAGCCTCGGCTTCGTCCTGGACACGTCCGGCTCCATGGACGGTCGCAAGTTCCGCGCATGCCGCCGGCTGATCGACACGTTCCTCGAGCAGCGCCGCCCGCGTGACGAGGTCGCGCTGTGGACGTTCGGCCACAAGCGCGTGCTCGAGAGGTTCCCATTCGGGACCGGATGGTACCTTCTGCCCCGGATCCTCGACTCGATCCGACCGTGGGCAACCACCGCCCTGTACGACATGCTGACGCGAATCCCCGACGTCGTGGCTGAAGCCCGCTGGCCTCGCCAGGCCGCCGTGTTCATGACCGACGGCGTCGACAACGCCTCACGGCTCTCCCGCGAGGAGGCGCTCGAGCTGGTCCGTCAGCTGCGGACTCCGATTTACGTCATGGGCGTCGAGCCTCCTCCGGCTCCGCAGTTCTCCACCGGCCCCAGCTACGAGGAGGTTCTCAAGCTGATCGCCGAGGGCAGTGGCGGTTCGTACCGTCGTGTTCCCGAGGTACGCGAGATGCCGAAGGCGGTACGCGAGCTGCGGGAGGAGCTGTCGTCGCGGTTCCTGATCTCGTTCGACACCTCCGGGGTTGGACAGCGCCGCTGGCGATCGATCGAGGTCACGGTCGACGGGTACGTCGCGCACACGCGGCAGGGCTACTTCGGGACGCTCCCGTAGCCGATCGCATGACCATCATGCCGAGACCCGATGACCTCGACCGGCTCCCGGATGTGCGCGATGGCCTGAACCGCCTCGAGCGCATCATCCTGTGGCAGATCGAGGTCGTCCGCACCGAGCTCGGCCGCGAGGACGTCCCCACCGCCATGCTCTACGGACGCGTGGTCGAGCACATCAACGTCCCTGTCAACGAGTTCTTGACCGTCCTCGCCCGCATGACCGGAAGGAGCTGGTAAGCCGGCCTGGACGCCACTGCTACGGGCACGTCGTCGCGTAGAACGTCGGTGTGGCGTCGGTGACGGCGGCGCACGTGGAGGTCGCCGACAGGCTGGTGGATCCTTCAAGGGCGGTTCCCGCGAGATGAACCGTTACCGAGCTGCCGGTGGCATCACCGATGGACGTGGTGCCTCCGGCGATCAGGGCACCTTGGATCCACACTCGCAGGTCCGCATCGCCGACTGTTTGCACTCCCCAGCCATCCGAGCTGACATGCACGTCGTCAAGGACGACATGCGCGCCATCGAGCATATCGTCCTCAACGACCACACCGAAGTCGTCGCCGTTCGCCACCACCCGCTGAAGTCGGATGTCGGTTCCACTGGTGCGGGCGTACACGCCGGTCACCTCAGCAGAGGCGCTGCCAGTAGCAAACGCCCGACAGTCCGATACGCCGATTCCGGCAAGTGTCGCGGGCGCGAAGATCTGCAACCCATCACCGGTCGAGCTCACGTCGGCCGCCTCGAACCGCGAGCGTAGAGCCGTGGTACCCGGACCGAGGAACGCCGCGCCAATCGTGACCGTCCCACCGCGACCCTCTGCAGCGCTCCGATCGATCATCGTGAAGCTCCCCTGGATCTCCATGCCGCAGTTCACGCCCGACGCCCCAGACGCGACCGCCCTGACATCGCGGAGCCGGGTCCGGTCACCTGTCGTGACCAGACCATCGTTTGCCACACACGAGCCAGAGCTTCTCAGCAGAACATCGGTGAGCCGGACGTCGTCTCCTCCGACCGAGACCGCGACCCCCTTCGCGGTCCCGACGAGCGAAGAACAGGAGCTTTCGACGGTCAACGCCCGCAGCTCGGTCGTGTCGGCGACTGCAGACACCACGCCGGCGGGGGGCCACTCCGAGGTGCTGTCGCACACGCTCGACGCAATCACCGTCGATGTCCGTCCTGAGCCAACGATGTCGATGAACGGGCGCATCACCAGGCCCTGGACCCCGAGGTCGTACCGACCGGGCTCGACTTTGAGGCGCCACGCATCCTGCGGGTCCGTGAGGGTGGGCATCGCCGCCAGTGCGCTGAGCAACGCCGTACCGTTGGCAATCGGGTCGCCCACCGGCCCAACCACGGCCGTCCGCGCAAAGGTCACACCGGCGTCGGCATCACACCCCCAGCCGCTGCCACTCCAGCGCGCCAGCTCCCCCTCGGCGCAGCCGAGCGCGGACGCTGTGTCGGCATCCCCGTCGCTCAAGCTCCCCGGCACGCCAGTGAGCTGATCCCACTCGAGCAGGTCCCCCGCGTTCAGACCACCAACCAGCAGTGTCTCGATGGCCAGATCCGCACTCATGGCCTCGTGCGAGTGGGCTGCGTATGGAGCACGTCTCAGCTCGTTCCTGGGCTCCAGCGTCGTATAGGCGCCCCCGCCGTCAGGGCGGACCGCCAGCTCGAGCCACACCGCCGCACCTGTGAACACCGGCCCGAAGTCGAGATCCACGGCAAACCGGCCATCGCTCACGGCAACCCCGGCCACGGTCACCGTCGATCCAACCTGGTTCCCGAGCTGCTCCGCGTCGAACAAGGCGGCTCGGAGATCGATCGTTCCGGTGACCGGGTCGCCACCCGAGGCGAGTCGGCCCTGGTATGTGAACGCGGTCGGCTGCTGAGCACCGACAGCCGTGCCGAGCAGAGCGACGGCGACCAGGGCGAGTACCTGACGTGGTCCTGTCATTGTTGCCTCCGGTTACGGCGGACACGTCGACGCGTAGAACCCGTTGCTCTCATCGGTGATCGCCGCACAGGTCGCGGGACCGGCCACGGGACCACCGAGCATCCTCGAGCCCGCGACGAAGATCGTGACGTCTCCGCTCGAGATCGTGTTGGTGCTTCCCGAGATCGTCGAGTCGTGCACCGTCAGTGTTCCATCCCCCCACCCTCCGGTCTCGCCGTAGATCCCAATAGACCCGGTGAGCTCCACGTCCGAAAGCACGATCTGCCTGAAGTGCTGCACTGCAACCCTGATCGCTGTCGCGCCATCGGCCACGACCTGCTGTAACGGGCCCACATCCCGACCGATCACGGACAGCCAGAGCGCCACCACGGTGCCCGCCGAGGAGTCGGCGACCGCACGAACCACCCGAGCAAACCGAGGATCACGGAGCTCGACACCGTACGTGGTGCTGGATCCGTCAAACGCGCTCCCCTCGATTCTCTCGACTCGCTCGAAGTCGTACGCGTAGACCCCTCCTGCGTACATCCCACCACGGCCTTCCGCCGTGACGTCCCGGATCACGCCCCCGGCCTCTGAGATCACGGACAGCCCGCAGTTGTAGGTCAGACCGCCTTCGGCGGTCGCAGTGACCCTCTGCAGCACGGGGTGCTCGCCCATCAGCCCCATCCCGTAGGCGGTGCCTCCCGAGCTCGTGGCCCGGGCTGTGACGTCCGAGATCCGGACCCGATCGGCAAGGCCATCGATGCCAGAAGCGTTCAAGGCACATGTGTTCTCGACCGAAAGCTGACGGAGCTCACAGTCGTCGGCGAGAACGATCGTCGCTGGGGCTGTCGTCAGGCAGACATCGGAGGCGATCACCGTGATCCTCTGGCCCGAGCCCTCAACATCGACCCACGGCTTCATGACCAGCGCCTGGCCGTCGAGGTCGTAGTGCCCCGGACCGAGCTTGAGGAGCTGTGCCTCGGCGGCGACTGTGGGCGTCGGGATCGCCGCGAGCGCGGCCAACAGCGCGCTGCCGTTCTCCGTCGGCGAGCCGGTCGCGTTGACGACGTGCGTCGTTGCGTGGCGGAGGCCTGCGTCCTCGCCGCAGGTCCAGCCACCCGACGTCCAGACGGCGACCTCGCCCGATGCGCACCCCAACACCGCGAGAGCGTCGTCGTCGCCGTCGGCGATATCGCCCGGAACACCGGTATGGTGGCTCCACGCCTGATAGTACGAGGCCGGGTTGCCATTGAGCAGCAGCGCATCCAGGCTCGTGTCCGCCTCGAGGGCGTGCCAGGCGTGGATGGCGATCGGCGCCGACGTCAGCTCATGCCGAGGCTCCAACGCGGTGGAGCTGCCCGAGCCGCTGGGCCGCAACCGGAGCTCGAGCCAGCGTCCCGGATCGTTGGCTGTCAGCCCGAAATCGAGCTCCACCGAGAGCAGCCCGTCGATGATCTCGACGCCGGTCAACGTTACGGTCGAACCCACCTGGCAGCAACCGCTCGAGCTGTCGTAGCGTGCCGCCTCGAGATCGAAGATACCTTCCGCCGGCTCTCCGTCGACGATCACGCGCGCCTGGTAGCTGAGCGTGGACGGCGGTGTTGGGGGCAAGGCGATCGCTGTGCCGCCGCTGACCGCCATGAGCAGCACGCCGAGCCACGCTCTCATCGACTCCCTTGGTATCCGCATCACTCCCTCCTCCTCACGGGCATCCGGACGCCGCGAACGTGAAGCCCTCGTCCCACACCCCGGCACACTGCACCGGCGCGCCGGACACCGGACCGCCGGAGAGCTGGCTCAACGTCGCGGTGACCGGTGTGGTGCTACTGGTGATCGACGACCCACCCCCGTGGATCTGGCTGCCGTGGACCGTGACCGAGACCGACGCCGCTCCAGTCCCGCTGTCGATGGAGATCGCGGTGGAGGGCGCCTTGATGTAGGTGTTCGTGATCACGACGCCTGGTGCTGGCGTGGCGACGACTGAGTTGAAGAGACGAATACCGTGCTCGTCGGACTCGATAGACGCGCCATCGATCATGATCCAACCTCCCGGACGGAGCCACGCGTCGATGGCTGCGGCCGAGCCCGCGACCGTCGACCGAGCCACAACCGTCACGCCATTCAGCAGCGAGGTTTGAGGCAAGTAGAGCGCATGTGCCGGGCCCGTGCCGTTGGCACGGAAGACGCTGTCACGGATCCGCACGGACTCGAGACCTGAGAGATCGCCAGCAATGACTGGCAGCGATGAGCCGTGACCTTCCGCAACGACCCCAATCAGGACGGCCGAGGTGCCGTCCAGACAGATACTGCTGCTTTGCGAGATGCCGTTGGCGGCCGTCACGTCAATGTCGCGCAGCTCGATGTGGCTACCGTCGCCAAGAATGCCGTACGTGTACCACGATGTTCCCGCGACCCTGACCTTGAGGTCGGTCGCTCGCGACCGATCGCCCTCGATCAGCAGACCGATGGCATCGTCCGTCGTTGTCGAGCACAGGTTCTCGATGGTGAAACCACGGATCTCGCTGTCATCTGCAAGCTCAACTACCCCAGAAAGCATAGCGGCTGGAGTAGAGATGCACACAGTCGACGTGATCACCGTCGTCTGCCGACCGGAGCCTTCCAGGCTCACCCACGACGGCAACACCAGGCTCGAGGTGCCGAGATCGTACCGCCCGGGCTCGACCTTCACGAGCTGGGCCCCGCTCGCACCAGCAGGAGCTGGAACCGCAGCGACTGCTGCCAGCAATGCGGCGCCGTTCTCGGCCGGACTGCCGACCGGGCCCACCACCCACGTACGGGCGTACACCTGTCCAAGGTCATCGGCGCAGATCCACTCCCCGCCCGCTCCGATCTTCGCGACCTGACCGTCGGCACAGCTGAGCCCGCCGACCGCGTCGTCGTCGCCATCGGCAAGGTCCGCCGGCACTCCGGTGAGGTTCTCCCAGCTCAGGTAGTGGTCGCCGGTCTCCCCATCCAGCGTGACGGCGTCGTCCGCCAGGTTCGTCGAGCCTGCGCGCGTGGCGCTGATCGCCAGTGGCAGCGGGGTCAGCGCGCGCCGATCGCCAACGACGGTGAACGCTCCAACCGAGTCGTGGGCCCGGAACGCCACCTCCAGCCAGCGGGACGTTCCACCCGGCGGAGCTGCGAAGTCGAGCCTCGCACTGATGAGCCCATCCGTGATGGAGCGATCCTCGAGCACCACATCGGCTCCGATCTGGGTCCCGGCGTGCGGGTCGTCCCAAAGGCTGAACCGCAGATCGTACGTGCCGGTCATCGGCACGCCGCCATCGGCCAGAATGCCCTGAAACGTCAGTGGCTCAGCTGAGAACGGCGAGGCGAGCGCGATCTGGACGAGCACCGCACACAGGACGACAGTAGAGTCCGTCGGCATACATCTCACGGCATGACCTCCACGACCTCGGTTCCAAGGTGTCGGCGTCCACTCGCCCTGGCGAGGCCGGTTACGGGCTCGAGCCACAGTGAGGCCACGACCTGTCGAGCGTCCCGCTCGGGATCCGCGAGTTGGAACGTGCTGACAGAGGTGGCGAACGGACGCAGCTGGGCGCTGACAGGTGAGCCAACGGCTGCCGGCTCAAGCGGCCGATCCCCGTCGGCGCCGTGACGGTCCTCCAGGGCGACCTCGATCGACAGGGTGTGGCGGATGGATCCCGGCAAGCTGTGGCCCGTCCCCGTGTTGATCACCGCGGCCTCCACTGCGATCTCGCGTCCCGCCCGGCGCGCCGTCAGGCGCAGGTCCGCAGCGGAGCGTGTCTCACCACCAACAGCTGAGCTTCCGACCAACTCCCAGGCGAATCCACACTCTGGAGCGGATGCAGCCGGAGAGTGGCAGTCCTGACAGGTTCGACCGCCCTCCGGGTGCGCCCACGGGCTGCGACGCCAGGTCGCATACAGGCCGTTCGGAGCATCGCCCCCGTGGCAGGGAGCGCAAGCCGCCGCCCCGTCCATCCACTCTCTCGCAGAGGGGCCCCGCCCGATCAGCACGGCAACGATCGCAGCCACCGCCACGGCGATCGCGATCAGCACCAGCCTCCAGGCTCTCCACCAGTCACCCGCTTCCATGGGGCAATGATGGATCGAAGCTCCCGACGAGTCCTGAAAAGAGCTGAAAAACCCCTACGGCGAGCAACGGAGGTCGTACAGGGACGTCGAACCGGTCACGAGCCGGAGCACCAGCGGTGATCCCTCGGGACCGACATCGACCCCTTCGAGCGAGAACCCCCACCCGTCCTCGATCGGTCGCGGCACCCGCCTCGGCTGCTGGCCGTCGAGCCCAACCCGCCACAGGCCGGTGAGATCGGTGGATCTCGCGAACACGATCTCGTCCTGCAACCAGGCCGGCCACGCTCCATCCGGGCTGACCCGCCTCGGCTCATTCCCAGGTTCGATCACCCAGATCCCAGACGAACTCACGTTGTCGGGCCGATAGCCGCCGCTGAACGCGATTCGCCGTCCGTCCGACGACCAGCGGGGATCGGCCACGATCGGCGCCCGGTACAGCGGATCGATCTCCCCGGTCTCGAGGTCGACCAGCACCAGCTCTGCCCCCCGCTCGAGAGCGCGCACTGCAGCAAGATGCCGGCCGTCCGGCGCCGGGTCGCACTCCTGCCAGCTGTCGTTACCAGCCAATACGGCAGTCGGCAGGACTTCATTGAGGGGAACTCTCCAGATCCACTGCGTGCTCGCGTTCGGCGACGGCGCACTGACGTACAGTGATCTGCCATCCGGCGCCCATCGCACGTGCTCGGCATCGAGCCCGCTGACCGTCTCCGGGATGCCGCTGCTCAGCGCGACTACAGCAACGCGCCGACCCTCGCCGCCGCCCCCGAGCACAACCGCCAGTCGACTGCCATCAAAGGACAGTGCAAGATCCGCCACAGGCTCACCGCCGAGCAGACGATGAGGCGGTGCTTCGAGACTCTCCGCCTGATACACGGTGCTCGAGTACGTTGTGTACGCGAACACCAGCCGGATTCCGTCCGGCGATACCGCTGGCGAGGTGCAGTCCCCGGGTCCCGAGGTGATCCGATCAACGACGCCCCTCCTCACCGAGGCGGCATGGAGATCGCCAGCGCTCCCGCGCTCGCTGGCAAACACGACCCAACGCGAGTCTGCTGTCCAGGTCAGACCGTAGAGCTGAGCCGGCTCATCGGTCAGCTGACGCCGGCCGCGGCCATCGGGGCGCACGATCCACAGTTGTCCCGAGCCACCTTCTGGGTTCGACGTTGTGTAGGCGATCCAGCGACCATCGGGTGACCAGCGGGGCCAGTACCCGGTCGCCGCGATCCGCTTCTCGGCGCCCGCCGGGCTCCGGACCACGATCGACGTGCCCTTCTCAGTCACCCTGGCGATCGCCATTCCCTCGCCATTCGGTGCGGGCGATACGGCGGAGGCGTCTGTCAGAACCCGCCGGGCACGGCCACCGAGCACCGGCACCTCGTAGATCTCCGGCACCTGCCCACGCTTCGGATCGTGCCGGTAGCTCGTGAACAGAACACGCGAGTCATCCGCCGAGAACACCGGAGCCGGTCCGCGCACCTCGATCCCGCTGGTCAGCCGCAACGGCGACTC
>CAZEJK010000216.1:0-8668 GCA_964512045.1 uncultured Thermoanaerobaculia bacterium
TGGGTGACGACCCATCTTGACGACCGAGCCGACCGGAGCACCGCCGGCTTCCGGGACGGGGACCAGGGCCGATACCGGGTGGCTGATGAACACAGACCTTCCCACCCGTCCGGCCGGCGAGACGCCGGCCGCCACAACCCAGACCGATCGCAGCGAGCCTACTCCCGCTCCTCGACGGTGGTCTCGATGCTGTCGATGGCGTACTGCTCGGTGACGGGGTCCAGGACTCCGACCACGATCGTGTTCTCTCCCGGCTCCACAAGCAACCGCAGGTAAATCGGGAACGTCTCGTCGCGACGCTCCTCGTACTCGTCGACTGGCACCCGAAAGGTGTGCTTCTCGCGCTGAGAGTCCATCGTACCGCTGGTCAGATTCCTCAGCGCCACGAAGTGCTCCGCTCGACCTACGTACTCGTCACCCTCCCGCACCATCCGCAGGGCCGGCACTGGAACCGACACCGGCACGAGCAGCTGGCGCCGCTCGCCCGTCGCCTTGAGCTGCAACGGCCTGGCGATCTCGATCCCGAGAGGGTTCGCCTCAAAGTCGACGAACAGCCGCGAGGTCACACGCTCCTGAACCCAGGTCGAGAGGCTCTTGCTGACAAACGTCCGTTGATAGCTCACCTCGGCCCCGAGCTCTCTGCTCAAGCTGACCTCGACGTGATGCACCGTGTCGGATCCCGCAGCCTGCAGCGTCGAGCCGATCGTGTAGTACGTGGAGAGCGCCGCGCGGATGCGCTGGAGCTCGGAGGCGAAGTCGTCCGTGCTCACCACTGCTCGCCCCCCGGTCCGGTCGGCCAGCAGCTTCAGCGAAGCCTGGTGGTTCTCACGTGCCACGACCTGAGCGGCTGCCGCCCGGCGCGAGTCCGTCTCGCCGAGGCTGAACCGGAGCTTCGAGGTGCCTGTCACGTCCACCGGGTGGATCGTGATCCCCTGCGCGTTGGCCGCCGCGGCCACCACCTCGAACTGCCGGACACGGGACCGCGAGAACGCCTGCGAGCCCCTCTGGGAGGCGCCGCTGAGGACAGCGAACCGGTACAGGAGCTCGGCGCCGAGCGCCATCGGCAGGCCGTTGGAGACGTACACGATGTGCTTGCGACCCGACAGCCCGGAGAGCATCGTGAACACCTGGCGCATCGCCCTAAGCGACTCGGCCAGGACAGCGCCCTCGCTCACACTGAACGCCTGGATGCTGGCGAAGATGTCCGACTGCTCCTGCTGCCGCGACGACCGTGAGTGGTGCCGGTTCTCTCCCGCCCGGTGAATATCGTGACGGATCTCCCGTCGCTCCTCGTCGCGCTCCTCCAGCTCCGTCGATGTCAGACCCACCCCGCGCAGAGCGTGGACCACGTCGCGCGACTCACTGGTGAACGGCTGGACGATGTCCACCAGCTTCGAGCTCTGGCTGGTGGCCACCATGATCTGTACCGAGCCGTCCACACCGGTCCGAACAACCTCCTGTAGAACCCTGAGAAACCGATTCCTGTCGGCAGTCCGGAGGTTCTGGTTATCGATGTACAGCACCAGGTACGTCGGGGACGACGGGACCTCTCTCTCCTGGAGAGTGGCCGCATCGCTCGGGCTTCCGTCCTGGGTGAGGGCCCAGCCCTCTTCTTCCGAGGGCTGACGACTGCTGAACGCGGAGAAGATGGTGATCGGCACGTCGTTTCCATCGACCGCGAGTCGGAAGTCGTCCTGCGTCAGACCGGCGATGGTCTCTCCGTCGTCGCCACGAACGAAGACATCCACCGTCACCGTGCAGTTGTCGTATGGCTCAACCGGGTCGACGCCACCACGTCGATCCACCGGCGTCCCATCCGTAGCCCAAACCGACGCCGCAGCGACAACCCACAACGCCAGCACGAGCACCCCGACACCTCGATTGACCCTCAGTACCGCCACTGTCGCGGAGTATACCAGCGCAGCCAGAAGCAGGGACCGGTCGAAACGCCAGGCGCCCATGACGTGCGGCAGTCGCACGACCGCCGAGTTGCCACCATCCGGTTCCACGGTAAAATGGGGCGCGCGGGCGGCAGGGAAAAGCTCCAGCCAAGACGCGATCCGCGCTCTCCACGAACGCCGATCGTTGAGATCGCGAACGACCGACAGAAGGGGCAGACCATGTCACGAAGACAGCACACTCTCATGTGGATCTTGATCGCCGTGCTCACCACGGCCGGAGTTGCCGACGCAACCGACCGCGGCCGCATAGTCGGCACCGTGGTCGATCCGGACGGCCAGCCAATCGAAGGCGTGCTCGTCACCGCCACCTGCGATGAGGTCTCCAGGTTCGAGGAGTCCGACACCACCAACCGCAAGGGCGTCTTCAAGATCGACTTCGACTACCTGGGGGTGGTGTACACCCTTCGCTTCGAGAAGGATGGCTACTTCCCTCTCGAGAGCAAGCAGGACTGGGATCTCGAGGGGACGGCGCGCCAGGAGTTCGTGCTCCAGCCGGGCGAACCGAAGGTCGTGGATGTCCCGGTTGCCTCCGCATCGAACCAGGCGGTGACGAGCTTCAACCAGGGCGTTGCGGCGTTCAACGCCGACGACTTCGAGACCGCGGAGGCCAGGTTCCGAGAGGCGCTGGAGCACGACTCCGAGCTGCACCAGGCGTGGTCAGGGCTGAGCCAGATCTACCTCCAGCAGGAGCGGTTCGAGGACGCCGTGACGGCAGCGGAGCAGGCCATCGAGCTCGGCGCAACGGACGAGTCCGTGTGGCGCATACGGTGGGAGGCGTACCGCGCGTTGGGAGACGAGGAGAAGACCAAGCAGGCACTGCTCGATCTGGAGAACGCCGAGATCCGGGCCGAGGAGGCCAAGCGAATCCACAACGAGGGCGTGCACCTGGCCGATAGTGGCGATCACCAGGCCGCGTTCGCCAAGTTCACCGAGGCGTTGGAGCTCGATCCAAACCTCCTGCCCGCATTGCTCGGCGCCGCCACCTCGGGCCTCGAGATCGGCAAGAACTCGGAGGCGATCGACGCCGCACGCCGGATCCTGAACGCCGATCCTTCCGACGAGGCGGCGATCCGCATCCAGTACAACGCAGCGTTGGGCCTTGGCGACGCGGACAAGATCGTGGACGCGCTCGTCGACCTGGCGAAGGTGGAGCCCGAGACGGCGCGCGACGGCCTGCTGACGCTCGCCTTCGAAGCCTACGACGCCAGCGACATGGACACCGCGGTCACCCGGTTCGAGAAGGTCCTGCAGGTCGACCCCTCTGCCGCCAACTGTCACTACTACCTCGGCTTGATCCACATGAACAATGGCGCCACCGATAAGGCCAAGGCGCATCTGCAGCAGTTTGTCATCATGGCGCCCGAGCATCCCGAGGCCGCCACCGCCCAGCAGCTGCTCGACTACATCAACCAGGGCTGACGACACCGCCGAGCCGCGGACGGCCGGGACAGCGGAGCCACGGTGGGCGAACGGGGATGAACCAACCCTACCGCTTCGTTGTGCGTATCACAGGACGATGCGCGTCTCCACCGCGTTGATTCCGGTAGCCGTTGGGCTGGCCTGCCTCGCGACCGTTCCCGCGGTCGCACAGGGGACCCTTGCCCCGTCCACGCAGGAGCTCCTGGCCGGAGAACCGCTCGGCGGCGGGCATGACGCGACCGTCGTGACCCAGAACGACATCCTGGCACTCAGCCCCGAGATGGTCGCCTTCCTCGACGAGTGGGTGAACCCACGTATCCGGGAAGCACACCGGTTGGACCAGCTGGTGGACGCGCTCATCAGCTCGAACGCGTTCCAGCTCTCCTACGACGAGCGCACCAGAACCGCCGCCGAGACGTTCGCCGCGGAGCAGGGCAACTGCCTGTCGTTCTCCACGATGTTCATCGCCATGGCCCGCCATGTCGGTCTCGACGCTCGCTTTCAGGAGGTGGATGTCCCACCCGACTGGTCGCTGCGCGAGGATCTGTTCGTGCTCAACCGGCACGTCAACGTGCTGGTGGATCTCGGCGTGGACGGCGCACAGGTCGTCGACTTCAACATCGACGACTTCAAGATGACCTACGACCGGCGGGAGATCTCCGACAGTCGCGCGATGGCCCACTACCACAACAACCTGGGCGTCGAGGCGATGCAGGCTGACGAGCCGGGGCTGGCCCTCGCCGCGTTCCGGCAGGCCCTGGTCGAGACCGACTCCCAGTTCCCTCCGGCGTGGACCAACCTGGGCTCGCTGTACCTCCGCCACGGGCACCTCGCCCACGCAGAGGCCGCCTTTCGCATGGCGTTGTCCATCGAGCCCACGGAGCTGGTGGCGATGAGCAATCTGGTCCGCTTCTACGATGCCACCGGAGACGAGGAGCGCGCCTCGGAGTACCGGCGGCGGGTCCACACGCACCGGATGCAGAACCCCTACTACCGCTACAAGCTTGCTCTCCAGGCGTACGATAACGGCGAGATCTCCGAAGCCATCGGACACCTCAAGTACGCGCTCCGTCAGAAGCGACGGGAGGACCAGTTCATGTTCCTGCTCGGCGCGTGCTACCTCGAGCAGGGTCGTCAGGACCGGGGGCGCCGCTGGCTGGAGCGCGCACGGGCCACGGCCTCCTCGCAGACCGCTCGCAGCCGCTACTCGAGCAAGATCGAAGCCTTGCTCGAGGCCCACGCGAGGGAGCGCGCACCCGTGGCGGCAGGCGAGCCGGGCTGGCGTTAGGAGACCGACCGCTCCAGCCGGCTGATTGCCCGCAGCAGATCGCGGGCCACGTCCGCAGCCCAGATGCGCATGTCGTTCGCCACACTGGCAACCGACGCAGGCGTCGTGCTGACCTCGTTCATCCGGCCCGGCGGCTGGATCCGCTCCTCCTCTGAAAGCCGCGCCAGCACCTCACCGGAGCCGCCATCAACCAGCTCGAACGTCACCTTCGCGCTGCCTGCGCTCGACAGGTAGATGTCGTACGAGCCGGCCACCAGAGGCGGCAGGTTCGAGGTGATATCGGCGAAGGCGCCGCGTACCAGCAACGTATCCGGCCCGGCCGCGTCGACCCGCTCGAACCGGTCGCTCCGCTCGACGGCATCGATCAGAGCCTCTGAGACGATGTCCTCGAACCGCTCGCGAAGCTCAGCGCTCATCGGGTACGGACCACGATCTCCGACAGAGCCCAGCTCCGTCTGCGAGATCACCCGGTCCTCGGAGCCCACGTCACGGTAGCGGAACTCCACTGGAGCGAGCTCGATCTTCACGAACTGCCCGAGGTCGCTGTTCGGATCCACCCACGTGTGCTCGAAGACGCCCTTCGTCTGCACCAGGCCGTCGGCCTGTGCAGGATCCTCGGCGTGCGTCGTGCCCGAGCCCGCCGACACCAGCGCCGGCTGGACCAGCACCGACAGTGTCATACAGATCATCAGAACCCATCGCATAGCGTGCCCTCCATTGACATGCCAGCACCATCTTCACTGGGCGCCTGGCATCCTCTCCACCTTCTTTTGCGGCGCCACCAGAAAGGTGTCACCGACCCATCACACAATATGGGTCCGCTCGCTGCGCAGGACCCGGGCGCACCCGCATCCCGGGCTCGGGGATCTCACCGCGTCCGCAGTGACGGGGCGCAGTTGCCGGCGGTATCGCTGAACGGAGGTCTGGCCTACTTCCGCGTCATCCCGCGCGTGAACACCTTGCCGCCGATGATCTTGTGCGCCGGCTTGCCACGGATCATCCGCTCGCGAGCGAACTGCTCGCCGCAGCTCGGACAACAGAGATCGCCTGCAGTGTGGTCCTCGGCGATCCGATCGACATAGCACTTCACCAGCCCTCCGGTGCCGCGCTTGAAGTAGCGGTACAGGAGTGTTCGACACCGCCGGCAGTGGACCGAGATCGTGCGCACGCTCCCAGCATAGGCGATCTCCTCCGCAGCCGCCGGAGCTGGGGATGCGCACGCCAGCGGAGGTGCATGCGTTCGCGGCGTGAGGTGCACTCGAAACGAGTCCGTATGGCAGAACCGGCGACGCAACGGCCCGGCCCGCGGCCGCGTTGGAACCGACTGCCCACGCACGCCGTTTGCTACACCAGGAGTCGGCATGACACGCTGCTGTCCAAACACCAAGTGCCCTGACGGGGAGCTGTTCGGCGTCCGCGGTGAGTCCACCGATGCCACCCACTGTCCGAAGTGCGGCACGCGGCTCGAGGACGTTCGGCCCTCACCAAAGCATCAACCCGCCGCGCGCATCGGCAGCAACACGCGTCGCGCTCCTCATTCGCCGCGCACAATCGTCCCGCTGATCGCGCCACGCAGCTCGGCGGAGCTTGCCGTCATGTCCAGCGTGCTCCGCGCGGAAGGCATCTTCTTCTTCGTCCACAACGAGCGGTTCGGCAGCCTCATCGTTGGACCCGTGATCCCTCTGTACAACGAGCGCACCATCTGCGTGCACCCCGAGAACCTTGAGCGAGCCGCCGAGGCGCTCCAGTTCACGTCAGTCGGAAAGGCGGAAAGCGGCGGCCGTTACACCAGGCGGGATCGTCTCCGCGTCCTGCTGGAAGGGCTGCTCTTCGGATGGGTCGTACCCAACGCCCGGCACCCATACTCCCGGGCTCGGCGTGACTGACACCGCGCGCACCGCTCGCCTTTCGGCCCGCCAGCGCCTCTGATATGCTCGAACCAGGGCCCTGACATGAAGCCACAACCAGAGCACGAGCTGCGACAGCACATGCAGGAGTTGCAGCGGTTTCGAGCGCTCCTGGACCACGCTCAGGAGGCTGTGTTCGTAGTTCGCGCAGGCGATGGTCAGGTCGTCGACGTCAACGCCACCGTCTCCGGCTGGCTCGACCGGGACCGCCAGGACCTGCTGCAGCGACCGATCGCCGACCTGCTCCCCGATGCAGCATACGCCCAGCTCGCGCCGTTCGTCAGCTCACATGAAGTAGTGGACAGCGTGAGCTGCACCATCGACACCGTCCTCAACGAGCGCTCGACGAACCCCCGACCCGTCGAGATCACCGTGCAACCGGTCACACTGCCGGATGGGCGTTTCCTGCTGCTCATCGCCAGGGACGTCACCGAGGGGGCTCGGGCTCTCCGCGCCCTGCGGGAGCGGGAAGATCGACAGTCGAAGATCTTGCTCGCCGCCAACATCGGCACCTGGAACTGGGATCTGACGACCAACAAGGTCCGGTTTGACCGCCGCTACTACGAGATGGCCGGTTACACCGTCAACGAGTTTCCCCACCAGCTGGTGGAGTTTCAGCAGCGCGTGCACCCCGACGACCTGGATGGGGTGATGGACGCGGCGCGTCGGCATCTCGAGGGCACGATCGACCGCTTCGTGGTCGAGTTCCGGTTTCGCACCAAGGACTGCGGCTGGATCTGGATCATGGGCCGCGGCGTGATCGTCGAGCGAGCCGATGATGGCACGCCGCTCCGTTTCGTCGGTACGCACACCGACATCACCGACCGCAAACGAGCGGAGGAGGAGCACGACAAGCTCCAGGCTCAGCTCCACCAGTCGCAGAAGATGGAGTCGGTGGGACGGCTCGCTGGCGGCGTCGCGCACGACTTCAACAACATGCTGGCCGTGATCCTCAGCCGATCCGAGCTCCTGCTGATGGGAACACCCAAGGATCATTCCAGCTACGAGGAGATCGAGGAGATCATCAAGGTCGCGAAGCGCTCCGCCGGGCTCACCAGCCAGCTGCTCGCGTTCGCTCGCCGCCAGAGCATCGTTCCCGAGATTCTCGATCTGAACGACGCCGTGACACGTACCCTGAGCATGCTGCGATACCTGATCGGCGAGAACGTGGATCTCATCTGGCGCCCTGGTACAGATGTGTGGCCCGTGGAGATGGACCCGGGACAGGTGGACCAGATCCTCGCGAACCTCTGCGTCAACGCCCGGGATGCGATCGCGGGTCATGGCTCGGTTGTCATCGAGACTCGCAATGTCGATAGTAAGGCGACGGAGGTCGGCGGCCGCGCAGGGCTCCTGCCGAGCTCGTATGTCGAGCTCACCGTCAGAGATGACGGCTGCGGGATGGACCCGGACGTCCTGGCCAATATCTTCGAACCGTTCTTCACCACCAAGGCAACCGGTCAAGGGACCGGCCTCGGGCTGTCCACAGTCTACGGCATCGTGCGCCAGAACGACGGGTTCATCGAGGTCGAGAGCACACCACAGGCGGGCAGCACGTTCCACATCTTCCTCCCCCGTTACCAGGGAGCCGTCGGACAGCACACTCTCGAGCCGACATCGGCCCTGCCGGAAGGCCACGGAGAGACCATTCTGCTCGTCGAGGACGAGGCCAGCCTGCTGGTCACCGCGAGGTCCATGTTGGATAAGCTCGGGTACAACGTGCTCGCCGCCGCGAGCCCAAAAGAGGCCCTGCAGCAGCTGAGCAATGACACTGAAGTGGACCTGCTCCTGACAGATGTCGTCATGCCGGGCATGAACGGACGGGAGCTCGCCGAGCGTGTCTGTCAGATGCAACCAGGGATCCGCGTGCTGTTCATGTCCGGCTATGCACCCGATGCAGTCCTCGAGACGAGCAACCTCGGTACCGGCGTGCGCTATATCCAGAAGCCATTCACGATCAAGGCAATGGCAACGAGCCTCCGATGGGCGTTGACCAGCGACGAGTGACCGTCCTGGCGCCGTGAGACCACCTGGCTCCCTCCAACGCGGATCGCTATTGGCCGTTCGTTCCCCCCCACCCAGATTCCCTCGCA
>CAZEJK010000217.1:0-6568 GCA_964512045.1 uncultured Thermoanaerobaculia bacterium
GCGCTGGCTGCAAGGGCAGATGGGTGGGTGGAGGAGCCACTGCCCAATCACGAATCGATGACCGCTACGCGGGCGCGGGACCGGCACCTTCGGAGCATCACTTTGGTTGCGGCCGGCGGCCGCGTTGGGACCCGTTGCGGCGTGATCCGGCGTCGGATCCCCGCGGTTGCTGTCAACCTGCCAGGATCGAGTGTGTAGCCGCACGTGCGGTGAGCACGCAGCTGCCGAGGAACGTTCCCTCCAGGGAGGCCTTGCCATGGATGCCGCCGCCACCGAACCCCGCCGCTTCACCGACCGCCCAGAGACCAGGGATCGGCTCGCCAGTGCCATCGAGGACACGTGAGTCGAGATCGGTCTGGATGCCGCCGAGGCTCTTGCGAGCGAGGATCCTCTCGCGGATCGCGATGAGAGGGAGAGCCTTCGGAGCGTTGATCGGCTGGAACTTGCACGTCCGGACCCGATCACCGCGGTACCGCCGGGCGTGCGCGATGCGTCGCAGCTGATCGTCATTGTGGTACGTGGGGCCGCGTGCGATCGCCTCATCCCATGCGCGGATCTCCGCGGCCAAGGTGTCTGCGTCGACGTCTCCGCTACGGGTCAGCTCGTTCATCTTCCGTGCAAGCTCGGTCACGGAGTCGGCCGCAACGAAGTCCTCGCAGTCATCGAGCATCTGGCGGACGAAGCGGGGGTTACCGAGAAGCACGTTCTTGACGAAGGCCACCGGACGGCGGTCACGGATCGCGTCGTTGTAGTCGGAGCCGGAGACCGCGAGCTCCTTACAGGCGATCCGCCAGTTGAGGATCTGCCAGGAGTACTGTCCCGGTTGCTTGCAGACCTGCTCGACCAGGAACCGGGTGTCGTAGGCCGTGATGAGCGGAACCGGGCCAATCCGGCGCCCGCGGGCGTTGACCCACAGAGCCGACTTGGGCGGCACCAGGCTCAAGCCGTGCCGGTCTCGGTTCGGTTGGGGGTGACGGACCCCGGCGGCGTAGTGCCACTGGAGGTTCAGGTTCGTGAGGGCGCCGCCGAGGTCGTGGACTGCATCGTGCAGATCGCCGAGGCCGTATCGATGCGCCCCATTGAGGATATCCTTCGGCGCCTCCCCCCACGGTTCGTACCAGTGCTTTCGGATCAGCTCGTCGGAGCCACAGATTCCGCCAGCCGCAACGATCACCATATCTGCTGCGATCTGGAATTCGGCCCCAGAGGCATCGATTGAGCCGCTGCACCCGGAGACCCGGCCGGCTTCCCGCTGCAGGGTCTGGACGCGGTGGCCGAACAGGATGCTCAATCTATCGCGTCGGGCATGGTTCTCGAGCCGGTGCACGAGGAGCTCGACCAGCCGGCGCCCAGTGCCCCACACCATGTGAAATCTCGGAACCGAGTTCCCAGGGGTGTACAGGCCCCGCTCCACCCAGTGGACCACCGGAAAGAACCGCACGCCGCGATCCGTCATCCACTGGTAGACGTCGTCTCGACAGCGCTGGACGTACGCCTCGGCCCAGCGCTGTGGCCAATGATCGTGGTCCTCGAACTCGGCGGTGGCCTGCCAGTCGCGGAAAGCGAGCTCGGGAGTGTCACGGATCCCCAACCGGCGCTGCTCACGGGAACCGACCACGAAGATGCCACCGAACGACTCCTTGGCGAGGCCACCGAGGCGCTCCGGCTGGTCGCGGTCGACAATGGTGACCTGTCGGCCAGCGTCCAGCAGCTCGAGCGCAGCGACCAGTCCTGCGAGCCCTCCTCCGATAATGAGCACCTCCGTTCGGTGCGGGGTGAGGGACATGGGCTGACCTCCCTGAAGATCGGATGGATATGAGTGTACCCAGACCGGCCCCGTGTGGCCAGGGGAAACGAGCGGAGTGCATGCAGATCGGCTCTGGTGGCCGGCGACGGTGGGGCTCGACGAGTGTCGAGCGAGACGCGTTATGATCAGATCAGCCAACAGAGCGGGCCCAATGAAGGGCTGGCACGTTCGGGCATTGTGACCCGGTATGATGTCGGGCGCTGAGAATGCGTCGATGGTGCGCGCGGTTGCCTTGCGTGAGCTGAGCATGCATGTGCCGTCGGGCATGTCGCAGGCGGCGTCGAGTCACACGGGAGGTTCATATGGAACCAGAGACCGTTGATCAGCTGGTGCGCATCATCGTCGCGGTGCTGATCTACCAGAGCGCGTTCTTCGTGATCGCGTCCCTGCGCCGAGACAACTCGCTGGCGGACGTTGCGTGGGGCGGTGGCTTCATCTTGGTGGCGCTGGTCTCCGCTCCGCTCGGTGCAGGGTGGGTCGCGCGAACGGTCCTGGTCACCACGCTCATCACGTTGTGGGGCGGCCGCCTCGCAGCTCACATCGCGGTTCGCGGCCTCGGCAAGGACGAGGACTTCCGGTATGCCGAGTGGCGCGAGAAGTGGGGCCGCTGGGTGCTGCCGCGCGCCTATGTGCAGGTGTTCCTCTTGCAGGGCGCGGTCCTGCTCGTGATCGCGTCGACGGTGATCCTCATCAACCTCCGGTCAGGGACGGGGCTGACGTGGTTGGACGGCGTTGGTGGTGCTGTTTGGCTCGCGGGCTTCGTCGTCGAGTCTGTGGCCGACTGGCAGCTGCACCGGTTCACCTCGGACCCGGCGAACCGCGGGAAGGTCATGGATCGCGGCCTCTGGTACTACTCGCGCCATCCGAACTACTTCGGTGAGATCGTGATGTGGTGGGGCGTGTGGCTGATCGCCCTGTCGGTGCCGTACGGTTGGGCGACGGTCCTGTCGCCGCTGCTGATCACCTGGCTGCTGACCAGCGTTTCGGGGGTTCCGATGCTCGAAGCCAAGCTTCGGCGATCAATTCCCGGTTATGAGGCGTACGCGAAGCGCACCAGCGCCCTGATACCCTGGCCTCCTCGCCCGAGGACGACGGAGCAGGCGTGATGACCGGGATCGGGTATCTCGACGGTCCGAGGCACCTTCCTCGGCCGGGCGTATAGCCAGAGCGGCGTGCTGCGGCAGATCGAGAGACGGGTGGAGAAGCTCGTTGACGGTCGCGAGATCTGGGAGCTGGCCGTTGTCCACGCGCACGCCGAGGATGCCGCGAGAGCCTGGGCCTCGCGCCTCGCCGAGCGGCTTGGTCGCGAGCCCGCGTACGTCATGGACATCTCGCCGGTGATCGGGCTGAACTCCGGAGTGGGCTCGCTGGCCGTCGGGGTGCGGGTGGACGGCTGAGGCGGGTCAGCCGTTGATCTGGCGGGGCGTTCTGAGCTGAGACGAGCGATGCTGGAACGCGGGTCCTGCGATTGCCCGACCCGGGCCGGCCCGCAGCCCGGTTCGGGAAGCTGATAGACTGTCTCGAGTATGTGCGATGGCACGTCATCAGTAGCCTGGACTGTCGATTCGGTGCAATGTCCGAGATGCAGGGCGTTGTGACAGACGGACTGCCAGGCTCCGAGGATCCTGGCCGCTCAGTCGACGGGACGTCCCCTGCCGGCGTGTGGAGGGACGGTGTGGCACGCCTGCGACGGCAGCGCGATCTCGCCGTCGCTCTTGCCGAGACGACGCGGGTCGAGGAGGCGGCCGAGCTTGCCCTGGACGCCGTCGAAGAGTGTCCAGAGGTGGACGCGGTCGGTGTGTACGTCGTGGATACGGCGTCGGAGGACCTCGTGCTGGTGGCCAGCAAGGGCGGCGGGGAGGATTTTGTACGCACCGTCGCCCGGTTCAGTGCGGAGTCTCGGCAAGCCCGATTGCTCCGTGTCGGGCAACCGATCTATGCGCGCCACGAGGATGTCATGGAGATCGATGCGGTGCGGCGGGCCGAAGGCTTCAAGGCCATTGGCATGATCCCGGTCCAGGCCCGCGAGACCACGGTCGGCGCTTTGAACGTTGCGTCGAGAACCGACAACGACCTCTCCGTGGAGACTCGAGAGTGGCTCGAGATGCTGGCGGGACTGATCTCGGGCGCCGTGGCGCGGGTGCGCGCGGAGCAGGCTGCCCAGGTGCAGCGACGCAACCTCGAGGCGCTGTTCGGTGGTATTGATGACCTCGCCCTGGTGGTTGGAGACGACGGGGTCGTTCTCGAGGTGAACCAGGTCGTGGAACGTCGCTGCGGACAGCGCCGCGAGCGTCTGATCGGCGCCCCCGCCACAACCCTCGTTGATCCCCATGTTTCCAACAACGGTCTGGTTGAGCTGCTGTCTGGAACCGCGCGGTACCGTCGCGGCACGGGTGGGCTCGTCGGCGCCAATGGATCGCGACTCACCGTCGAGGCCCACGCCACAGATGGCGAGTGGGGTGGACGGCCCGCCCGGTATGTGATCTGCCGGGATATCACCGAGACGGTGCGCGCGCAGAGCGAGCTGCGTCAAAGTGAGGAGCGTTTCCGGACCGTGGCCGATTACACCCATGACTGGGAGTACTGGCTGTCGGCGGACCGCGAGCTGTTTTACACATCGCCGTCGTGCGAGCGCATCACCGGGTACACCACGGAGGAGTTCGTGGCCAACCCGGACCTGCTCGTCGAGATTACGGACCCTGTCGACCGGGCGCGGATCGAGCAGCATCTCCGAGATGAGGTCGGTTCGGCGCCTCCGTGTCGTCTCATGCACAGGATCATCCGCCGTGACGGGGCTGTCCGCTGGGTGGAGCACGTGTGCCAGGAGGTGCGCAGCGCAGATGGTGCGCTGCTCGGACGGCGAGCCAGCATCCGCGATGTGACCGAGCAGCGGCGAACGGAGCAGGCGCTTCGAGAGTCCGAGCGGCTGTACCGGGAGACACTGGCGGCGATCTCGGATGCGGTCTTGGTGGTCGATCTGTCGGGCCGGTTCCTGGTCGTGAGCGGCAACGTCAGGGGCGTCTTCGGACTCACCGTTCAGGAGGTGTTCGCGGCCGAGACCATCTGGGCGGTGCTGGGAGACGACGCCTGTGACCTTGCGGAGGCGTCCTCCGGGACCCAACCTTCGGCGCGGACCGTTCACTCGGCTTCAGGGAAGATTCTGGAGGTTCGCTCCACCGCGACTCCGATCCACGGAGGCAGTGTGCTCGTGACGTGCCGCGAGGTGACGGCAGAGCATCAAGCTCGGCGGTCACACGCTGCTTTGCAGGAGGCGATCCGACGAGCGGCCAGTGAGTGGCAGGCGACGTTTGACACGGTCGCTGCCATGATCATCCTCCTGGATGACAGCGGTCACGTGGTCCGGCTCAACCAGGCGGCACGGAGATTCTTCGATCGTCGGTTCGATCAGCTGGTGGGCTGTCCGGTGAGCAGCCTCCCCTCGAGCGTACTGATGTCGGCGGTCGAGGAGCTGTATGAAGCGGTGTGCTCCGGTGGAGAGCAGCTGGAGAGAATCGTCGCGAGCGACAATGGCGACGCATGGTGGCAGGTGGTCGGCTCTGCGACGTCCGTGGATGATGCGGTGCGGGTTGTGATCATCGCTCGCGAGATCACCGCCGTGGTGGAGCTGGAGCGCTCTCTGGAGAAGAGTGAACGGATGTCGGCGATGGGCGAGCTGGTCGGTGCGGTGGCCCACGAGGTGCGCAACCCCCTGTTCGCGCTTTCAGCGACGGTGGATGCGTTTGTCGAGCAGTTCCGCGGAGATACGGCGATGGCGCCGTTCCTCGCCGCCCTCCAACGCCAGGTGGAACGGCTCTCCGATTTGATGGGTCAGCTCCTCGAGTTCGGCCGCCGCCCGGAAAGCTCGCTCGTGCTGGGAGATCTGCGGAAGGTCGTTCGCGAGGCGGTGCTCATGCAACGTCCCGCCACGGAGGAGAGGTCGATCGAGATCGTGGTCAGCGGCGCGGAGGAGGTTCCTCGGGTCATGCTGAACCAGGATCGCATGCTGATGCTGGTCCGCAACCTGCTCGACAACGCCTGTCAGTTCTCACCGCAGGGGAGCCGAGTAGGGGTGGCGATTCGCAGCGAAGCACCTCGGCCAGGCGAGGAGCAGCTCGTGCTGACCGTGCGAGACCATGGTCCAGGTTTCGGAGACCTCGATACGGTGCAGGTCTTCGATCCGTTCTTCTCCCGTCGCCCCGGGGGCACCGGTCTGGGCCTGTCGATCGTGGAGAGGGTCGCCGAGGAGCACGGCGGTGTGGTGACGGCGTCCAACCACCCCGCAGGAGGGGCGGTCGTCGAGGTTCGGATTCCGAGAGATCACCACCGAGGAGAGCGTTGATGGCAACACGGGTGCTGCTGATCGATGACGACCCTGATATCCGGATGCCGCTGCGCCTCTTCCTGGAAGGGAAGGGGCTGGAGGTCGTGGAGGCGGGCTCGTGTCAGGAAGCCGAGGCCGCGGTGCGCGGCGCGCGTTTCGATATCGTTCTTCTGGATTACCTGCTGCCGGACGGCGATGCGCTCGAGCTGATGGGCAACCTCAAGCAGCAGGACTCTGATCTTCCGGTGGTCATGCTGACGGCACACGGATCCATTGCATTGGCAGTCCGGGCAATCAAGGAAGGGGCCGAGCAGTTCCTGACCAAGCCCGTCGAGCTGCCGGCGCTGTGGGTGCTCATTGAACGGTCGCTGGAGAACCGGCGGAGTCGGAGGCGCGAGGCCGCCGTGTCGACAGACCGCCGACGGGGACGGCCCGACCCG
>CAZEJK010000217.1:6578-8655 GCA_964512045.1 uncultured Thermoanaerobaculia bacterium
TTCCTTGGCACGAGCACAGCGATTTCGGAGCTCCGCGATCGGGCACTTCGGGTCGTCGATGCTGCACGGCCTGTGCTGATCCGCGGAGAGACCGGGACGGGCAAAGGGGTCCTGGCGCGCTGGATGCATGAGCAGAGCCCGCGTCGTGACGAGCCGTACCTCGAGCTCAACTGTGCAGCGCTGCAGCGAGAGCTTCTGGAGTCCGAGCTGTTCGGCCACGAGAAGGGCGCCTTCACCGGCGCCGTGCAGGCGAAGAAAGGGCTTCTCGAGGTCGCCCACCAGGGCACACTGCTCCTCGACGAGATCGGCGATATCGACCTTGCGATTCAGCCGAAGCTGCTCAAGGTGCTTGAGGACATGCGGTTCCGACGGGTCGGGGGTGTTCGCGACCAGCTCGTCGACGTGCATCTCGTCGCGGCGACGCACCAGGATCTGATGACAAAGGTTGAGAACGGCGAGTTTCGCGCGGACCTGTACTATCGGATTGCGTCGATACCGTTGTACGTGCCGGCCTTGCGCGAGCGACCCGAAGATATCGTGCCGATCGCCGATGAGCTGCTGCAGCGGCTTGCGATCGAGCTCGGGCGTGGCGACACGCCGGGACTCAGCACATCTGCTCTTAAACGCCTTCGCAGCTACGCGTGGCCGGGTAATGTGCGTGAGCTTCGGATCGTGCTGGAGCGCGCGCTCCTGCTGGGCAGCGGCGACGTGATCGAGGTGTCGGATCTGCACTTCGACCATCTGCCGGGTGGCCGCTCAGTCTCGGCGGCTTCGAGCCGTCTGGAGGATATCGAGCGAGAGCACGTGATCTCCGTGCTCCGGGCACACCACGGCAAGGTCCGGGAGGCCGCAAAGGAGCTCGACATCCCTCGCAGCACCCTGTACCAGAAGCTCAAGAAGTACGAGATCGATCCGTCTAGGATTTAGATCCTGCTGTCTGAGATCGGGACGCGCGGCGTTCCTCGTGTGTGGGAAGCCGATGTTTCCAGGTGACTTCTCGGACTGAAGAACGCTGGCCCACATCTTGCTGTGCCCCGGGGCATGGCAACTGCGCTCTCCTCTGCTTCGTCTCGAACGATGCTGGTGGTCGACGACGAGGCCACCATTCTGTTTGCCATGGATCAGTTCTTCTCGATCCTTGGCTACACGGTGCACTGCGCCAGCGACACCGGTGCTGCAGCCTTGTGCTTGGAGCGCGAGGTGTACGACGTGGTTGTCTTGGACCTGCGCCTGTCGCCGGCGGAGGAGTATCAGGGCCTCGATCTCGCGAAGCAGATCCGCAGCCGCGGCCTGCCAACCAAGATCATCATGCTGACTGCCTACGGCTCCGGAGAGGCCCGCGCGCGAGCGCAAGCTCTGGGCATCGACTGCTTCGTCGACAAGCCGAGGCGGCTCGGTGAGATCGCCGAGCTGATCGATTCACTGTTCACTTCCGAGCCAGGAGGAGCGAGCAGATCCGAGCACCAGGACAACAGTTCGGGAGGGGAAGATGGCGACGACAGCCTCTGATCGCCGACCTACGCAGGGCGGCGAGCAACAGCGGGACTTTCAGGTTGTGGGATGCACGATCGCCGGCGAGGAGTATGCGATCGACATCCACGACATCGTTGGTGTGGAACGCCTGGATAACGTGCTGCACCTTCCAAAGATGCCGGACTTCGTGGAAGGTGTGATGCGAATCCGTGACGAGGTGGTCCCCCTGGTGAAGCTGCGGACGCGTTTTGGCTTCACCGAGACCGACAACGACGACTCGACGCGAGTGATGGTGATCGAGGTGGGCTCACAGATCGTGGGGTTCATCGTCGACTCGGTGACCGCGGTCCACCGGTTGGACCGGGCGACTTTGGAGAAGGCGCCGGAGATGGCGCTGACCGTGGAGAGCCGGTTCGTGAACGGCGTGATCCGTTCTGGAGAGCGGATGCTGATCCTGCTCAACCCGTTCGCCATACTCGGTGAAGACGAAGCCCACCAGCTGGGCCGTGCCGAGGTCGTGGCGCGGCACTACGTCAGCGCCGAGGCGGAGTAGACGATGCCCGCCGGTCGTGTGCTCGCGGTGACCAACCAGAAGGGCGGGGTC
>CAZEJK010000218.1:0-8627 GCA_964512045.1 uncultured Thermoanaerobaculia bacterium
GTCCGCATCGGACCATGCAGCGAGCTCGATGCTGCGGACGGGACGTCCGCGGTCCTATCGATTGGCGCGAGGATCATCATCCGCTGCGGGCTCGTCGCCAGCCCGCATGAGCCCGTTTGCCGACGTTCTGCGCGTCTTCGGTAGAGGCCGCCGACAGGCCGTTGAACGGCACGTGGCCGGATGTACGGAGCAGGGGGGTTCCAATGCGACGGATGGTCTTGATCTTGGTGCTCGGGCTCGTGACGATCGTTCTTCCGCTGGCCGTCAGAGCCGGCGAGCGAGAGCCTGTTGGCACGACGTTCACCTACCAGGGCCAGCTCGAGGACGACTCGGCGCCAGCCGATGGTGTCTACGATCTGCGGTTCCGGCTGTACGACTCGGCGGTTGGTGATGACCAGGTCGGCAGCACGGTCACCGCGGAGGACGTTGCGGTGACCGACGGCACGTTCACAGTACGGATCGAGTTCGGTGATGTTTGGGACGGCACCGCTCTGTGGCTCGACATCGGTGTCCGACCGGGCAGCAGCACCGGCGCCTTCACAGCCCTCAGTCCGCTCCAGCCGCTCAGCGCCGCGCCGGCGGCGCTGACCTTGCGCCCGGGAGCACGAATCGAAGCCAATTTCGATACCGCAGCAGTCTTGAGCGTCACGAACAGCAGCTCTGCGGCAGGCGCTTCCGCGCACGCAATCTCCGGACGCTCAACGAACGGGTGCGGAGTCAACGGGCTATCGGACGGCGGTGGCTTCGGTGTGTGCGGCACCTACACCCACCCAAGCGGAACTGGCCGCGCTGTCTCCGGATTCAGTACCAGTGACACGGGCGAAGCCATCTACGGTAGGGCAAACGCGAGCAGTGGCCTGACGACCGGCGTCCTGGGTAGAGCAGACAGCCCTGACGGCCGCGGTGTGGTGGGTTTCGCGAGCTCGAGCAGCGGACAGACACGAGGTGTCTACGGGAAAAGCCAGAGCACTGACGGATACGGCGTGTACGGCTGGGCGACTGCTGCAAGCGGAACGACCACCGGTGTCCTGGGGAAGGCAGACAGCAGCGATGGTCACGGCGTATACGGTTCGGCTCCAGAGTCTGGAGTGTACGGCGAAGCGAGCGCTACCAGCGGCGCAAGCCACGGTGTTTACGGAGAGAGCCAAAGCACTGACGGGTACGGCGTGTACGGGCTGGCGAGCGCTACCAGCGGAGCACCCTACGGCGTGTATGGACGAAGCAGCAGCACCGATGGTCACGGAGTGCATGGCTATGCCGAGACAACCACCGGCTCCAATAGCGGTGTCTACGGCGAGACCTCGAGCACCGATGGCCACGGAGTGCATGGCTATGCCGGGACAACCACCGGCTACAATAGTGGTGTCTACGGCGAGACCTCGAGCACCGTTGGTCGCGGCGTGTACGGCACCGCAACAGCCTCCACCGGCTTCACCCGCGGCGTGTTTGGGCAATGCGACAGCACCCAGGGCCGGGGGGTGTACGGATACGCGAGCGCGACCTCCGGCACCAACTACGGAGTGTACGGCAACACCTCGAGCTCTGACGGTTACGCCGGGTACTTCGCGGACCGAGTCCACGTCAACGGCGATCTCTCGGCGAGCGGCGCCAAGCCGTTCAAGATCGACCACCCGCTGGCGCCGGACACCGAGTACCTGTACCACTTCGCGCAGGAGGCGCCGGAGGTGCAGAACGTCTACAACGGCGTGGTCCAGCTCGATGCCGACGGCGCCGCCACGGTCTCCCTGCCAGCGTACTTCTCGGCACTCAATACCGGCGTGTTCCGCTACCAGCTGACGGCGATCGGTGCGGCCATGCCGAACCTCCACGTTGCCAAACGGATCGAGACCGACACGTTCTCGATCGCCGGCGGCGAGCCGGGCCACGAGGTCTCCTGGGAGGTCACCGCCGTGCGCAACGACCCGTACGTGCGGGACCACCGTCTGACAACGGAGGCGCCCAAGACCGCTGCCGAGCGCGGCACCTACCTCTACCCCGAGGGCTACGGCCAGCCGGAGGCTCTCTCCCGCGACCACGAGCCGCACGACGAGGCGCCGTGAGACGCCTCGAAACCGCTTGCGGCACGAAAGGACGACCCGTCATGCACATCACAGCTGCAATCGCTCGCGCCGCTCTTCACCGAGCGACTGTCGCAGCACTCAGCGCCGCCGCGGCGCTGGTGCTGTGCTCTCATCCCGTCGCCGCTGGCACCGAGAGCCTCGGCGTCGAGCCGACGTCGGCCCGCCCAGCCTGCTCTCGCTACGTCGCCGCCAACGGCGACGACGCCGCGATCGGCACTGCCGCAACCCCGTGGGCCACGTTGCGGCACGCCTTCAGCTCGGTGGCGCCCGGCGACGTGGTCTGCGTCAGGGCGGGCATGTACGGTTGCGACGGGGAGATCAACCTGTTCACGTCGGGAACCCCCGAAGCCCCCATCCATATCGTTGCGGTCGACCCGGAGGTCTCGGTGGTGAACGCCATCAACATTCGACCGGGCGTCAGCTCATTGCGCCTGAGCGGCTTTGGCATCGCCACGTCAGGGCAGTGGGGCCTCGCGCTGTGGGGCGACAACAGTGACATCACGCTCTCGGACCTGGAAATCCGCGGCCCCGAGGTCGGGATCCGAGTGACAGTCGGTGACCCCGGCGAGGACGCTGTGTTCGGACCGGTGGCCGATGTCACGATCCAGCGCAGCAGCATCCTGCACACCAGCTCGCACGGGATCGCCTGCGTTCCAGGACCGTGCACCGGCGTGGTCCTCCGCGATCTGGATGTGGCTGCGAACGGTGCGACAGGCATCGAGCTGCATGGCGACGAAATCACCGTCGCAGACTCTCGGATCCACGACACCGGCGGCGACGGACTGATGCTCTCGACTGCTGCGTCCTCCGCCCGGGTCGAGAGCTGCCAGGTGGAACGGAACCGCGGCGTGGGCGTGCGCCTGACCGGCGGCGGTGAGGTCGTCAACACTCTGATCGTGGACAGCGGCCGTGGTGCCCTCGAGGTCTCCGGCGGCTCCTCCTCGGTCGTCAACAGCACGTTGGTGGCATGCTTGGAGTGCAGCTCGCTGGTGCGCTCCAGTGGCCCGCCTGGAACGACCGTACAGGCATCGAGCTCGATCTTCTTCAACGACAGCCCGACCTGGTCCGGACCGCTGGTGTCGGCCACCGCGGACGTCGACCTGGAGCTGACCAACAACCTGCTGTTCAACCCGTTCGGCGAGGGCGCAGTGGTCTGCCGCGGCGACCCGTGCACAGCCTCCGGCAGCCTGTCCCGGCTTGCTCCTCACGACCGCGAAAACCGGTGGGCCGAGCCGGGGTTCTTCGCCGCAGAGCTCGGTGACTTCCACCTCGGCGCCGCTAGCCCGGCGATCGACAGCGGCCGCACCGACCTGGCGCCGCCGGTCGACATCGAGCAGCTTCCCCGGGACGACTCCGCCGACATCGGTGCCTACGAACACCGGACCGGCGGTTGCCTGCTCGCCTGCGCCGCCAGGGTTCCGGACCGGGCGGCCGTGGCCGAGCCCGTCGCCATCGAGGCCACCGTGCGCACCAGCGGCTGCGCCGAGGAGCCTGCGGTGCGATGGCAGCTCGGCGACTCCACGGAGTCTGCGGGCTCCGCGGTGCACCACACCTACCGGGAGACCGGCGCCTTCGACTGGAGCCTCGAGGTGACCGCCGGGAGCCGAGTGTGCCGCAGCGCCGGCACGCTCGTCGTCGAGGCGCCACGGCTCGGCGACGACGGTCAGCTCGAGCGAAGCCGGCAGCAGGCTCAGAGCCTCGCCTCTCCGCGATCGGCCTCGATCTCCTGGTGGACCGTCGACGGCGGCGGCGGGACCTCCAGCGGCGGCGCCTACACACTCTCCGGCACGATCGGGCAAGCGGATGCCAGCACGCCGATGTCGGGGGGCGCGTACACGCTCACCGGAGGGTTCTGGGCCGGTGTTGGAGACCGGCGGTGCGACGTCGACCGCTCTGGCACCTGCGACGCCGCCGACATCGCGTGGATCCTCGCCTGTGCCGACGACCCGAGCGGCTGCGGCTGCCCTGGGAACCCGGACATGAACGGCGACCTCAACGTCGACGGAGACGACGTCGACCAGCTCGTGATCTCGGTGTTCTAGGGGCCCGGCCGGAGACCCCTGCACCGCCCGCTTCCGCAAGTTGCCCCTGCTCCGAGACGGCATCGGAGGTGTGGAGCGACTCCAGTGAGCCGGCAATCGCTCCAAACTGCGGGCTCTCGCCCTCGCACGGACCGCGGGCCTCTGGTCCGCATCGGGCCTCGCTGCGGGCCCCACCCTGCGGACGGAACGTCCGCGGTCCAATCGGAATGGCAATGGCCACCGCACCGCTTGCTCGCACTTCGCAGACGTCGTCTGTCGGGGCAAGATGCCCCGACCACCGCTCGCGGTCCCGGGGCAAGGCCCCGTGACCAGCTCCTGCGAAACAGCTCGCGAACGCCCGCGCTCCCCTCGAGTAGCGAGGGTGATCATTCGCTGCGGGCTCGTCGCTGGCGACCATGAGCCCGTTTGCCGACGTTCTGCGCGTCTTCACTAAACACCGGTGAGACGCCGATAGACGGCTCGCCGCTGGATGAAGCGAACACGGGGGTTCCAATGCGACGGAAGATACGGACCACAACACTCGGGCTCGCGGTCCTGATGAGTTCCTTGCCGCTGGCCATTGGTTCCGGCGAGCTGCGCGAAGCGCTCGGCACGCAGGTGACCTATCAAGGCTATCTGGAGGATGGCTCGGCACCGGCCAACGGCTGGTACCGACTGCGGTTCCGGCTTTATGACTCGGAGACCGACGGCACCTGGGTGGGTTCAGAGAATCTGCATGACCTTGCAGTGACGAACGGTACGTTTACCGCGGTGCTGAACTTCGGGGAGGTCTGGGACGGCACCGCGCTGTGGCTTGAAATCGCTATTGGGGACGGCACTGGCAGCTTCACCATTCTCAGCCCACGCCAGCCGCTGAAGGCTGCTCCGTACGCCCTGGCACTCCCCGCTCTGCGGGTGGAGCAGGACTCCGTGAGCCCGAACCTCATCGGGGGTCATCGGAACAACTCGGTCGTATCAGGTGCGTTCGGCGCCACGATTGGCGGTGGAGGCCGAAGTGACCACCCAAACCAGGTCTCGGCCGAGTACTCCACAATTGCCGGGGGATGGGGGAACACGGTTGCCGGCTCCCAGTCCGTCGTCGGCGGCGGATGGGACAACTCCGCCAGCTCCTTCAACACCACCATCGCTGGCGGACGCGAGAACACCGCCGGCGCGTTGAGCTCGACAATCGGCGGGGGCTGGAGCAACACGACGCGGACCAGAGGCGCCACGATTGCCGGCGGAGAGAGCAACATCGCGGGCGACGAAGAAGGAAACAACTCGTATCCCGCGGTTGGGGGCGGCTATGCGAATCTTGCCAGCGGCCGCAGCTCCACGATTGCGGGCGGTTGGGACAACACGGCCAGCGGGATGACTGCGACCATCGCGGGCGGTCGCGACAACACGGCCAGCGGGATCAACGCAACCGTCCCGGGCGGTCGCTACAACGTGGCGAGCGGTGAGAGCAGCTTCGCCGCCGGCTACCGTGCCAAGGCGCTCCACGATGGATCGATCATCCTCGCTGACAGCAACGACTTCGACTTCTCGTCGATCGTCCCGAACACCTTCCGAGTCCGTGCCACCGGGGGCATCCGGTTCGTGCTCGGAATCGACGGCAGCGGCGGCATGGAGTGGAGCTGCCTGGTCAACGACGGGAGCAGCTGGAGCTGCAGCAGCGACCGCAACCTCAAGGAGAACCTCAGCCTCGTGGACGGCGACGAGGTTCTGCGAAGCCTGAGCAAGCTCCCCATCTACACCTGGAACGGCAAGGGCCAGGACCCGACACGGCCGCACATGGGGCCGATGGCGCAGGACTTCTACGCGGCCTTCGGCCTGGGTGGTGACGACACGCAGATCGCGACCATCGACCTCGACGGCGTCGCGCTGGCGGCGATCCGCGAGCTGCACCGTCGCAACCAGGCGATCGCGCAGGAGAACGCCGAGCTCCGCAGCCTGATCGACACTCTTGAAGCCCGCCTCTCGGCGCTCGAGCAGGCCTCAGCACGAAAGTGACCGCAGACGACCAACGCAGTTGTGCGGACGCGCTGGAAGACAACGAGGGACGGTGATCGCTCTCGATCACCACCGCATCACAGAGCTCCCCGACAGCTCGAAACCGAATCGGAGGAACCTCATGCATCGACGTCACGGCTTCACGATCCACGGAACAGTCCTCATCGCCGCGCTCGGGCTGCTGGCGGTTGCTCCAGCGCAGTCGGCAAACATCACCGTCACCACGAACGTCGACGAGCTCAACTCGGACAAGGACTGCTCGTTGCGCGAAGCGATCCAGGCGGCGAACACCGACACCGCCATCGACTACTGCACGGCAGGCTCAGGTGACGACACGATCACCATCCCTGCTGCCACCTACTCCCTGAGCATTGCCGGCTCGGGAGAGGATCTCAACGCCACGGGTGATCTGGACATCCGCGACAACCTGACGCTCAACGGCGCCGGGCAGGGTGCGACCATCATCGACGGCCAAGGCATCGATCGCGTCCTCCATCTGCCGGAGGTGGTGACCGTGTCTCTCAACGATCTCACGATCATCGGTGGCCGGGCGCCCGACAACACCTCCGGCGGTTGGGGCGGCTCCGGAGGCGGCATTGCCGCCCTCAACGACAGTACGCTGGAGATCACACGATGCACGATCGAAAAGAACTTCGCTGGCGACGGTGATCTCGGTGGCGGCTATGGCGGAGGCATCTCGATCTCCGGGACCTTGACCATGACCGATTGCACTGTGAGCGACAACAACGCCGGCAACGGCAACGATGGCGCCGCAGGCGCCAACGGACGGTTAGGAGGCGAGGGTGGCGGGATCTCCGCGAGCAGCTTCGCGGTTGTCACGCTGACACGCTGCCAGCTGACCGGAAACGCTTCGGGAGACGGCGGCAACGGCGGGACCGGAGACACCGATGGAAGCAACAGTGGTCGCGGCGGTGGGATCGCGGTGGGAGGCGACTCCACGTTGACGATCACCGACTGCTGGATCGATGGAAACAGCACGGGCGCAGCCGGCGCCAGCTCGGGCTCCGGATCGGACGGCTACCGGGCGAATGGCGGAGGCGTCGCCTGTGAGAACACGGACACGACCATCTCGGGTAGCACCGTCAGCAACAACAACGCCGGCTCGAGCGGCGCGCTCTACTTCGTAGACATGGATCCAGAGAACTACACAGTCATCAACAGCACCCTCAGCGGCAACAGCGCAGACGGCTTCGGCGGTGGCATCTATGTCAGCAGTCTCACGGTGGTCAACCTGATCAACTGCACCGTCACAGACAACCAGACGTTGGCCACCAACGCCGGCGGCGGCCTCTACGTCTCTTCCGGCACACTCAACGTTCAAAACACAATCGTCGCCGACAACAGCTCAGCCGATGGCCCGGACTGCTTCGGCACGGTCACCTCCCTGGACTTCAACATCATCGGCGACACCCAGGGCTGCACCTTCTCGGCCCAATCCAACGACCAGACCGACACCGACCCACTGCTCGGGAGCCTGGCCGACAACGGAGGGTCGACTCGGACCCACGCGCTCCAAGCAGGGTCTCCCGCGATTGACCAGATCCCCGATGGTGTAAGTGGCTGCTCGGCCGGCGTCAGCCGAGACCAGCGGTTCTTCGTTCGCGCCGGCGGATCCGGGCTCGGCGGCAGCGCCTGCGACGTCGGTGCGTACGAGTCCAGCAGCGACGTCCCGGTGACGTTGCAGTCATTCGAAGTGCAGTAGATGCGCTTCGGCACCGCCGCAGCCGGTACGGGACCGGTTCTCGGCATGAGGATCACGAGGTCTCTTCGAACGCCGAGGGCCGTTGAAAAGGTCAGAGCACGTGATGGAGCACTGAGTCACTCCGGCGTGAACAGCGACAGGCGATCCGTCGTCTCGCTACCACCCGCGCGGGCGGCACCGGCGACGACAACGATGCCGTCGCCGTACGCCACCGCGCCGAGGCCGTGGCGGGGCACGGGCATCGGTGCGACAGCGCGCCAGCTGTCGGAGCCCGGATCGTACATCCACGACTCCTCGTACACGCCGCCCCCGGCGTCGTCGAAGTACTCACCACCGAAGACGTACAGCTTGCCGTTAATCGCTGCCGCGGCGAGCCCGCCCTGAGCGTTCGGCATCGGCGCGAGCGAGGTCCAGCTTCCAGACGCCGGGTCGAACGCCTCGCAGACCGCGAGGTTCCCGCCGCCGACCACGCGGCCGCCCACCACGTACAGCTTCCCGTCGATCACGGCGCCCGCAGCGCTGTTCCGCGCGGTCGGCGCGTCCGGACCTGCTGTGACCGCGTACGTCTTCGGATCGAAGACCTGCACACTCGCGATGTCGGTCTGGTCGTTCCAGCTCGCGTTCGCGCTCCCGGCCGGCGTGCGGCCGGTGGCCAGGTAGACGAGACCATCGATAACGCCCGCCACAGTCTCCGACTGACCGTGGAGAAGGTCTGCCACCTTCGTCCACCGGGTCGCGGTCTCATCGAGCAACAGCACATCCGTGCTGGCGCTCCACGAGCCACCGTTT
>CAZEJK010000219.1:0-8598 GCA_964512045.1 uncultured Thermoanaerobaculia bacterium
CCCCGGATCCGGCGCGAAGTCCGCCAGTGCTGCGAGCACCGCGGAGGGAAGCTGCCCGGCAGGATCGTCAACCAGAAGGTCATCGAACACCAGCCCGTCATCCACTGTGGACGCCACCGAGATGGCGCCCGCCGCTGCTCCCGGTGCCGAGGTGTTGAAGAAGGCATCCTCGCGGTTGCCGGCGCTGCAGACCACCACGACACCCGCCTCGACGGCCGCTTGCGCCGCCTGCACGATCGCCTCGTCCGGACCGCCGTATGGGCTGCCGAGAGACATGTTGAGCACGTCCAGATGGTCGGAGAGATCGCCGTCGCCGTCCGGATCCACCGCCCACTCGATCGCCGGCACCGTCATCCGCGAGCTGCCGCTGCAACCGAAGATCCGGAGGGCGTACAGATCCGCCTGTGGCGCCACCCCGGGTCCGATCCGCAGCTCGTCGAACGGTACCGTCTGGTCCCAAGGGCCGGAGTATGCCGCACCTTCCGAGGTGATCCCGACTCCACCGGCGATACCGGCCACCTGTGTGCCGTGGCCCATGCAGTCCATCGGGTCCGGATCGGGGAGCGGCTGGTTGTCGCCGGTGTAGTCGTCCCCGACGAAGTCCCAACCGCCGACCACGACGTCGTTCGGGAACCCAACGTCACCGTCGACTGTCGGGTCGTTGGCGCTTCTCTCCGCAGGGTCACCGCTGCCACCCAGGTGCCGGTGCATGTAGTCCACGCCGGTGTCGATGATCCCGATGGAAACCCCGTCACCGGTGAGTCCGGGAACGCGCTCCCAGAGCTCCGGAGCGCCAACGAACGGGACAGATGTTGCCGTGGACGGCTGCACGGCGGCGAGCGGCCGGACGCTGCGCACGCCCTCCAGTCGCCATAGCCTCGGGAGATCCTGCTGTGACACCCGCATCCCGACCCCGTTGACGACGCGCTGGACACGGAACAGCTCCCGTGTCTCGATGCCTGCAGCCGTGACGAGCTGCAGGAGCTTGTCTTGATCCCGCTCGAGGACGGCGAGCTGCTCCACTGCTCGCTGACGCACGGTCGTGGCGCCACCACCTTTGGCCAACGCGTTCCGTTGCGCTGACACCACGGTCTCTCCTTCGAGCTCCACCAGGACCCAGACAGGGTTCTTGTCAGCCTCCGGAAGCGTCTGGGCTCCGACGAGACCGGACAGCGAGACCGTCGCGAGAAGCACTGTCAGGATCTGAACGCATCGCATACCGACCACTCCCATCCATCCGTCAGCTCTCCCGAGAGCCGTCCCGCGACCATCGTACCTTTCCCCTTTGCCTCCAACGAGGCCCTCACAGGAGCGCCAAGCCGTCAGCATGTGACGGTGGGCTCCCCCAGCGAACCATCGACCATTGCTGCTCGCGTCTCGACCCTTCGATGGTTGAAGCGCGCGCAGCAGGCTACGAGAAGGGCGGGCGGCATTCTGAACTCTGAGCTTTGAACTCTGAGCTTTCGCCTCGCACCTTCGAAGAAGCGGCGATCTTCAGTTGCCAAGTCACTCCTCGCCCAGCCGGGTGGTGACCTCGATCCGGCCCTCTGTCAGGGTCCGGTGGACCGGACACCGGTCCGCGATCTCCAAAAGACGCTGCTTCTGCTCGTCGTCGAGCTCCCCCACGAGGACTACCTCGCGCGTGAGCTGATCGAGCTTCTGACCCGGGCGTTCACAGTCCGTGCAGTGGACCTTCTCGTGACGAATCCGGATCTCCGCAGCCTCCAGTGGCCACTCCTTGCGGTCTGCGTACATGCGCAGGGTCATCGCGGTGCAGGCGCCGAGGGCAGAGGCCAGCAGCTCGTACGGTGATGGCCCTGTGTTGCCGCCGCCGACCTTCTCGGGCTCGTCGCCCACCAGGTGATGGCCGTTGGCCAGGACGTCTGTACGGTACGGTGTGCGGGCGATTCGCGACACGACTCTGTTGTCCTCGAGGTTCTTCTCCTCGGGAAGCGCTTCTGGCTCGTCCAGGTACTTGAGCGCCCAGGCGGCGATCACCGCCCCCACGTAGCGTGCATCCGTCTCGCTGGAGAGCAGGTGGTCGGCCTGGTCGAGGGAGACGAACGACTTGGGGTGCTTGGCGGCCTGGAAGATCTTGGTGGCGTGGTGCACGCCGACGATCCGGTCCACCGGCGAGTGGAAGATCAGCAGCGCCGCGTCGAGCGCACCGAGCGCATCCTCCATCCGGTGCTGATCGAGGTCCTCGACGAACTCGCGTCGCAGCCGGAACGTCCGGCCCATGATCTCGA
The DNA here is from genome assembly GCA_964512045.1 of uncultured Thermoanaerobaculia bacterium. GTDB lineage: Bacteria > Acidobacteriota > Thermoanaerobaculia > Thermoanaerobaculales > Sulfomarinibacteraceae > CAZEJK01. Next base: position 2,250 of record CAZEJK010000219.1, read on the forward strand.
TCTCGGCCTCACCTTCGCGCTCGAGCTCCTCTTTGGCATCCTCGAAGTGCCGCTTGGTGACGGAGGGATCCGAGGGGGCCGCGATGGTTGCGACGGCTCGCACCGAAGGAATGCGGGATCGGGCCTGGATGACGGCCGCCCCGCCGAGCGAGTGACCGATCAGCACCGATGGCGCTTCGAGCTCCTTCTGCATGTACTCGGCGGCCGCCACCAGATCGTCCACGTTCGATGAGAACGTGGTCTCAGCAAACTCCCCTTCGCTCTGTCCAAGGCCGGTGAAGTCGAAGCGGAGCACGGCGATCCCCTCGTCTGACAGGGCCCGTGAGATCCGGTGGATGGCCTTCAGGTCCTTCGAGCATGTAAAGCAGTGCGCGAACAGCGCGTACGCCCGAGCGGGACGTCCCACCGGCTGGTCGAGCAGCGCTGCCAGGCGCTGTCCACGGAAGCTCTCGAACTGAATCCGCTTTGATGGCATGGTCCCTCCAACCGTACTGAGTACTCCGATGCGAACCTTCAATCAAGCCAGCTGTTCACACGCACAAACAACGTCGTAAGTTCTTAGTTCTGAGTTTTTAGTTCTCAATGCCCCCGCCCACCCGAATCCCGAAGGTCACGATCCATACCGGAGCACCTTCAGCCGCCAGCTACCTCGAACCTCTCTGAGAATGTAACCTCCGCTTAGGTGTAACTTAGACCTCAAAACTCAAATCTCAGAGCTCTTTACGTAGTTGCGCGCCACGTACTCCTCGATGATCTGCTGAAAACCCTCCGCCAGCTCCTCGGCGTTGCCCTTCAATGTCGTGTACTTCTCGCCATCGACGAACACGGGACACTGCGGCGCCTCCCCCGTCCCGGGGAGGCTGATGCCGATGTTCGCGGAGCGGGACTCGCCAGGGCCGTTGACGATGCAGCCCATCACGGCCAGTCGCATCTCCTCGACGCCGGGGTGCCGTTCCTTCCACTCGGGGAGCCGGCGGCGGACGTACTCCTGGGTGCGCTCGGCCAGCTCCTGGAAGGTGGTTGACGTCGTCCGTCCACAGCCGGGACAGGCCGTCACGCTCGGTGCGAACGAGCGCAGTCCAAGCGCCTGGAGCAGCTCACAGCAGGCGTACACCTCCTCTCTCCGATCGGCGCCCGGCCGTGGGGTCAGCGAGATCCGAATCGTGTCTCCGATCCCCTCGTGGAGGAGAATGCCCATGGACGCCGCTGACCACACCAGCCCCTTCGCGCCCATTCCGGCCTCGGTCAGACCGAGGTGGAGCGGCTGGTCGGTGCGGTGTGACAGCTCCCGGTACAGCGCGATCAGCTCTCGGGGCTGCGTGACCTTGCACGACAGCACGATCTGCTCACGCGAAAGCCCAGCCTCCAGGGCGAGATCGGTGGACTGCAGTGCCGACAGGATCATGCACTCCGACAGCACCTCCTCGGAGCTCTTGCCGAGACCCCGGTCGGTGTTCTCCTGCATCCTGGTCATCACCAGCTCCTGGTCGAGGGATCCCCCGTTCACCCCGATCCGGATCGGCTTGCCGTTGTCCAAAGCGATCCGGCAGATGGCGGTGAACTGCTCGTCTCGCCGCGTGCCGTGGCCCACGTTGCCAGGGTTGATCCGGTACTTGGCCAACGCGGTCGCGCACTCCGGATGCCGCTTCAGCAGGAGATGGCCGTTGTAGTGGAAGTCGCCCACGAGCGGTACCGGACATCCGTCGTCAGCGAGCCGGCGCGCGATCTCCGGCACGGCACGCGCCGCATCGGCACTGTTGACGGTGATTCTGACGATCTCCGAGCCGGCCTCGGCCAGCTCTCGGACCTGCCGTGCCGTGGCGTCCACGTCCGCCGTGTCGGTGTTCGTCATCGACTGCACGACAACCGGCGCCCCACCACCGATCTGCACTCCGCCAACGCGTACGGGCACCGTCAACCTGCGGGCAACTGGGTCCATTCAAGCCTCCACAGCTCTCCGGGAGAGGGTAACACTTGCCGCCGGGTCGCCAATCCAGCGACACGGACGACACCATCATCCGGGTCCGGCCCCGGACCCTCCGTTGAAAGCCCACGAACCCGCCCTTCCCCCGGCCTGCGAGACGCAGGCCTCCACAACCGAAGAGCGCTGCGCTTCCTCCGGCCGCCCACCGCGGCTCCGCCGGGGCAAGCCCGGCTCTGGCGGCGTTCCACCATGCTCCTCCAGCCAACGGCCACAACGCGGGTATACGATGGGATCGGGGGTACCCATGCTCGAACGCGCCAGTAACTGGCTTCGCTACGCTCTCGAACGGTTCATCCTGCGCGGACCGCTCCACAGGCTGCTCTTCATCGCCGTCGCGATCATCGTCATCGCCTCTGGAGCAGGGCTCCTGGTGCTCTGGACCAGCCCTGCGTTCGAGTCCCCTGCCGACGCGGTGTGGTGGGCGTTCCTGCGCCTGACCGATCCGGGCTACCTCGGCGACGACGAAGGTCTTTGGGTGCGGACGGTGTCGACGGTGGTCACCGTCCTCGGGTACGTTCTCTTCCTCGGCGCGCTCATCGCCATCATGACCCAGTGGCTCAACCAGACGATGTCCGGCCTGCAACGTGGGTTGACGCCGGTCGTGGCGCGCAACCACATCGTCGTGCTCGGCTGGACGCCACGGACCGCAACGATCGTGCGCCAGCTGCTGCTGTCGGAGGAGAGGATTCGTCGGTTCTTGCGGTTGCATCGGACGGGGCGGCTGCAGGTGGCCGTGCTGGCGGAGGAGCTCGGTCCGATCCACCTTCAGGAGCTGAAGGAAGAGGTCGGTGATCGCTACAACGATCGACAGCTGATCCTGCGCTCCGGCTTTCCGCTGGAGCTGGAGCACCTGCACCGTGTGGACTTCCTCAACGCTGCCGTCGCCATCCTGCCACTTGCCGAGGCGCCGGAGGAGCTGGACAGCTCCGCCGATCCCGAGACGATCAAGACCTTGCGTTCAATCTCCCACGCGGCAGCGCTGGCCGGCAGGAAGCTGCCGCTGGTCGTCGCCGAGATCGCCGAGGCGCGCAACAGGGGGGTGGCTGCCCGTGCCTACAATGGCCCGGTGGAGGTCCTCGCGAGCGACCAGCTGGTGGCCAGACTGCTGAGCCAAAGCATCCGTCACCCTGGATTCCCGCCGGTCTGCTCCCAGCTCCTCAGTCATGAGGTGGGCAGCGAGCTGTATGTTCATGAGCTGCCGGAGCTGGAAGGGCTGGAGTTCGGCGCTCTGGCAGCACGGTTTGAGCGGGCCATCCCGATCGGACTGGTTCGCGAGGACGATGGCATCGTTCGCTCGTACCTCAACCCGCCGCCCGGCACGAAGGTCCTCCGGCACGATCACATGGTGACCGTCGCACGGACCTTCGCCGATGTCGTGACCACCAGCCCTCGGCCAACCACGACCTCTGACGGGACTGCCCTTCCAGCCGACCCGGCCGTCACCTCCGAGAGGCCCCACACGCTGTTGATCCTCGGCTGGAGCCGACGTCTCCCCGCGCTCCTCCACGAGCTGGAGCAGTACCGAGAGGGCAGCTTCGAGGTCGATCTCCTCACACTGAAGCCTCCAGAAGCAGTACAGCGTGCGCTCGACCGTCAAGCCGTCAGCCCGCGACGCCTCTCCTTTCGTCAGGTCATCGGCGACCGAACCGCGCTTGCCGACCTCCAACGGCTGCCGCTGGGCAGTTACGACACGGTTCTCATCCTTGCCGGCGACGTTCTTCCTTCGGAGCAAGAGTCCGACGCCCGTACGGTGACGACCTGCCTCCTGCTGCGTGAGCTGTACGACGATCTCGACCAGCGTCCCACCACCGTTGCCGAGCTCCTGCACGAGGAGAATGCGGCCCTGCTCGACGACGGACCGGAGGAGACCCTCGTCAGCTCGGTGATCATCAGCCACATCTTGAGTCAGGTGGGCCTGCGGCGCGAGCTCAGCGTCGTCTTCGATGAGCTCTTCGGACACCGCGGCGGTGAGATCTGCCTCAGGCTGCTGGACGATCACCGTTCCTACACCTTCGCGGAGCTCGCCGGCCAGGCAGGTGCCAGGGGTGAGATCGCGATCGGCCTGACAATCGGTGGCCGCCCGCAACTCAACCCGGCCCCAGACTCGGTCTGGCCGCCAGGATCGGACCGCCGCCTCGTCGTGATCGCCACGGCTTGAAGACGCTTGCGCGAGCAGATGCCGCGAGGTCAGCGAGACTCGGGTCGTTGCCGCTACCGTCCCGAGGAGCCGCGACCCGTCTGTCGTGCTCAGACGTCGAACACGACGGTCGCCTCCACTCCGCTCGGTGTATCGCGAACCTCGAGCTGGTGGTAGGTGACGGCCTTGATCTCCTTGGTCTGGTCCAGGACGGGCGCTCCCACAAGCTCGGCAGTCAGCGAACCACCTCGCACGTCGATTGTCAGAGGCTCGAAAGCGATGTGCTCGGTCTCCAGCAGATAGAGCAGCTCACCGAGCAGCTCGACGATCGCCGCCTCGCGATCCGGAGGCTCCAGCTCGAGCCGTCGTTGCTGGCGAGGAGCCGTCCGATCGGTCTCGATCCCGAGCAGGTCGTACATCCCTCGAGCCGCCTCCTCGAGGAGGGTGCCAAGATCCGGGGCCCACACTTCGAGTGCCCAGTCCGCGGTATGCTCGAGCTCCCGGTGGCCCCGCGTCGATTCCATGCACTCAGGGTAACGTACCTCGAATGGACCCGGTGGCCGTACTGTTACATGTGACGGAGGCACCATGGTCGATCTCGCCAGCATCCGCAAGATCACGGACTACGAATGGGAGATCCCGACCTCGGTCCGCAGCGACATGCGGGTGCCGGTGCGGATCTTCGCCACCCGCGAGCTGCTCGAGGCGATCGCCGGCGATGACTCCCTCGACCAGGCTGTCAACGCCGCCACTCTCCCCGGTGTGGTTGGCCAGATGCTGGTCATGCCCGACGTCCATCGCGGCTACGGCTTCCCGATCGGCGGCGTCGGCGCGACCGCGCTTCCGGACGGCGTGATCTCGCCGGGGGCAATCGGTTACGACATTAACTGCGGCGTTCGCCTGCTCGCCTCACAGGTCCGGCTCGAGACCGTCGAGGGCGCCCTGGGCGACCTTGCCGATGCCCTGGATGCCGTGTGCCCGAGCGGCGTCGGCAAGGGTGGACACGTCCGCCTCGACGATCGCGAGCTCGAGCGGGTCTGCCGCGAGGGCGGCGCCTGGGCGCAGCGACAGGGCTGGGCAACCGAGTCCGACGTGGCACGCACCGAGGAAGGCGGCTTCCTCGACGACGCGGACTTCTCCGCTGTGAGCCGGCGCGCCCGTGACCGCGGCAGCAGCCAGCTCGGCACCCTCGGGGCCGGCAACCACTTCATCGAGGTGGAGGTCGTCGACGAGGTGTTCGACGCTGAGGCCGCCCGGGTGATGGGGCTGGAGGAAGGCTGCCTGACGGTGCTGATCCATTCCGGCTCGCGCGGCTTCGGCCACCAGATCTGTACGGATGCAGTCCGTGACCTGCAAGGCGCGGTCAAGCGATTCGGCATCCAGCTGCCCGACCGCGAGCTGGTGTGCGCCCCTCTGGACTCCCCGGAAGGACAGCGGTACGAGGGGGCGATGCGCTGTGCTGCCAACTACGCCTTCGCCAACCGCCAGCTGCTCGCACACTACGCCCGCGAGGCGTTCGCCGAAGCGCTGCGCGGCCGCGCCCGCTCCCCGCACCTCTATCAGGTCTACGACATCGCCCACAACATGGGCAAGACCGAGGAGCACACAATCGACGGGAAGACGACCCGAGTGTGCGTCCACCGCAAGGGAGCAACCCGGGCCTTCCCGCCCGGCTTCCAGGGGCTTCCGCCCGAGTACCGGTCGATCGGCCAGCCGGTGCTGGTGCCGGGCAGCATGGGCACCGCCTCGTGGGTCCTGACCGGGACCGAGGACAGCATGGCGCGCACGTTCGGCTCGACCTGTCACGGCGCCGGTCGGACGATGAGCCGTCGGCAGGCCAAGCGGTCGGTGCACGGCGGCTCACTGCGCTCGGAGCTCGAGGAGCGGGGCATCCGTGTGCGCGCGGGCTCGCTCGCAGGCCTCGCCGAGGAGGCGCCCACCGCCTACAAGGATGTGGATGCCGTCATCGAGACCGTCGTCGGCGCCGGCATCGCCCGCAAGGTCGCGCGTCTCCGTCCCGTCGTGGTCATCAAGGGGTGATGCAGCCGTACGCCGCGGCCTCCCCCGGCATCGGCCCTGGTCCCGGACCCCGTCCCGGCAGCCGGCTACCGGCTGCCGGGGCCGCGACCGCTGACCGGGGCCGTTCACCGGGTCCGGGAGGGCATGGTTCTCTGACGGGATCTCTCCGCTCGCCACGTTCTCCGGTGAGACCGATGACGCAGTCCGCA
>CAZEJK010000220.1:0-8451 GCA_964512045.1 uncultured Thermoanaerobaculia bacterium
GCGGGACCGGCGCCATCGGAGCATTACTTTGGTTGCGGCCCGCGGCCGCGTTGGCAGCTCACGGAGGCGCATCTTCGAAAACTCGAAGCATGATCGCCGGGGCCGGACGACCGGGATCCGGCTGGCCACGGAGGCTCGGGCGAGATGACGGCGCTGGCGGCGGCGGTGCGGCCGTGCTCCGTACAGTGGGCCTCCCCACAGGCAGCCGGCGTGGAGGCACCGTCGCACTCAGGAGGGTACGCTTGGGCGCCGCAGCGGGTTCACGCACTGAAGCGCTCCCGTACGTCGGTGGTTTCCCTCTGCGCCCTCTGCAGCAGACTCCTGTCTCGAAAGCCACTGGCAGCGGCTCGGCTTACCGGCGGCGCAGGTACGGCTGGCAGGTCACGTCCGAGCAGTGCACCAGCTTGAGCTCGTCGCCGGAGTCCGCGTAGTAGACGAACACCGGCAGACCGTCCGCGCCGATGGTCAGCGAGGACTCGCGGGGGCTGCCGGTGGTCGCCGCGCCGTCGTTGATGATTGTGTCCGTGCAGCCCGCATCCGCGCATTGGGCAAGGTAGACCCGCGTGCCCGTGTCCCAGCCCAGCGTGAGGAGGCCCAGACCGTGCGGTCCGAGGGTGATCGACGTTCCCATGAAGTTGATGGCGCTCCCGCTGATCACGGTCTCGACCGTGGCCGCGGAGCAGGTCGACGTCGTGCAATGCGCGACGCGAACAGAGCCGCTCGAGGCGCCCGCCTGATACGCCTTGACGTAGGAGATCAGGGGATTACCGTCCGCCGCCGCAGTGATCGAGGTCCACTGGCCCACGTTGTCCTCCTCGCCTCCTGCGATGTCGGTGCCGTCGACAACGTTGATCATGGGGCTCGAGCAGACCATGTTGACGCACCGTGCCACCTTGAGGTCTCCGTTGCTGGCGTCGTAGTAGGAGATGTAGAAGTAGTCCCTGCCGTTGCGGACAACAGAGCTGTACTGGCCGACGTCGCCGCCACTGTCCACTGTCCAGATCGAGTACCCCGAGCAGGTGGAGGTGCTACAACCAGCAGCCTTCAGATCGCCGCTGCTGGCATCGTAGTAGCTGATGAAGGCGTAGCCATCGTCGTTGACCGTGATCGACGTCCACAGGCCCACGTCGCCGGAGCTGTCGACGGTCCTGAGGTCCGCGCTGGTACACGCCGTGTTCAGACAGTCGGCGACCTTCAGGTCGCCGTTCGTGCGGTCGTAGTAGCTGATCAGCCCGAAGCCGTCGCCCCCGATGGTGATCGAGCTGTACTCGCCGACGATCCCACCCGAGTCCAGCACCGTCCGCGTGCCGCTCGAGCAGAGCATGTCGTCACAGTGATAGACGACGAGATCACCGGTGGACGCGTTGTAGTAGCTGATGAGCGGCAGCCCGTCGAGACCGATGATGATCGCCGGGTTGCGGCCGGTGGCGCCGCTGGTGTCGAGCACCCGATTGACATGTCCACCCATCGGCAACGCCGCGATCCGGAGCTCCGAGCCGCTCAAGGCCAGTCCGTCGCCAGCGGTGTAGTTGCCGACGTCGTCTGGTGCGCACACCCACTGCGACCCGTTCCACTTCGCGACCTGCCCTCCGGCGCAGCTCAGCCCGCCGAGGGTATCGTTGTCCTCGTCATCAGCCAGCCCCGGCGGCACGCCGGTGACTCCGGCCCATGGTGTCGACGCGCTGTGGAGCGCGTACGGCGTCGCCGTCAGCGGTTGTAATGGGCTCAGCACCGTGAACGACCCCGAGCTGCCTCCGTCACGAACGGCCACCTCGACCCACAGCGCGGCGCCATCCCAGACGTCTCCGAAGTCCAGCTCGACCGTGAACAGCCCGTCGCTGACCGCCACGTCCTCCACCACCACCGTGCTGCCCACCTGGTTGCCGCCGCTGGCCGCGTCATACAGCGTGAGCTGCAGATCGTACTCGCCATCCGCTGGAGCACCGCCGTCCTCGAGCTGGCCCTGGTAGGTGACCTCCGTGGTCAATGCGACCCGGCCCGCGCGCTGGTCGACCTCGCCAGGGACCTGCGCGCTCGACACAGCCGACACCGCAGCGATCGTGAGCACCACTGCAGCCTGCAGCACCACCCGTTCCATTGAACGTGCCATCCTTCGTCTCCTTCTCGTGCCACCGGAAACCCAGCTGCTGCACCCTGCGCGATGTACAACGAGCACGATCCCGAGCCGAGATCTCCGGTACGATAGAATTCTAGACCGATTCGCAGAATCATTTGCGTTTTATTCTATCACTACCTAGTTCGAAGTTCGGAGCCATAGTCCCTCACGGGAGGCGCCATCCCCTCGCTCGGAAGGTCAACGTCACCACGCATCAGAGCACCAGCGCCACAGGTGGCCGCCGACGCACTGGACTGGAGGGCTGTAAATCTATCCGGAATGACTCCGAATAGTGCCCTTGTTCAGCTCTGTGAAAGGTCTCGTGAAAAAAATCACTTGACCTGTCGTGTCACGACCTATACGCTCGCACCATCGACCGGCGGCACGGCCGCCGGGCCAGAAAGGACGGAGCGATGCACTACCTCGCGCCGCCGAAACCTCCTTCCGACGACAAGCGTTGGAAGATGGTCAACGCCACCATGCGCCGGCACGGGCACCGCCCGGACGCGCTGATCGAGACGCTGCACACGGTGCAGGAGACGTTCGGGTTTCTCGGCCCAGACGCCCTCCACTACGTGGCTGCCAGCCTTCGCGTTCCGTTGAGCCGGGTGTACGGGGTTGCCACCTTCTACCACTTCTTCTCGCTCGAGCCGCCTGGCGACCACAGCTGTATCCTGTGCACCGGAACCGCCTGCTACATCAAGGGTGTCCCCGCCATCGTCGAGGCGGTCCGGGAGCAGCTCGGTCTCGAGCTGGGACAGACGGCGTCTGACGGCTCCCTGTCATTCCGCAGCGCCCGCTGCCTCGGAGCGTGCGGTCAGGCGCCGGTTGCAGTGGTCGACAACGAGATGGTCGGTCACCTGGACGCCGTGTCCACGGTCGAGAGCATCAGAAAGGTCATGAGCCATGGCGACAGTTGACGAGATCGAGGAGATCGCCCAGGCCGAGCGCGAGCGGGTCGCCACCCACCCTCACAGGCTTCTGGTGTGCACGGCGTCCGGCTGTCCCAACGGCCAACGAGTCCGTAATGCGCTGGCAGAGGCGGTCAGCGAGACCCCACGACAGGATGAGATCGAGGTTGTCGGCGTCGGCTGCATGGGGCTGTGCGCCAAAGGCACGTTGGTCGCGGTGGAGCCGGCGCAGCTCATGTACGGCGCCGTCACCGTCGACGACGCCGCCGAGATCGTCGCAGCGGTCGGCTCAGAGCCTGTGCAACGGCTGCTCGTCGACACCGACATCCCGTTCTTCACACGACAGCACCGGGTCGTGCTCGAAAGCTCCGGACAGATCGACCCCGATCGGATCGAGAGCGCGATCGCGGCGGGCGGTTATGAAAGCCTGATCCGCGCGATCACGGAGATGGCGCCGTTCGCGGTGATCGACGAGATCACCCGCTCAGGGCTCCGCGGTCGCGGCGGCGGTGGCTACCCGGCCGGCCTCAAGTGGTCGACGGTGGCCAAGGCCCAGGGCGCCACCAAGTACGTTATCTGCAACGCCGACGAGGGCGATCCCGGAGCGTTCATGGACCGCTCCGTGCTCGAGTCCGACCCGCATCGGGTGCTCGAAGGAATGGCGATCGCGGCGTACGCCGTCGGCGCCAGCCGCGGGTTCATCTACGTGCGCGCGGAGTACCCGCTCGCGATCGAGCGGCTGCAGAAGGCGATCAAGCGGGCACGTCGGGTCGGGCTGCTCGGCCAGAGCATCCTCGGCACCACGTTCTCGTTCGACATCGAGGTCCGGCTCGGCGCCGGCGCGTTCGTGTGCGGCGAGGAGACCGCGCTGCTGGCGTCCATCGAAGGCCGACAAGGACAGCCGCGCCCCCGGCCGCCGTACCCGGCCGAGCTCGGCTTGTGGGACATGCCGACCCTCATCAACAACGTCGAGACCCTCGCCAACGTGCCGGCAATCCTGCGCGACGGCGCAGAGTCGTACGCAGCCCTCGGCAGCGAGCGCTCCAAGGGCACCAAGGTGTTCGCCCTCGCCGGCAAGATCCGCAACACCGGCCTGATCGAGGTCCCGATGGGAATGACCCTCGCCGAGATCATCGACGAGATCGGCGGCGGCGTGCCCGATGGCCACACCTGTAAGGCGGTTCAGACGGGCGGCCCGTCCGGCGGCTGCATCCCGGCGGATCTGTTCGACACACCGGTGGACTACGAGAGCCTGAAGGAGCTCGGGTCGATGATGGGCTCCGGCGGGATGATCGTCATGGACGAGACCTCGGACATGGTCGACGTAGCGCGCTTCTTCATGGAGTTCTGCATGACCGAGAGCTGCGGCAAGTGTGTGCCGTGCCGGGTCGGCACCGCCCACCTGCACCAGCTGCTGCAGCGGATCACAGACCGGGAGGCATCGCCGGAGGACCTGACGACTCTCGAGGACCTGTGCGAGATGGTGCGCGACACCTCCCTGTGTGGCCTCGGACAGTCGGCTCCAAACCCTGTTCTATCGACGCTCCGTCACTTCCACGACGAGTACGTGGAGCACGTCTCGGCCCATCCCAGCCCCGAGGAGGTGTGACATGGCCCCGCGCATCGTCACCTTGAAGATCGACGACCGCGACATCGGCGCCCGCGACGACGAGACCGTCCTCCAGGTGGCCCGCGAGAACGGGATCGATATCCCCACCCTCTGCTTCCTGGAGGGCCTGACTGCGGTCGGCGCCTGCCGCATGTGCCTGGTGGAGATCGCAGGCAGCTCGAAGCTGGTGCCGGCGTGCGTCACGCGAGTCGAGGAGGGGATGGTCGTCCGCACCAACACGGAGAAGCTGCAACGGTACCGACGGATGGTGCTCGAGCTGCTGTTCTCAGAACGCAACCACGTCTGCGCGGTGTGCGTGTCCAACGGCCACTGCGAGCTGCAGACGCTCGCCGCGCGCCTCGGAATGGACCAGGTGCACGTGCCCTACCGCTACCCGCGTTTCGAGCTCGACGCGACCCATCCGCGGTTCGTCAACGACCCGAACCGGTGCATCCTGTGCAGCCGCTGCATCCGGGTCTGCGACGAGGTCGAAGGCGCCCACACCTGGGACGTCGCCGGGCGCGGCGTGGAAGCCCACGTTATCACCGACCTGGATGGGAAGTGGGGGCACTCGGAGACCTGCACGAGCTGCGGCAAGTGCGTCCAGGTCTGCCCCACCGGGGCGCTCACCGAGAAGGGGCACGCGGTTGCCGAGATGCGCAAGCAAAGCGAGTTTCTGCCGTACCTTAAAGCGATGCGCGAGGTGCACCGATGAGCGAGAAGATCCGCATGGCGACCGTCTGGCTCGATGGCTGCTCCGGCTGCCACATGAGCTTCATCGACCTCGACGAGCGCCTGCTCGAGCTGGCCGAGTCCGCCGAGCTTGTCTACAGCCCGCTGGTGGACATGAAGGAGTTCCCGGAGCACGTCGACCTGGTGCTGGTGGAAGGCGCTGTGGCAACCGACGAGGACCTCGAGAAGATCCGCATGATCCGCGGCCGGACCACCACCCTGGTATCCCTCGGCGACTGCGCGGTCACCGGCAACGTTGCGGCGCTCCGCAACCCGTTCGGAACGGAAAAGGTGTTCGAGCGGGCCTACGAGGAGCACACCGCTCCAGGCTCGCCACGTCCGTCCCAGGAGCTGCCCGTTCTCCTCGAGCGTGCCACGCCGGTACATGAGAAGGTCAGCGTCGACCTCGTCATCCCGGGCTGCCCTCCGTCCGCCGACCTGATCTGGCACGCGCTGACGGAGCTGATCGCTGGCCGCATCCCCGACATCACCGACGAGACCCGGTTCGGGTAACCGGAGGCGAAGGACACACCATGAGCGAGACGATCGTCATCAACCCGGTCACCCGTATCGAGGGCCACGGCAAGATCACCATCGAGCTGGACGACCTCGGGTACGTGTCCAGCGCCCGCTTCCATGTCACCCAGCTCCGCGGCTTCGAGAAGCTCTGTGAAGGCCGTCCGTTCGCAGAGATGCCGTCGCTGATGGCGCGGATCTGCGGCATCTGCCCGGTCAGCCACCTGATGGCCTCGGCGAAGGCGTGCGACGCGATCATGGCCGTGAGGATCCCACGAGCTGCAGAGAACCTGCGCCGTCTGATGAACCTGGCGCAGATCACCCAGAGCCACGCCCTGAGCTTCTTCCATCTGTCATCGCCGGATCTGCTGCTCGGCATGGACGCACCTCAGGCGTCCCGCAACATCCTCGCCTTGGCCGGCGAGCACCCGGGGATCGTGCGCGAAGGGATCAACCTGCGGAAGTTCGGTCAGGAGGTGATCGAGCTTCTCGGCGGCCGGCGGATCCACCCGGCGTGGATCGTGCCCGGTGGCGTGGCCTCGCCGTTGTCCATCGAGCAGCGTGATGCGATCGCCGAGCGGATCCCGGGGCAGATCCAGGTCGTCCAACGCACCCTCGACTGGTTCAAGAACCTGCTGGAGGAGTTCTCCGACGAGATCCGCTCTTTCGGCAACTTCCCCTCGTTCTTCATGGGGCTGGTGGATGAAGACGGTGGCCTCGAGCACTACGACGGCCGCCTCCGCCTGGTCGATGCAACCGGCGCCAGGGTCATGGACGACATGGACCCGACGCGATACGCCGAGCTCATCGGCGAGACCACCGAGCCGTGGACGTACCTGAAGTTCCCGTACCTGCTCTCCCGCGGCTACCCGGACGGGATGTACCGTGTGGGGCCGCTGGCCCGCCTCAACGTGGTCGACACATGTGTCACCCCGTGGGCGGACCAGGAGCTCAGCGAGTTCCGCGAGCTGGGGCACGGCACCGTCCACTCGTCGTTCCACTTCCACTACGCCCGGCTGATCGAGATCCTCTTCTGCCTCGAGCGGATGCAGCGGATCCTCGACGACCCCGAGATCCTCGATCCGCGGGTGCGGGCCCACGCCGACGCCAACGCTGCCGAGGGAGTCGGCGTCTCAGAGGCACCACGAGGCACCCTGATCCACCACTACCACGTCGATCGCCAGGGTCTGATCGAGGATGCCAACCTGATCATCGCCACCGGGCACAACAACCTCGCAATGAACCGGAGCGTCTACCAGGTCGCCAAGCGGTTCATCCGCGACGGTCGGCTGGAGGACGGCATCCTCAACCGTGTCGAGGCCGTCATCCGCGCCTACGACCCGTGCCTGTCGTGCTCGACGCACGCCGTCGGCCGGATGCCTTTGGACATCCGGCTGATCGACGCCGCCGGCACCGAGGTGGACCGGGTGGTGCGGGACCCGTAGCCCTCACGATCGCTCGAGCAGGCGTTCGACAACGGCGACGATCTCCGGAAGGGCGGCCTCCACGACCGGCGACAGGGCTTCGCCGAGCTCGAAGCTGGCTGCGCCGACGCTGACCAGCCAGACCTCCGGCCGAGCGTCATAGAGCTGGGCGACTGCCCGCACCAGCCCTTTCGGGCTGAGGTCGTGCAGGTCGAGCAGCGGGCCGTCCGACGGCACGAGGGCCACCTGCTCGCAGCGGAGCACGCCGGCGTCCAGATCGGCCGCCGCGTCCACCAGCACGACGCAATCGGCGCGCGCCGCCATCTCGATGTGCTCGGGCAGAAGCTGAACCGCTTGGACGACCGTCGTTCGTTTGTCCTCTGCAAGCTCTCGCGCAACCCTCGGCCCGATGCCGTCGTCGCTGCGCAACGTGTTGCCGTAACCGATCAGCAGAGCACGATCCATGGGCGCAGGGTAGCGCACTGGAATCGACAAGGCCCCGTCGATGTTGCATCTCGCTGACAAGCCCTGAGACCGGATCGGCTGGGCGAGAACGCAGCTGGGCCCAGATCGAAGCCGATCAGCGGCCTTCACCGTCGCCACGCCGGGCGAGCCGTTCAGGAGGCGCCAGCAATGCCCAATGCGCCACCAGCCACAACCGCGCCGATCCCCTCGAGTCTCCTCGAGACCGTCCTCGAGCACACGCCGGTGGTCGTCTTCGCCCTGGACGCCCTCGGGCGGTTCGCTGCGGTGGCCGGCAGCGGTCTCGCCCCGACAGAGCTCGAGCCCGACGCGCTGGTCGGCCAGTCCGCGTTCGAGAGGTTCGGCGAACTTGAGTTCCACTGCGACGACGGGGAAACCATGACCGTGCCGGACGTGCTCCAACGCGTCGAGGCCGGCGAGACCTACAGCGGGACGACTCCCGTGGCAGGCAGGGTCTTTCACAACCACCTCCTGCCGCTGCTGCAGGAGGACGAGACAGTCTGGATCGTTGGCGTCGCGGTGGACTGTACGGAGCGCCAGACCGCCCAGCTCGAGCTGCAGCGGTCGCGCCAGAAGCTCACCCGGACCCTGGACAGCCTGGAAGCAGCTGTGCTCGTCGTTGGTCCCGAGCACCGAGGGGTCGCCGAGGTCTGCAACGCC
>CAZEJK010000221.1:0-8444 GCA_964512045.1 uncultured Thermoanaerobaculia bacterium
GAATTTTCGAAGATACGGGATGCTTGAGCCGCCAACGCGGTCGCGGGCCGCAACCGAAGTGATGCTCCGAAGGTGCCGGTCCCGCGGCCGCGTTGGCTCCGAACCGCCAACCCGCTCCTGAACGGTTCTTAAGGTTGGTCGGCAAACTGGTGCGAATGCCGAGCGTACAATCCGGATGAGGGACGCCGCAGGGCGCCTCAGGTCGTTTCGGAATGACGACGTGCGGTCAGTTGGTTTGAAGATCTGGCGATAGCGCTGGCCAGCGCGAGATCGTGCACCGCATGACAATCACCGGCGCAGAGACCACCAGCGGAGATCGAGGCCCACATGAATCAGACAGCTCACAGAGTTTGGTGCACCGCAGCGACGGTGCTCGGCGGTGTTGTGCTCGTGCTCACCTTGGGATGCGGAGGAGCGGACGGCGACGGTCCGCGGGCAGGGCAGCGCCCGGGACGGTCCGGCGGCGCTCCTGCCGGAGGGCGACCGCCGGCACCGGCCATGCCGGTGTCCGTCCAGCCGGCAACGGTCGGTTCGATCGCGACCTACTACCGCGCAACCGCTTCGCTCGATCCCGACAAGCAGGCGCAGATCCTGGCTCGCGTGAATGGGATTGTCGAGGAGATTCTGGCCGAGGAGGGCGATCGTGTCGCCGCAGGTCAGGTGCTGCTGCGGATCGAAGACGACGAGTACCGGCACCGGGTGACCCAGACCGAGGTGGCGCTGGAGCAGCAGCGTCTGCGGTTCGACCGCGTGGAGAAGATGTTCGCCGAGGGCCTGGTCTCCAACGAGGAGCTCGATAGCGCCGGCTCGGATCTGAAGGCTGCCGAAGCGGCCCACGACCTGGCGGCGCTGGAGCTTTCGTACACGGATGTGCGGTCGCCGTTCACGGGACGCGTGGTGCTGCGATCGGTCGATGTGGGGCAGAACGTCTCCAACGGGACGGCGCTGTTCACTGTGGCGGATCTGCGGCGCCTCCTGGCCCGGGTGCACGTGCCGGCGCGGGAGCTGCGGTCGATCCAGCCGGACCAGCCCGTGCAACTGATGGTGGACTCAACCGGCGACCGGCTCGAGGGTCGGATCGACCTGGTGAGCCCGGTTGTGGATCCCCAGTCGGGGACCGTGAAGGTGACAGTGGAGGTGACTGAGTTTCCACCGAGCACCCGCCCTGGCGACTTTGCAGAGGTGTCGATCGTGACCGACAGTCACGCTCAAGCTCTGCTTGTGCCGCGTATTGCGGTCATCAGTGAGCGGGGCGAGCGCTGGGTGTTCGTGGTCGACGATGCCGGCGAGAGAACGGTGGCACGCCGACAGGTCGTCGAGGTGGGCTTCGAGGACGATGCGAGCGCCGAGATCGTCGCCGGGCTCGATGTTGGGAGCCCGGTCGTGGTGCAGGGACAGCGCTCGCTGGAGGATGGGCAGGCGATCCGGATCCTCGATCCGATCCGGTCAGACGCCGGCGACCAGCAGAGGATGGCCTCCGAGGCGGATCAGGGACAGGATCCGGGGCGGGACGGCTGATGCGCGCGTTCGTGACCCTGGCCGTGCGCCGCCGCGTTGCCGTGGCGATGACGGCGATCGCCTTCGCCGCGTTCGGCGTCGTTGGCTACGAGCGGCTCTCCCTGGATCTGCTGCCTGACATCTCGTACCCCTCGTTGACCGTGCAAACGGACTTCCCTGACACCGCTCCGGCGGAGGTGGAGAACCTCGTAACGCGGCCGGTGGAGGAGGTGGTCGGCGTTCTGCGTGGGCTGCGCACGGTGCACTCGGTGTCGCGGCCGGGCGTGTCCGAGGTGACCCTCGAGTTCGAGTGGGGCTCTGACATGGACATGCTCCTGCTGGATGTCCGGGAGAAGCTCGACCGACTCATTCTCCCCGAGGAAGCGGAGGACCCGGTTGTCCTGCGCTTCGATCCGTCACTGGATCCGATCGTGCGGCTGGCGATGGAGACGCCCGGAGACCTCCGCGGGGCGCGTCGGCTTGCCGATCGCCAGCTCAAGCAGGCGTTGGAGACCATCTCCGGCGTGGCGTCCGCGCGGATCAAGGGAGGGCTCGAGGAGGAGATCCAGGTCGAGGTGGATCAGGAGCGCCTGGCCGCGCTCGGCGTGTCGTTGGATCAGGTGCGCCGGGTGGTTGGAGTGTCCAACGTCAACCTCCCGGGGGGCTCGCTGCGAGGCACCTCCAGCGAGTACCTGATCCGCACCGTGAACGAGTACGACACCGTTGACGAGATCGGCGAGCTGGTTGTGTCGTGGCGGGACGGAACCGTGGTGCGGGTCGAGGACGTCGCGCAGGTGCGACGTGGTGCCAAGGACCGCGAGGAGATCACCCGGGTCAACGGCGTGGAAAGTGTGGAGATCGCGGTCTACAAGGAGGGTGACGCGAACATCGTCTCCACCGCTCGTTCGCTTCGCACGGCGCTACCGGAGCTCAACGATATGCTGCCCGAGGGCTATGCGTTGCGCGTGCTGTTCGACCAGTCGCGCTTCATCGAGCAGGCGATCTCCGAGGTTCGGTCGGCTGCCGTGGTCGGCGGCATCCTGGCGGTGCTCGTGCTCATGGCGTTTCTGCGCGATATCCGCTCCACCGCGATCATTGCGACGTCCATTCCGCTGTCGGTGCTGTTCGCCTTCATGGCCATGTACCGTCTCGACGTCTCGCTGAACATCATGAGCCTCGGCGGACTCACGTTGGGGATCGGGATGCTCGTGGACAACGCCATCGTCGTGCTGGAGTCGATCTATCGCAAGCGCCAGGAGGGGTTCGCACTGGCTCCAGCGGCGGTGGAAGGAACCGCTGAGGTGGGCGGTGCGGTGGTGGCGTCAACGCTGACCACCGTTGCGGTGTTCCTGCCGATCGT
Source organism: uncultured Thermoanaerobaculia bacterium (assembly GCA_964512045.1). Classification (GTDB taxonomy): domain Bacteria; phylum Acidobacteriota; class Thermoanaerobaculia; order Thermoanaerobaculales; family Sulfomarinibacteraceae; genus CAZEJK01. The sequence goes on from CAZEJK010000221.1 coordinate 2,858, forward strand.
GTTCGTCGAAGGGATTGCCGGACAGCTGTTCGGCGACATGGCGATCACCGTCACACTGTCGCTGCTCGCGTCGCTTGTGGTGGCGGTGTCTCTGATTCCCATGCTGAGTGCCATCGGCCAGAGGAGTGGACCGACCGCTCGAGGCGCCACCGCGAGCGCGTCTGATGCGGTCGGTGGTGCGGTGACAACCCTCGGTCGGGCGTCCCAGGTGTACGACCGGTTGATCCGGTCGGCGTTACGCCTTCGCTGGCTGACGTTGGCGACGGCGGCTGGCGTGCTCATGCTCGCAGTCGCAGGCGTCCGGCTCCTCGATACCGCCCTGATCCCCGAGATCTCGGAGGGCGAGTTCTACTTCGAGGCGACCATGCCGGAGGGCACGCCGGTGGAGGCCACCGACCGCGTGATCCAGAGGATGCAGCAGCCGCTCGAGGACGACCCGCGGGTCGCGGTGTTCTACTCGGTGGCGGGGAGCCGGCTGGTGTCCGGCGGCCTGTCGATGAGCACGGATGCCGAGCACTACGGGCAGCTGAACGTTGTCGTGGCGGACCGTCAGGACGAGCTGGCCGAGGCTGCCGTGGCCGACGAGCTGCGCCGGCAGTTCGCCGGGATCCCGGATCTCGAAACGAAGTTCGGCAAGCCGACCTACTTCAGCCTGAAGACTCCAGTCGAGGTGCTGGTGTTCTCCGACAATCTCGAGCGCCTCGATCGGTACGCCGCACGGGTGTTTGCGGCCCTCGAGAGTGTACCGGGGCTGGTCGACCTGCGGTCCTCGCTCGAGGCGGGCAACCCGGAGCTGCAGATCATCTTCGATCGGGAGCGGCTGGCGGCGCTCGGGCTGGACATGCGCACGGTCGCCGAGACCTTGCGCGATCGCGTGCTCGGCTCGGTGCCGACCCGGTTCCGCGAGGAGGATCGGCAGATCGATATTCGCGTTCGGAACCAGGAGACGATGCGCCAGAGCTTCGAGGACGTGCGCAACCTGGTGATCGACGGGCCGGATGGTTCGCCGATGCGTCTGCTGACGGTGGCCGACGTGCGCGAGGCTCGGGGGCCGGCTGAGATCCACCGTGTCCAGCAGCAGCGGGCCGCGGTCCTGTCGGCGAACGTCGAAGGTCGTGGCCTGGGAGCAGTGGTGGAGGATGTCCGCGCGGTGCTCGCCGACGTCCCGCCGCCGTCCGGGATGGCGGCGCCGGAGCTCGGTGGCCAGGTGGATGAGATGGAGGTCTCGTTCGCCAGCCTGCGCTTCGCCCTGGGCCTCGCCGTTTTCCTGGTCTACCTGGTCATGGCCGCAACGTTCGAGTCGCTCGTGCACCCGTTCGTGGTGCTGTTCTCGGTGCCACTTGCGCTGGTCGGGGTCGTGCTGGGCCTGCTCGTCACCGGCACCGAGATCAGCGTGATCGTGCTCATCGGCTCGGTGATGCTGGTCGGGATCGTGGTGAACAACGCCATCGTCCTGATCGATACGGTCAACCAGCTCCGGCGCTCGGGCGTGAGCAAGCTGGAGGCGGTGGTTCGCGCCGGCCACCTGCGCTTGCGACCGATCTTGATGACGACCCTGACCACCGTGCTCGGGCTGGTGCCGATGGCGCTGGCCCTCGGTGAAGGCGCCGAGCTGCGCTCGCCACTGGCGATCACGGTTTCGTTCGGCCTGGCGCTCAGCACGTTGCTCACGCTGGTAGTGATCCCGGCCGTGTACATGGTGGTGCCGTCCAAGGTCCGCAGCGCCGCCGATCGTGAGCTGGACGAGGCCGAAGCCTCGAGCCATCTGACACCGGCTTCCGTAAAAGGAGACGTCTCGTGACCGTTCCCGAGATCGCGATCCGACGTCCCGTCACCACACTGATGGTGATCGTCAGCGTTCTGGTGCTCGGCGGGGTTGCGCTGACACGTCTACCGCTCGCCTTCATGCCAGAGGTTGAAGAGCCCCGGCTCTTCGTGCACATCCCATTTCCCAACTCGACGCCGGAGCAAACGGAGCGTCTGGTGGTGCGGCCTGTCGAGGAAGCGCTGGGATCGGTGAAGGGCGTGGAGTCGATGTGGTCCAGCTGTGACCCGGACGGCGGACGCGTGCGCCTCGAGTTCGCCTGGGGGCACGAGCTCAACCTGGCGAGGGCCGAGGTGCTGGAGCGGATCGACAGGATCCGTGACGAGCTGCCGGATACCATTGGCGATATCACGGTTGGTGGGCACTGGGACTCGAGGGAGGGCGAGGACCCGGTGCTCGAGGGTCGGCTGTCGTCGAAGCGGGACCTGTCGGAGAGCTACGACCTGCTGGAGCGCAAGATCGTGCGACCGCTCGAGCGGATCCAGGGTGTGGGTGCGGTTCGTCTGGACGGGGTCAACCCGAAAGAGGTGCGGATCAACCTCCGGGTGGAGGATCTCCAGGCCCATAACGTGGACGTGCGCGAGGTGACGTCGAGGATCCGGGCGAGCAACTTCGATCTGTCGGTGGGCGTGATCCGATCCGATGAGCGACGCTACAGCGTTCGCACGGTGGGGGCGTTCGAGACGATCGCGGAGATCAGCAACCTGCCACTGCGCGACGACGGCCTGCGTCTGTCGGATGTGGCGGATGTCGTGTATGAGGAGCCGCCGCTGGAGTACGGACGACATCTGGACGGCGACTTCGCGATCGGCGTGACCGTCACCGCCGAGGCCGGCGCCAACACAGTGCAGATCTGTGATGAGGTCCAGCGTCGGGTCGAGGAGATGAATGACGACCCGGAGCTGGAAGGTGTCACCTTCCTGATCTGGCACAACCAGGGCGAGGAGATCCGCAGCACGATCCGCGAGCTGGCGTTCACAGGGTTCTTCGGCGCAGTGCTGGCGAGCGCGGTCCTGTTCGGGTTTCTCCGACGGCACTCGATGACGCTGGTGGCGGTGCTGTGCATTCCGTTCTCGCTGATCGTGGCCTGCGGCGTCATCTGGGCGATGGGCAAGACCCTGAACACGCTGACGTTGCTCGGGCTGATCGTTGGTATCGGCATGCTCGTGGACAACGCGGTGGTGGTCATGGAGAACATCTACCGGCACCAGCAGCAGGGCAAGAGCCGCCAGGAGGCGGCCCGGGTCGGGTCGAGGGAGGTTTCGGTGGCGGTGATCGCCGCGACGCTCACGTCGGTGATCGTGTTCTTGCCGATGATCTTCAACAAGCCGAACGAGATGAACATCCACCTTCGCGAGCTGGCGGTGACCGTCTGCCTGACGCTGCTGGCGTCGCTGTTCATCTCGCAAACGTTGATTCCGCTGGCCACGTCGCGTCTGATCCGAGCACGGTCGCGACCTCGCGCCCGTCTGATGGTCGGGCTCGAGCGTTCCTACGAGCGCGTCCTGGCGTTCAACCTCCGCCACCGGTGGATCACACCGCTGGTGGGGCTCGCGGTGATCGGCTCGACCATCTACCCGTTCAACAACATCGACAAGAACTTCGACACCAGCGAGTCGGAGTCGTTCGTGCAGGTGCGCTACGAGATCTCCGAGCCGTTGAGTCTGGAGCGCAAGCGGCACGCCGTCACCCTGGTCGAGAACGCCCTGGTTCCGCATCGCGACGAGCTGAACGCGGAGCACATCTACAGCTTCTGGTCGGACCGGTTCACCATCACGCGCCTGTACATGGCCGAGGGGCACGCCAACGAAACGGCAATGGCCGACACACGTGGGAAGCTCCGTGCTCTCTTGCCGGAGATGCCGGGGATCGAGCTCGAGGTGCAGGAGCAGGGGCACGGCTGGTGGCGACGGGGCGGCGGCAACCGGATCGCCTTCCAGCTTGTTGGCGAGGACACCGAGGTTTTGGGAGAGCTCGCCGAGGAGGCGAAGCGTCGTCTCGGCCAGATACCGGGGATCGTTGATCCATGGACGAGCGCCGAGTCGGGCAGCATGGAGCTGTACGTCGACTTGGACCGCGAGCTGGCCGCACGCTACGGGGTGCCCCTCAACCAGCCGGCAGAGGTGATCTCGCTGACCTACCGTGGACGGCGTCTGCAGCGGTTCCGGACGCCGGACGGCGAGCGCGAGATGCGCCTGACACTCGACGAGACAGAGAACGAGACGGTCTCCCAGCTGCATAACCTGCCGGTATGGACGGACGACGGCGAGAAGATACCGCTTGCGGCGCTGGCGGAGTTTCGCGTGGCGCCGGGGCCGGAGCGGATCCGCCGGGAGAACCGCAAGACGAGCGTATGGGTCGGCGGGCGCTACGAGGACGGGACCCTCCAGGACTACCTGCCGCAGGTGTCCGTGGCGATGAGCTCCATGGACTTCCCGTACGGGTACGAGTGGACGATGTCCGACTGGGCAGAACGGCGGCGGGAGCAGTCGCGGGAGTTCCTGGTGGACCTGTCGCTCGCCCTGCTGCTGGTGTTCGCCGTGATGGCCGGCTTGTTCGAGTCGGTCCGTCAGGCGCTCGGGTTGATGGTCGCGTTACCGTTCGCCGTGGCCGGTGCGTTCTGGATGCTGTGGGCGACCGGAACGGACTTCGATCAGCCGGCGGCGGTCGGGCTTCTCCTGCTGATCGGCGTTGTCGTCAACAACGGCATCGTCATGATCGAGCACATCAATCAGTACCGTCGGGCCGGGATGGAGCGGATGGCGGCAATGCTCCGGGGCGGCCGAGAGCGGCTGCGTCCCATCTTGATGACCGCGATCACTACGATTGTCGGGCTGGCGCCGATCGCGATCCAGCGGCCGGCGCTGGCAGGGATGTACTACTACTCGATGGCGTTTGTTCTGATCGGAGGGCTGCTGCTGTCTACCGTGCTGACGACCGTCCTGCTACCGACCACCGCTACGCTGGCCGAAGACCTCGGTACGGCGATCGGTCGAGGGCTCCGGCGGTTGATGCGGTGGCTGCGACCGTGGCGCCGCGGGGAGGCGTCGCTGGACTGAGCGGAGACGACGTACTGAGCATGGTGCGGCTGTGCCGCGAGGGCAGCCGTTGAACCGGTACGTCGGGAGCACGAGCATGGTTGTGGCCATCGGTTGCGTCGGAGCTCACTTGCGGGACGCGCTCGCGATGATGGCGGCAGATGTCGATCGGCGGGGTCGGTGTGAGCCTGGGAGACGGAATCGAGGCTGTTGGAGCCGACCGGACAGGAACGCCGCCACAACCTCCTCGACGTTGCCCCGTACATCGGAGTGAACTGTGATCCCCGAGGCTCGGCATGCACGTTCCAGCAGCGTGGAGATGGCGCCGCAGATCAGGACGTCGATCTCCAGTTGAAGGAGTACTCGCGTCCGGTCCATGTGCGCGATCGAGATCGTGGTGCGGCCGGTGACGATGGTGTCCTCCACCTCGGTCAGACAGAGCTGTCTGGCCACATCCCAGACGGGCGATACCCGATCCATCCAAACTGGCACTGCGATCCGCATGCAGCGATCCTGACCGAGCACCGCGAGGTGGCCGTGCTCCAGTCGCGCGATGGGCAGGAACCTCGGGTGCTCGATCCCGGATCAAGCAATCGATATGCCATTGGATGCCGTTGGCAGCTCAGAGCTCCGGATCGTCGCAAGTTCGAGGCAAAGCTCGGAGTGAAGAGTTCAGCCAGCTATAACGAAGAAGTGGGATGCCTCAGAATGATGGGGGTCGAAG
>CAZEJK010000222.1:0-8414 GCA_964512045.1 uncultured Thermoanaerobaculia bacterium
GGGCGGCTGGGAGCGCGGGTAGAACCGATGGTCGAGACACCATGCGGCTCAGTGTCGTTCCCGTTTTCGGTTTTTGCCCCCCACTCAGGACGGAGCGTGCCCCATGGGACCGAGCAGGCGTCGGATCCATCCTGGGCACGCCGGTAACGGGGCGCACATACGCACCCGCTGCCGAGCTCTTGTGCACGGAGGTGGAAGATGCTACCCGTACCGATCCGACGACGAACCTGGCGGGAGCCGCTCGCCAGCTACAACCCGTTCACCGAGGCCTTCCAGCGGCTGTTTCCGGAGCCGTGGGGCTGGGAGCTCGCCCCGACCCAGGAGACGGAGCGAGGCGGCTACCCGGTGGACATCCGCGAGGAGGACGACGTGATCCACGTCGAGGCGGAGATGCCGGGCTTCAGCCGCGACGAGATCTCCGTCGACCTCGACGACAACGTGCTCCGGATCTCCGCCGAGCGCACACCGCCGGAGACCAAGGGGACCACCCATCTCAACGAGCGGCGCTGGGTGCAGGTGGAGCGATCGTTCACCCTGCCGGCGGCGGTGGACGAGTCCAAGGCCGAGGCAAAGCTGGACGACGGCGTGCTCCGGCTGGACCTGCCGAAGACCGAGTCCCGCCGGCCCCGGCGGATCGAGATCCGCTAGAGCAGAAAGGAGACCACCATGTCAACGCCGCGCGAGGACACCTCGGGCGATCCGATCGAGCACGATCGGCTCAAAGGCAACTGGGAGCAGCTCAAGGGAAAGGTCAAGGAGACCTGGGGACGGCTCACCAACGACGATCTTACCGAGATCTCCGGTCGGCGGGAGCAGCTTCTCGGCAAGATCCGAGAGCGGTACCAGATCGCCCTCGAGGAGGCGGAGAAGCAGGTGCGCGAGTGGGAACGCAAGCTCCAGAGCTGACCGTCGCAATGAGCTCGTCACGATCGCCGGCCCCGGTCGGGTCCGTCCCTGAGGCGGCATGAGTCGCTGGCGGATCTGGCCGGGCGCCCCGTACCCCCTCGGCGCCACCTGGGACGGCGAGGGGGTCAACTTCGCGCTCTTCTCGGAGCACGCGGAGTCGGTCGAGCTGTGCCTGTTCGACCCGTCGGGGAAGCACGAGGTCGAGCGTCTCCAGCTCCCCGAGCAGACCGACCTCGTGTGGCACGGCTACCTACCGGACGCCCGACCCGGCCAGCTCTACGGCTTCCGCGTCGACGGGCCGTACGAGCCCCGTCGCGGCCACCGGTTCAACCCGAGCAAGCTGCTCCTCGACCCGTACGCCAAGTCGTTGCGCGGCCAGCTGAGATGGCACGACGCCCTGTTCGGCTATCGCATCGGCCACCAGAAGGAGGACCTGTCCCGCGACCGGCGCAACAGCGCTCGCTACATGCCGCGCTGCGAGGTCATCGATGGTGCGTTCACGTGGGGCGACGACCGCCCGCCGAACGTGCCGTGGAACGAGACCGTCATCTACGAGCTGCACGTCAAGGGGTTCACCCAGCTCCACCCCGACGTTCCGGAGGCGCTGCGCGGCACCTACGCCGGTCTGTCCACCGCGCCCGCGCTGGAGTACCTCGAGACCCTCGGCGTCACGACGGTCGAGCTGATGCCGGTGCACGCGATGGTCGACGAGCGCGAGCTGCTCGACCGGGGCCTCTCCAACTACTGGGGGTACAACTCGATCGGCTTCCTCGCACCCGACCGGAGGTACTCGGCGTCGGGCTCGATCAACGAGTTCAAGACCATGGTCAAGAGCCTCCACTCCCGCGGGATCGAGGTAATCCTCGACGTGGTCTACAACCATACTGCCGAAGGCAACCACCTCGGACCCACGCTCGCGTTCCGCGGCATCGACAACGTGGCCTACTACCACCTCACCGATGCAAGCGCCCGCTACTACCAGGACTACACCGGCTGCGGCAACACCCTGAACATGCGCCATCCGCGCGTCCTGCAGCTGGTGATGGACAGCCTGCGCTACTGGGTTGAGGAGATGCACGTCGACGGCTTCCGGTTCGACCTCGCCTCCGCGCTGGCCCGGGAGCTGCATGAGGTGCAGCGGCTGTCGGCGTTCTTCGAGATCATCCACCAGGACCCGGTCCTGTCGGGCACCAAGCTGATCGCCGAGCCGTGGGACCTCGGTGAGGGCGGCTATCAGGTGGGCAACTTCCCCGTCGGCTGGACCGAGTGGAACGGCCGCTACCGCGACGCCATGCGTGCATACTGGAAGGGCGAGGGCGGCACCATCGGCGAGCTCGCACTGCGGCTCACCGGCTCCTCGGACCTGTACGAGCGCAGCGACCGCAGGCCGTACGCCTCGATCAACTTCATCACCGCCCACGACGGGTTCACCCTGCGCGATCTCGTCAGCTACAACGCCAAGCACAACGAGGCCAACGGCGAGAGCAACGCCGATGGCTCGGACCACAACCTGAGCTGGAACTGTGGCACCGAAGGACCGACCGACGATCCCGAGATCCTGGCCCTGCGTGCCCAGCAGACGCGCAACTTCATGGCGACCTTGCTGCTCTCCCAGGGAGTTCCGATGCTGGTGGCCGGCGATGAGATGTGGCACACACAGCACGGCAACAACAACGCCTACTGTCAGGACAACGAGCTGTCCTGGCTCCACTGGGATCTCGCCGAGGCGCAGCGAGGGTTTCTGGCGTTCGTCCGCCGGATGATCGCCCTGCGCCGTGACCATCCGGTGTTCCACCGGCGCACGTTCTTCCACGGTCGCCGGATCAAGGGCGCCGGTGTCACTGACATCGTGTGGTTGACCCCGGACGGCGAGGAGATGGCCGACGAGCACTGGCAGCAGGCGTTCGCCCGCTGTCTCGGCGTCCGTCTCAACGGTCGCGCTCTGGAGGAGCCGGACCGGCGTGGCCGGCCGATCCTGGACGACGACTTCCTGCTGCTGCTCAACGCGCACCACGAGATGATCCCGTTCACCATCCCTGCCGGCCGGGACATGGAGTGGTGGCGCCCCGTCGTCGACACGACGGCCGACGAGCCGCCGCCACCACACCCGCTGGCCAGCGGCGAGGCGTACGAGCTCGTCGGCCGCTCACTGGCCCTCCTCATCCGCAGGGCGGGCCGGCATGGGTCGGTGCACGGTACGAAGCGGGTGTGATCCCCCAGCCAGGCCCGCGAGACCCGGCTACGCTACCCCCAACCGCCCACCGCTGCTTCGCCGGGACAGGTTCGTCTTCGCCTGAAGGCTCCGCCGTGGCACGCGCGGGCCGCCACAGCTCGGGCTGCTCGGCTGTTCAGTTGTGGAAGCCGGCGTCTCGCCGGCTGGGGGCGCGGGTGGGTCCTCCGCGCAGAAGGGGCCCATACGCCAGCTCAGGGCTAAGACGGCGGGTGGACGGTGACCAGCTCGTCGCGCACCTCGACGACGCCGGCAATCATCTGCACCGCCGTGCGCAGCGCCCTCCGAGCCGGCTCGTTGGGCACAGTGCCGGCCAGGGTCACCTCGCCCCCGGTGACACGGACCGCCACGTTCTCGGAGCGCAGCATGGAGTTGCTGTCCAGCAGCCGCATGATCTCCGCCGCCAGCTGCGTGTCACGCGGACCGGACGATGGCTCCACCGAGAGCCGGAGCTCCAACGGAAGGTCAGCGAACCTGGGGTCCGTGCTCAGCAGCTTCGAGATGTACGTCTCCTTCCACGCCGCATCCACCGCGCCGACAAGACGCACCCAACCGTCCTCGACCGCGACGTGGATCCGAGACGCGTCCACCTGATCATCGGCCACCAACAGGCCGACCACCTCGCTCTTGGTCTGCTCCGGGCCTCGGATCATATGCCACCTGCACCCCTTCTGCCATACGGCGACCTCGACCGTCCCACGATCGCACCAGGTGGCGCCGTCGAGCCATACGGAGCGACCCCCGCCGAAGACTAGGAGATCTCCCGGTCCGCACCACCCGCCATCACCACCCTGGCGTGATGAGGAAGCCGAACGTCCAGTCCTCCTCTGGACGATGGAACGGATGCGCCGCGTACAGCTCCATCGGCACCACGCCACCTAGGAGCACGCGCGCGAGGAGACCGGCACTCACCACCGGCACCCGCTCGATGGTCTCGGTGTCGAGCTCCATCTCAACCGACTCCTCCGAGGTCCAGGCGGCCCCGACGTCCACGAACGCCGCCAGCTCCGTTGGCGCGTACGGCATCTCGGCGAGCCCGTACGCGCTCGTGCCGAGCACCTGCAGCCGCAGCTCCAGGTTGAGCACGGCCAGCCGGCTTCCCTGGAGACGTTCGATCTCCGGACAGCCCCGCGGGTCCTCGGGATCCGTCGTTGTGCACTCAGAGACGTCGAACGATCCCGCGGAGTACCCGTGGATCAGGGTCTCGTCGCCCACGTACAGTGGCCGCAGCAGCTCGGTCTCGGCATCGTCGCCGTACCGGCCGTAATGCACCAGCCGCACTGCGAACGACCCGGGACGGAACGACACGTAGCGCCGGTAGTCGGCCAGAGCCGTCGTGAACCCGAAGTCGCCGCTGGTGCGGCCGACCTCGAAGCGCATCCGCGCCCCGTCTTGCGGCGAGGTGAACGCGAACGCCGAGGTATCGCTGACGTAGGCGACGTAACCCGTCGCGTAGCTGTAGTCCGGACGGGTGGGGAGGTCCTCCTCACTGCGACCCACGATCGCGTTGTTCACCACGTACAGCCGCTCGACCTCCGCATCGAAACCGTAGTCCGAGTACGCAACGCCGGCCTCGAGCCGCTGGTTGCGCGACAGGGGATAGTGGCCGAACACCTGGCTGCGCAGCACCGTCACGGTCTCGCGCACCTGGCCAATGACCTCCGCCAGCACCTCCTCGCCGTCCACCTCGATCTCCTCGAGATCGAGAAACGAGTACGCCCTTCGGTAGGGGAACCGCGACACGCCCGCACCCCAGTTGAACCGGTTCGAGCGGTTCAAGTACACCGCTTGCACACTCATCAGGAACTCGTCCTCGGAGTAGGTGGCGCCGCTCGCGCTGAGGCCGAGCTGGTGGCGCCCGAGCATGTCGCCGAAGTAGGCGTTCAGACCTCCGGCGACTCCGAAGCCGTACTCGTCGACCCCGGTGCCGACCCCCACCGGACCGAGACCGAGCAGCTGCAGCGCAGGACGGTAGGGCGTGACCTCCCACTCCTTCCCGGGCTCCGGCAGATCGCGCTCCGGCTCGGCGAGGTACTCGGCCACTCGGCTGGCCGCCTTCCGTTCTACGGGCGGAAGAAGATCGTAGCGAGCCTCCACCAGCTCGGAGGCGTCCACCGTGGTGCCGGCTGTGTCCTCCGGTGCGAGCGTGTACACCGAGTAGCTCGTGTCCTCGAACACCGTGTACACCAGACGGCCGGACTCGCGGGCCACCGACAGCGACGGCGTCTCGGCCGTCACGCCGGTGACGCCCGTGGCCACGTCGGTGAGCCGCGCCAGATCGCCGGACGCCTTCGTGTACCTGTAGACGTTGTACACCCCGTCCGGCGCAGACACGAAGAACACGTCGTCGCCGTCCGGGCTCATCTGCGGCCGCAGGTGGTCGTGCCCGGCAAACACCTCCAGCGTCGTGACCGAGCCACCCTCGGCCGGGATCCACGCGATCTGGAGAGGCTTCGGCACCCCGTCGGAGGGGCTCCCGTCGCTGCGGCGGTCGGTACTGAACACCACTGACGTGCCGTCCGGCGACCAGGCCGGCTGCAGGTCGGCCCAACGATCGTCCGTCAGCCGCGTCACCGCGGCGGTCTCGGTGTCGAGAAGGTAGAGGTCGCTCACGCCGTCCTCGACCCCCGAGACTGCGAGCTGCCGGCCATCGGGCGACCACGCCAGGTTGAGAATCGCTTCGAGCCCCTCCGGACGCAGCCGGCGCACGACCTTCTGCCGGTCCACGTCGACGATCGCCACGTGGTTGTCGCCCTCGGCGAACACCGGCATGGCAAACCGCTCCCCTTCCGGCGACCACGACCCCGCAGAGTCCACGAACCGCAGCGCGTCGAAGTGGGGCGAGCCGCGCGCAGAGAGCAGCTCGCCGGTGACCTCGCCGGTCGTGGCGTCCGCAACGAACGCCTTGATCTCGAACAGATCGCGGCTGGAGAGGAACGCCAACCGCTGCCCGTCGGGGCTCAGCGCGGGGCCCACGTTCAGGCGGCCTGCGGCCTCGCTGCCTGCGATCAGCTGCTCGCCTACCGACGCGCGCGGCGTCCGGGCGAGGTCTCCGGACGCGGAACGGATGGCGTCGTGCCACGCCTCGAACAGCTCCTCCGTCGACAGCTCCAGGACCTGTGAGATCGCCGTCTCGACGCCGATCGTGAACGCCGTCCGGTACAGCTCCATGACGGTCTGGTCGTCCCAGCGGCCGCCGATGTACGACCAGAACGCGTGCCCCCACCGGTACGGGAAGTACCTGGGGTGTCGCAGCTTCTTCAGCGACGGCAGATCGTCCTCGATGACCGCGTCGCGCAGCCACATGGTGGTCAGTGCGTCCTCGGGGCCGACGGACAGGTACTCCGCCAGCCCTTCGGTCATCCATAGGGGAAGGTAGCGTGCTTGCGCACCTCGGCCTCGACTCAGCTCATGCATCAGATCGAACTGGAACACGTGTACGAGCTCGTGTCCGAGGACGTGGTTTGTGCTTGCCCAGGAGCCGGTCAGCGGCATCACCAGCCGGCTCTGCAGCGACTCGGTGAACCCGCCGACTCCTTGACCGATCAGGCCGCCGGTGACGGTCGTCTGCTGAAAGTCCGCGTGGCTGTTGTAGAGGATGATCGGTCGACGCTCGGCCAGGTCGCGTTCGAAAAGCTCCGACAGCCGGTCGTACCACCACTCGGCCATCTGTGCCGCCTCCTCGGCCATCGGGCTCGATCGGCTGTCACCGGCACGGGAGTAGTAGTAGATGTCGAAGTGCTCGGTCTCGAGCACCTGGAACTGGAACTCCTCCCACAGCACCTTGTTGCGTCCGAAGTACTGCGGGCTCGCCAGACCGGCGAGCAGGAGCAGGCAGGCGACAGTGCAGATGGCGACTCGGCGTGGCACGTGGACATCCCTCCTCTGATGGCGGCGCCAGGGCCGGCTCGTACCTGGTGGCGCCTCGGCGCCTCGATACCGACGCTACGTTGGCAGCTCTGCCTCGGCCATCGGGGAGCTGCCGATTTGCATCGCAGAGGAGCACCGGGAGGTCTCGCGATCTTACCGAGAGCCCACGGATCTCCGGCGTGATCGCCCGTTCCATCACCCCTCCGAACGGATCTGCTCGTACAGCCGTTCGGCGTCCTCGCGACGGCACAGCTCGGTGCCCGGGCTCATGACCGCGGCCGCGCCGGCGGCGATCCCGAGCTGCGCTGCGGCCTCAAGATCGTGTCCCCGGCTCAGGGCGAGCACCATCCCCGCCACGGTGCTATCGCCGGCCCCCACCTTGCTGCGGATCGGCACGGTCGGCGCCCGCAGACGCGTGCAGCCGGACCGTCTCACCAGGAGAGCCCCGCCGGAGCCGAGGGTCACCAACACCACCTCGGCGCTGCCCTCCTCCACCAGGCTCTCGGCCGCCTGCACCTGCTCGCCGTCCTCGCTCACCGTGGTGCCTGCGAGCACGGACAGCTCGCGCAGGTTCGGCTTGAGCAAGTACGCGCCCGCCGTGGCCGCCGCCCGCAACGGCTCACCGGAGGTATCCACGACCACGCGCACCCCGGCCTGCCGGCCCCATGACGCGATCTCGGCGTAGATGTCGTCCGGCACGCCGGGCGGCACACTCCCACTGACCACCAGGTACTCCGGCGCCGGCTCCTGGCCGAGCACGCGGTCCAGGCACGCCCGCCACTCATCGCCAAGGTCCGGGCCCGGCATTCCGAACCGGTACTGCTGCTCCTCCTCGGCCGCCATCACCATCAGGTTCGTGCGCGTCCGGCCGCGGATCGCGAGCGGCTCATGGGAGATCCCTTCGGCTTCCATCAGCTCCTTGAGCTGCTGTCCGGCGTGGCCACCGGCTGTGTACAACGCTTTGGAGGTTCCGCCGAGCTTCGCGATGGCGCGGCTGACGTTGATGCCGCCGCCACCGGGCTCGAACCGCGGCGCGTCACAGCGGAGCTTGCGGTCCGGGACCACCCGGTCCACCCGGGTACTGGAGTCGATGCTGGGGTTGAGTGTCACGGTCACGATCACGGCGTCCTCCTCGGCCTGCCACGCGAGACTGGCCGTACCGCGAGTGTGCCCCTCGAGAGCGTCGGAACCTTCCGGGGCGAACCTGAAGCGTGCATGGGGTTGATCCGGGAAGTGGCCCAGTGGCACCTGTTCCCCTCAGAGCGGGATACCACAACCGCCGAAACAGACGGATCACACAACATCCAACAAAGCCGCCCGGCGCCGGCCCCGGTCCGTGGCCCCGGAGCGGGCAGCCGGCAGCAGGTCACCGGCCATCGCCCACCACGTCATCTCGACCGAGCTGTCG
>CAZEJK010000223.1:0-8352 GCA_964512045.1 uncultured Thermoanaerobaculia bacterium
ATGCTCGGCGTACCTCAGGGTATGCCTGCGCTTTTCCGAAGAACTGGAGCATCAGGATCCCGGCACCGGCCGCGGTCCCGGCCCCGGTAGCCGGTAGCCGGCCCCGGACTCCCGAAGCCCTGACCGTCGGGCTGACCCGTAGCCTCACTGGGTGCGAACACATCGCTATCCACCACTGAACTCCGTAGCCTCAACGCCGAACCACAAAGCGCCAGGCCCCAGGTCGACGTGGAGGCTGATGGCGTGGGTTGGGAAGTCAGAGCCGAGAACCTGCGAGATCGTCCCGCCTTGCTCCCGAGCCGTGAATCCAGCACACTGTGTCGGGTGTCCAACGGGAGGTGTGTCATGCGCAGAGGTTTCCAGCGTTGGTGTGTTCTGGCGGCTGTGCTCGCCGTTTGTGCGGTGCCCCTGGCCTCGGCCCAGAGCGGTGTCGAGGCGTTGGTCGTGGAGTCCACGGTCGGCGAGCTGCAGGCGATGATGGAGGACGGCGTCCTGACCTCGGAGGCGATCACGTTTGCGTGCATGGCCCGGATCGGTCGGCTCGACTCCGGGCTGCGTGCGGTGATCGCCCTGAACCCGGACGCGGTCGCGCAGGCGCGAGCGCTGGACCTCGAGCGACTCGAGGGCACGGTGCGGGGCCCGCTGCACGGAGTCCCGGTGCTGCTCAAGGACAACATCGAGACCGTGGGGGCGCTGCCGACCACTGCTGGCTCCCTGGCCCTTGCCAGAAACGTCACCAACCGCGATGCCGGCCTGGTCAAGCACCTGCGCGCGGCGGGAGCGGTGATCTTGGGCAAGACCAACCTGAGCGAGTGGGCGAACTTCCGTTCCGAGCGCTCGTCGTCGGGGTGGAGCGCCGTCGGCGGTCAGTGCCGTAACCCGTACGATCCGAGCAGGACGCCGTGCGGCTCCAGCTCTGGCTCCGGGGTGGCGGTGGCGGCGAGCTTCGCTCCCCTCGCGATCGGGACGGAGACGAACGGTTCCGTGGTGTGTCCGGCGACCGTCAACGGTGTTGTCGGTATCAAACCGACCGTGGGCCTGGTGAGCCGTTTCGGGATCGTGCCGATCTCCCACACCCAGGACACCGCTGGGCCGATGGCGCGCACGGTCGCGGACGCTGTGACCCTGCTCGAAGGAATGATCGGTTCGGATCCGAACGACCCTGCCACCGATGTTGTGGAGCGTACCGCCGACTGGAGCCTGCTCGACCACCTGAAGGCGGACGGGCTCGAGGGCAAGCGGATCGGTGTGGTGCGCTCGCTGTCGGGGTTCCACAGCGAGGCGGACGCTCTCCTGGAGCGGGCGATCGGGGATCTCACGACCGCTGGAGCGACCGTGGTCGACGAGCTCGACCTCGAGCGACCGGAAGGGCTCGGCCAGGCAGCGTACGACGTGCTGCTGTACGAGTTCCAGCACGATCTCAACGCCTATCTGGCCGGTGCTCCGAACATCGAGACGCTGCCGGCGCAGACCCTCGACGAGCTGATCGAGTTCAACCAGGAGCATGCCGCGGCGGAGATGCCGTGGTTCGATCAGGAGATCTTCGTGAAGTCTGCCGCCAAGGGTCCCCTCAGTGACGAGGCGTATCTGGAGGCGCTCGGGGTCAGCCGAGACGGCTCCCGGAAGGCGATTGACGCTCTCATGGCGGAGCACCAGCTCGACGCGCTGATCGCTCCCACCGGCGCGCCGGCGTGGACGATCGATCTGGTCAACGGAGACCACTTCATCGGTGGCAGCTCCTCATACCCGGCGCGAGCCGGCTACCCGAACATCACCGTGCCGATGGGGATGGTCCACGGCCTTCCAGTGGGGCTGTCGTTCTTCGCATCGGCGCTGGACGAACCGACCCTGATCGAGATCGCCTACGCCTACGAGCAGGCGACCGAGCGACGGGTACCACCCCAGCTCGAGTAGGCATCAGGGCTGGCGAACGGAGACCGGCGGTCCGGTAGGCGGGGCCGGGTCCACCGCGGACTCTGGTACCGGAAGGCCGACGGCGCGCATGAGAGCGAGGGCGTTGGAGTGGGTGACCGTTCCCGGCCGGAGCCGGTAGTCGAAGGCGAGCTCGCCGGCATCGAGCTGGTCAGAGAAGTGGACGTTGGCGGCCGGGCCGAGCGCTTCGGCCATCGGCGCCAGCGCCAGGTCGTGCGTGGTCACCAGTCCGATGGCGCCGCGATCGAGCAGGGCCTTCAGAAGCAGCTCCGCACCGATCCGCCGGTCGTGGGAGTTGGTGCCGCCGAACAGCTCGTCGAGCAAGAACAGCACCGGGAGCGGACCGTCGCATGCGTCCACGATCCGCTTCAGGCGACTGATCTCCGCAAAGAACCGGGAACGGCCGCCGAGGAGTGAGTCGCTCACGCCGATGGAGGCACCGACCGCCAGTGGAGTGAGGGTCATGCGGTGGGCGCGGACGGGGGCCCCCGCCATGGCGAGCACCACATTGGTGCCGAGGCTCCTGAGCAACGTGCTCTTGCCGGACATGTTCGAGCCGCTGACGATCAGCAGTCGTCGGTCCGGATCCAGGGTCAGGTCGTTGCGAATCGCTGTGCTCGCGGGGAGCAACGGATGGACGAGACCGTGAGCCTCGATCCGGGGCTCGTCATCCCCGAGGTCAGGAAACGGGTCCTCTGGGTGCTCGTAGGCGTAGGCGGCCATCGCAAGCAACGCTTCGGCTGAGCCCACCGCAGCGAACCACTCGGGCAGATGGGCGCCAACACGTTGGCGCCAGCTCTCGACCGAGCTCGCAACATGAACGCCCCAGTTCAGCAACCACGCGATGGGCGCGAACAGCATGTTATGGCGACTGTCGAGGTGGCCGCTGAGCCGGCGCAGCCGATCGATCTCCTCGCTGGGGCGAGGTCCTCCGCTGGCGAGTCGCTTCTGCAGGTGGCTCAGCCACGTCGCCTCGAACGACTCGGACTCGAGGAGTGCGATCAGCTCGGCGAGGAGCTGCAGCTCGCGGTCGCGTCGGGAGACGGCACTCGCCACGGCGTCGACCCAGTGCCGCTCACGCAATGTGAAGACGCCGTGGGTGGCGATGGCGAGGAGTGCGGGCGCCGGGCTCCAGCCGAAGCCCCACCATCCGATCAGGGCGATGGTGGTGAGCGTTGAGAGCGCGGTGGCGAACCACCGGACACGTCGTGCGCGTGGCGCCGGCGGTGCGGCGGCCCACGACTCCAGCGGTGACGGGTCGAGCACGTGGCGGACGTCGTCGCCGACGAGCGCGATCGCCTCTCGGAGATCGAGGCGCTCTCTGAGCTCGTCCACAGCCTCCTGCCGGGCGATCACCTCGGAGCGCTCCGCGGGCTCGAGCAGCCATCTCGCCAACGTGCGCTCTCCGCTCACGGTGCGCGCCGTGCACAGGAGCTCGAACAGGGAGCCGCGACCGAACAGATCGAGATCTTCGGCGTAGCGGTGATCCTCAGGCGCCAGCTCGTCGCCGGTGATACCCGTCCCGATCCACTGCTCGTGAAGCCGCGCAAGACCCTGCGTGTAGAAGTCGCTCACCCTTCGGGCCCGAGCTTGACGGCGGATGGTCCGAGAATGGAGGGCCACGAGGGCGAAGAATGCAACGAGCGGCAGGAGAATCCAGGCAAGAGGTACCATGCGCCACTCGGTGGCGATCAGGGCCACAGCCACGACACCAGCGAACACCAGACCGCGAGCCCATGACAGCCTTCGGCTGCGCGTCTCCAGCTCCTGGACGCGCTGGTCGGCCGCGGCCCGCCGCGCCTCGTACGTCTGGATCCCCGAGTCTCTGGAGCGTTCCATGGCGCCAGCATACGCGGTCCGCGCGGCGGGCTGCAGTACCATCGGGCGATGCAGACGCTGATCGTCGGAGACCTGCACGGCTGTTACGACGAGCTGATCGCCCTGTGCCGGAAGGCCGAGCTCGCGGCGGACGACCTGATCATCTCGGTGGGTGACCTGGTGGATCGTGGACCGAAGAGCCTCGAGGTCGTCCGATTTTTCGCTGCCGATCCCGAGCACCGCAGGGCCGTGCTCGGCAACCACGAGGCCAAGCACCTCCTTGGTCGGTTCGAGGACGGTCAGGATCCCTCCGGACGGATCACCCGACGGCAGCTGTCGCAGTCGGCGTATCAGGAGCTGCTGACCTTTGCACGGCGCCTGCCACTGTGGCTCGATCTCGACGAGGTCACCATCGTGCATGCCGGCCTCCAGCCCGGCCTGCCGCTCGCCGAGCAGGATGAAAGGGTTCTGACCGGTCGCGGCTCTCTCGGTAGGGCGGGTTGGGACGGTCGGTCGCGGTGGTGGTTCGACGATCCGGAGCTCGACTGGCCGAAGCCGATCGTGTTCGGGCATCAGATCTTCCCCGAGGTAGCGCGCGGTCGAAGGCAAAACGTCTGGGGGCTGGACACCGGCGCCTCGGAAGGGGGTCGCCTCACCGGGCTGCGCCTACCGGGCTTCGAGCTGGTGTCTGTACCGACCCCAGACTACTGGAGCGAGGCGCTCGCTCAGTGGGGTCCGACGCTGCTGGCGGAGGATCTTCCACGCCTGCCGTGGCGTCGGGTGCTGAGGCTCGATGCGGACGCGTTTCCGTCCTGGCTCGCCGAGGAGATCGTTCGGGCCCAGAGACGCTTGCAACAGCTGGTCGGTCGGATCGGCCGCGACGTGGACGCCCTCCGCCAGGAGACCGGTTACGACCGCCTCGATCCACAGCAACGGGCGGCGGTCATGCGTCAGCTTCGCGCGGAGTCGAGGTTCCAGACGCGGTACGGACGCCTCGTTCTGCGCTCGTTCCCCAGCGGACCCGACGTCCATGCCGTTGTTCGCGCTGTACCGACTCCCGACGCGGTCGAGGAGCTGCTGTCTGCAAGCGCGCTCGGGCGCCGGCCAACGGTGGACGGCTGAGAGTAGCGTGTCGTCAGCTCAAGATCAGCTCGCGGAACTCGTCGATCGTGTCGAGCACCGCCACGCAGTTGCGCTCCATGAACTCGCGGATCTCCGGAATATGGTGGCTCCAGCACGCTGCTGCGGCGTCGACGCCGGCGGCCAGCGCCATATCGATTCCGGGCTTGAGGTCATCAACAACCAGTACATCGGAGGGTGACACTCCGAGCCGACGGATCGTCTCGTGCACCGGGTACGGGTACGGCTTGCGCCGCTCGACGCCCAGCTCCCAGCCGAAGATCAGCTCCGGCATGACCCGCGTCCCGTCGTACGCGGCGGTGTAGTGCGCCCGGATTACGGTCTCGTCGGAGTGTGAGACCACCACGAGATACCCCCCCTGCGCCTGGTATGCGGCCAGAGCCTCGAGCATGCCCGGGTAGAACGATGGGGTTCCGGCGGCCGTGTGCTCGCGCCAGATCTGCTCCTCCACGGCCAGCTCCTCGGGTGTGAGCTTCAGCTCGTCATGCAGATACTGCAGGATCCCGGGGTGGAAGTTCTTGGCGAACCAGGTTTCGACATCGACCACCGGCTCGCCCGGACGTAGGGTCTCCATCGCCTTGACGTGGGCTGGGTAGTGAACGCCTCGGGTGCTGTCCACCGCGGTGTC
The DNA here is from genome assembly GCA_964512045.1 of uncultured Thermoanaerobaculia bacterium. Classification (GTDB taxonomy): domain Bacteria; phylum Acidobacteriota; class Thermoanaerobaculia; order Thermoanaerobaculales; family Sulfomarinibacteraceae; genus CAZEJK01. Next base: position 5,519 of record CAZEJK010000223.1, read on the forward strand.
GTCATGGTCCAGGATCAGACAGGAGTAACGCAGGGTAGCCTCCATACGGTGGGGATGATACCTGAACCGAGGCGAACGAGGCTGGAGCCTGGTACTCTTCGGTGAGAGACACGGAACCGGAGGGGGCGCAGATGTCGGTGGATCGAAGGACGGTCCTGAAGCTGCTGGCTGTCACCACGCTCGTCGGGTGTGGGAACGAGACCGAGCTCCCGTTGTCGGAGCTGGAGGTGGCGGGATCGCCGGGCGAGCTTGGCCGAGCGCACGGCACGGCGTTCCAGTCGAAGATCCGCGCCAACCTCGACTTCTATCTGCAGTGGCTCGGCCAGGCCGGAGGGACGACGTCGGAGCACCTGCTCGAGCTGGCGCGCGGATTCGTACCCGTGCTGGGCGAGCGGTTTCCGCAGATGCTCAAGGAGATGGAGGCCATCGCGTCCGGTACCGGGATGCGTCTCGACGAGGTCATGCTGATCAATGCGCGCACCGACATCCTCGCCCGCGGCGCGCCGCACATGAGCGAGTGGGTCGAGCGTCCGGGGGTGTGAGAGGATGCCCGAGAACCACGAACTGAGGAGGTTCCAGTGAGCAGAAAGGAAGATCAACCCGAGCTCGAGGGCTCTCCGGACTGGCTCCGCAATCAGATGGAGATCCTGCGTGGCGGCGAGGATCGGGAGAAGCTGGCGCTTCTGGAGTCGCTCGAGGGCGAGCTGGAGCCGGAGATCGTGGAGGAGGTGGTTCGGCTGATCGAGCGAGGCGGCAGCCCCGAGGTGCTGAGCCGGGCAGCGATCGCACTCGGCCCGACCCTCGAGCTGTGCGACTGGGAGATGGACGAGAACGATCAGTTCGAAGCAGGGGATTTCGGGGCGCCGGTCGATATGGCGATGTACGACCGGATCCAGAGCCTGCTCCACAGGCTCTACGCCGACGCCAGCACACCGGTGCTGCTGCGGCGACGGGCTCTCGAAGCGTCGATCCGCTCCAGGCGGGACTGGCACGAAGGGGCGGTCCGGGCAGCGTGGGCGAGCGGAGATCCCGACTGGCGGGTCACCGCCGTGTTCTGCATGGCCCACTTCGACCTTGACTTCACAGCCGAGATCACCGAGGCGTTTGACTCCGATAACGATGAGCTCCAGCTCGAGGCGATCTGGGCCATCGGCCAGCTGAGCCTGAGCGAGTGGCTCCCCGATCTCGTCGGTATCGCCGTCAACGAGCGTGCGGACATCGATCTCCGCTGCGCCGCGATCAACGCGCTCGGCGAGCTCGGCGGCAACAAGGCTCAAGCGGTGCTTTTCCAGCTCACGGAGGAGTCTGACGACGCCAGGATCGTCGATGCCGCCGAAGAGGCGCTTGCCAACCCGTACATGATGATGGACCAGCTGGCCATGCTCGACCCTGACCTGGACCCTGAGGACTCCGATCTGTGGTGACGATGGCGCTGAGGCTACCGCTCGGTCGGCCAGAACTGCTCAACGAGCTCGTTGGGGAACATCTGGCGGATATCGGCCATCTCGCCGTCGCTGATCTTGCGTTGGAGCAGCGCCAGGACCGAGCGCACTGCGTGGGCCGGGTCGATGGTCTGATTGTCGCGTAAGCTGGATGCCACGTGCTCCAGGAACTCCTGGGAGCTGCGCTCCTTGTTTGGCGCCAGCGAGGGTCGCCAGCCCTCGTAGTAGAAGCCGCGGACCATCATCGGCAGCTCGGACGCCAGGTCGGTGGCCTCGTCCACGGTCAGGCGATCGCGGATGGCGTGTAGGGCAGCGCGCATGGCGGAGTACGCCTGCTCCGCGTCGGTGAACTTGCCTTCGGTCGCCAGCTCCTCAAGCCAGGCCTGGGTCTTCTGGGCGGTTCGTTCCAGGGCAGAGACAGTCGTTGTTGGCATGGTGACCTCCAGTTCGTGAGCTGTTGTGCGGCCGGCGATCCGTTCGTGCGGCGAACGACCGGCCCGCGAGGATCTCACCGTAGGTGGCCGAGCAGCGTGGAGCTATCAGAGGAACGACCACTCTGAGGCTGGGGGCAGGCTCTACAGGAAGCGGATCGGGACGGTCCGCGGTCCGCAGGGTGGCCGAGCGAATAGGTTTCCCATTGACGTGTCGGGAGATACCCGATGGACGCAGCCATGGCCTTGTTCGACGATCGTCCGAGAACACAACGACGAGCAAGGAGGTCGAACCATGAGAGTGAGAGCATACAGACTCGGTGTCACGGTTGTGGGTGTTGCCGTGTGTGCAGCGCTGGCCGTTGTGATGAACCCGATCGGGGACGAGGCAACAGCAGCCCAGCATGAGGCGCCGTTCGGCGGGAAGGCCGACGTCGAGTTTGCCGAGGCGCTCTGGCAGGCGATGGACGGGTATGAGTCGTGGCCCATGAAGTCCTCTGTGTACCCGGGGACCTCACCGCACGGGAAGCTCTTGCGCCTCTACTACAACCTGGTCCACGTGGACGGAACGCCGTACCACCTGATCGTGAAGGACAACTACGGCGGTTCCGACGCAACCAAGGAGAAGGTCTCGAGCTCGCCAGGTGAGTATCTGGCTGCTGTGACGATCATGCTGCAGCGCGAGGCCGGCTACGACCCGGCGAACAACGACTGGTTCTGGGTGAAGTACGCGCCGGACGGTAGCATCGAGAAGAATGCGAAGGGAATGGCTCTGGCCGGCCGAGTTGCCAAGGGAGCTGACAAGGGTTGCATCGCCTGCCACAAGAACGCCAAGGGCGGCGACTACGTGTTCACCAACGACCACTAACGCGGCCGCGGGCTGCAACCAAAGGGATGCTCCGAAGCTGCCGGTCCCGCGCCCGCGTAGCGGTTAGGTGTTAGGTATTGGGTATGAGCTCCC
>CAZEJK010000224.1:0-813 GCA_964512045.1 uncultured Thermoanaerobaculia bacterium
TTAGAACTCAACCCAGGCGCTTTGCTTCGAATTTTCGAAGATACGGAGTTTTGAGCCGCTAAAACATGGCTGGCACGGCGAGGTCGATGTCCTGTCCGTCGATCACGCCATCGCCGTTGGCGTCGGCCTTCCCCGGACAGGCACAGCCGGCGTCCGCAGCACAGCTGACGAACCACGAGATATCCTGGGCATCGCACCTTCCCGACCGATCCGCGTCGCACATCCGGTAGTTGTCCACACCAGCCCAGAAGCCACCTGGCAGCGCGTAGGAGCCGCCAGTCATCTCCAGCCCGGCGTCTGGCTGACCGATGGTCGCCGATACCTCGTAGACGCCTCCGCTTGCATCCCCGCCGCCTCCATCCACGGTCCACCACGACATCGATGGATCCCGTGCTCCATCCGACTCGGCTTCAGGAGCATCCGCTCCCATCCTGCGGCCGTCCTCCCCTGGACCCTCGATCGTCTCGGTATTGCTGGCGGAAGACGGTGTGGCCGTCGCCGACCACGGCGTCAGCATCAGTGTGAGACAGAGTGCGCCGCATACGACAAGCAATGGCTTCGACCTCGGAAAGTGTTGCTGTGCCATGCGTCCACGATGGCCCCGTCCTGCCGACAAGTCCTGAAGACATCTGAAAAACAGCGACCGAGCCGAAACGGTCTCGGTATGATCAACTGCTGTCAAGACGTCGAGCCCGCGTGGCTCTGGAGGCAACCCCCGATGTCATTGCTTCTCATCGCCACGCTCGTTCCCCTGACCCTTGCCTCAGCTGGCCCTTGCGGTCCGTGCGGGCGTCACCGGAGATCGAGAAAGTC
>CAZEJK010000224.1:823-8328 GCA_964512045.1 uncultured Thermoanaerobaculia bacterium
GCGCGCGCGCGCCATCGCGGCCTACCACCGCTACGGGTTCGAGGTCGCACCGTACACGATCATGACGCGATCGCTCGACTGACTCGGTCACACGACCTCACGCTGAGCCAGTCGTCTTCACGGCGGAACCCACCGAAGCGTCGTCCACCGACGTCCAGACACACGCAATACCCCAGGCAGCAACGTAGCAGGAGGTAGCGACCACCGCGGTAGCGATCTGGCTGAAGTGGACCGACAGGAGAACGGCGAGAGGGCCTGCGAGCACCGAGGCAAAGCCGTTCAGGCCCCACGCCCACGGGATCAGCGGGCGCGCCCGGTCGAGCTGGCGAAGGCCCCATGGCATCGCCCGCCCGAGGGCCACCGCCATCGGAAAGACCAAAGCTCCGACCAGGGTCAATCGCAGCGCTTGCTGTAGCGACAGCAGCAGAGGGGTGGCCACATGCAAGCAACCGATACCGGCTACAGCTGTGGCGAGGATCGGGCCGAAGATCCGGTGTGCCGCACGACGATCGGCCGTGGTCGGTGCGCTCAGGCTGCCCAGACCGGAGCCGATCAGGAACACCGCGAAGACCAGCGATGCCGCCGGAACCGGGTGTCCAGCAAACAGCACGGCCCGCTGGAACGCTACCATCTCGAGCAGCAAGAAGCCCAGGCCAAGAGCTGCGAAGTAGATCAACACGCTCCATCTGGTCACCGGGCGCCTTCCCGGTGGAAGCCTCCCATACGGCGCGAGAATCAGCAGCGCTGCCAGCAATCCGGCCACTACGAGCTTGACTGCAGTCATGAGGAGGCTCCAGTCGAGCCAGACGAGCCCCCGACGGCCGAAGCTCCTGATCAGCTCGGGGACGTTGGGCCATCGCATAGAGTGCCAGAAGTACGGCTGCTGATCAGTGGCCGGACGGCGGGAGTACCACTCGGCAGCCGCGGGGACGGTACCGTCCCCCGCCAGCAGCGCACGCGCAGTGTGGTAGAACACCGGAGCTTCGAGCGCGTGAAACCGGTTCGCCTCCGACTCCTCGAGGCCTGGCAGCGCTGCCAGGTCGAATCCCCACTTCTCGGCGAAGCTCCGCAGTGCTCTCACATCCGTCGTGCTCAGCGGCTCGTTGGAGAAGACCACCAGTCCGGCGTCCATCGACCGGACGAACGCGCTGTGCGACCAGGCGCTGTCGACGCCTCGCGCGTGCAGCGCCTCGGCCACCATCGCCAGGAGCTTCGGCGCGTAGCGCGGGGGGTTGCTCAGACTCAGCGGGATCACGACGAGACCGCCTGGCCGAAGCAGCGCCACGGCGCCTTCCAGGGCTTCCACTGTCAGCTGGTACGACTCGGACGTCGCGTCACCCTCTGCGCCGGCGTCAGCGAGCACGATGATCTCGAACAGCTCTCCCTTCGCCGCAAGGAAACGCCGGGCAGGCTCCGAGCGGATCGTCACCCCCGGAAGCGCGAAGCGAGCCGTGAACATGTCAACGATCTGACGGTTGTCCTCGATCCAGGTGCACGACTCGCCTTGCACGAGGAGCATCGGCAGGCTGCTTGACGATCCGACAACCGCCACCGGGCCCTCGGGCCGGATCACGAGCGGCGCCGCCGTGAGGGTCGCCCGCAGATGGTCGATGTCGCCATCGACTGCGTCGGTTCGCGGCAGCGGAATGACCTGGTCAGATCCAAGCACGAGAGCGTCCTGCGACGGAACCGTCCGCGTCCAATGCAGGCTCAGTGCCGGGGCGATACGGATGCTGTCCGAGCGCACGATGGTGACCAGGTCGCGCAGACCCGGCCGCTGCTCCAGCACCCGCGCATCGGGGAGGTCCAACAGATAGGCAAGGCGCTTGAAGTCCGACAACGGGAGCTTCGGGAGACCGGCCACGATCCATCCCGCGATGGCCAGCGCACCGATCACGGCGACGACACCGGCCGCACGCATCTTGGCCCGCGTCAACGACAGAGCTCCGGCGGTGACCAGAACCAGCACCGGCAGCACCATCAACGCCTCCTCGAGGAACACTCGTGAGAGCAGCACCGTCGCGGCCACGCTGCCAGCACCCGCGCCGAGCAGATCCGCCGCATACAGTCGAGGCGTCGCCTCGGGCCAGCGCATGAACACCTGACCGAGGCAAAGAGCGAGTCCGAAGAACGGAACGAACGAGACGAAGTCGATGAGCAGCAGCTTGCCGAGCTCCGTTGTACTCCACACGGCAAACAGCGGTCGCACGCTCACCAGCTGTGGCAACAGGAAGGCACCCACCATGCCGAGCGCTCCCAGCCAGAGCCCGGCGACGAACAACCGATCGCCCCAGCGCACGGCACGATCGCCGAGCAGGGTCAGGCAGGTTCCAGCGGTACCGAAGCCGAGCAGCGCCAACGACACCGCGAGGGAGGCGAAGTGGTGCCACTGGCTGAAGCTGAACACCCGCAGCAGGAGGACCTCATACGCGAGACCGGCGCCCGCCGCGATCGCCACGGCGACCAGCATGCTCGCGCCCGGCGCCTCCGCACGGCCCATCAGCTCATCAGTCCGAACGGGTCAACGGTACGAACTGCACGGCCATCACGTTGCGCGTAGTGACCTCTCTCTCCTGGTTCTTCTCGACGAGCATGAGGTTCTGCGTCCATCCGGAGCGGCCGACCGGCACAACCATCCGGGCGCCAGGCTTGAGCTGGTCGATCAGCGGAGGCGGAATGTGCTCCGCGGCCGCTGTGACGATGATCGCGTCGTACGGCGCCTGAGGCTCATAACCGAAGTAACCGTCCCCGTTCAGGACCGCGATGTTGGTGTAACCCATCGCTTTGAGGTCGGCCGCTGCAGTCTGCGCCAGCTCATCGATGATCTCGATGGTCACGACGTGGTCCACGATCTGACCGAGCACCGCGGCCTGATAGGCCGAGCCCGTGCCGACCTCGAGGACGGTATCGCCGGCCTCGAGGTCGAGGAGCTCGGTCATGAAGCCGACGATGTACGGCTGAGAGATGGTCTGTCCGTGACCGATCGGAAGCGGCCGGTCGTCGTAGGCGGCGCCAGCGTACCGTTCGGGAACGAGCTCGTGCCGCGGTACCGCGCGCATCGCCGCGAGCGTCGCCCCGTCCTCGACCCCCCGTGAAGCGATCTGGCGCTCGACCATTCTCCGGCGCTCGTCGCCACGGCCAGCCTCCGAGAAGGTCGGCGGAGCGCCCTCTTCGACCTGAGCTTCCACGAGCACCTCTGGGGCCCGGCCATGCTCCCCTTTCGCATCCGTCGCATCTTCTGCCGAGCACGCCAAGGCCACCGCCATGATCAGCACGGCCAAGCCTGCTACGAACACCGGCCTCGCGATCCCACCTGCACGTTCCATCATGTCAGCGCAGAACCGTATGAACCAGCGGAGTATTCCTTGCGGTGTCTTCAGATTCTCAACTTGCCGAGGCCTCCGGCCGCCACCTCCGGAGCCCTTCCATGGCGCTCCGGTTGCCGCCAGCGGCCGGGTTGGTAGACTGAGCACAGAACGGGCTCGCCTCGAGGAGGATGGAATGCGCTGCATCAACGACGGTGACGAGATGACACGAATGACCTGGGAAGCCGACGTCGAGGTTGACCGGTGCCCGACGTGCGGCGGGACCTGGCTCGACCACGGGGAGCTCGAGCAGCTCCAGAGCACCGTCGAGCGCGACTACTCCGAGGACCTGGCGCGACCGGCGATCGACGACATTCGAGCAGCCTTCGCTCGAGCCCACGCCAGCGTCGCGGACAACAGACTGTGCCCCCAGTGCGATGTGCCGATGGAGCAGCGGGAGCACGGTTACACCTCGCAGGTCATGGTCGATACCTGTCCCGGATGCCGAGGCGTGTGGCTCGACAAGGGTGAGCTGAAGGCACTCGAGGTGTTCTTCGAACGCACCGCTGACGCGTCGAACACGCCCCGTCACAGCTTGCTTGCGGCCGTGCTCGGTGTCTTCCGACGTTGAAGGATCGCCATTCGAGGAGACAGCACGCGCTCGACTGAAACCCGTTCAGGAGGTTGCCAGGAAGCTGTCGATTTGGCACCGCCCTCCGTGCGAGCGACCGCAGGCTGTGCCCTGCCACGGCACGCAGCGTGCTCACGCGGAGCTGCCGAGCACACGCAGCTGCACCGGCTGACGCTCGGCGGGACGGACATACACCTCATCGGGCTGACCGATCGCGATGACCGCGTGGATCGTCTCATTGACCGCCAGGCCGAGCTCGCGCGCGATCCGGCGATCGTGCCGCATTGCCTCGACGACGAAGCCGATCAGACAGGTCCCCAGCCCCAGAGTATGCGCCGCGAGGAGGATGTTCTGGGTGGCGAGCACTGCATCCTCGGCCGGGCAGCTCGCGCCCGGCTCGGAGCCGACCAGGATTGCCGAGGGCGCTCCGTGGAACAGCCGGTCGCGCCCGCCGGCGTCCCACTCCTCGATCGCCTCCTGCACGGACTCGAAGTGCTCGCGGTGGTAGCGGCCGAGGGCGTCGCCGGCCACCACGCGCCCGATCAGACGAGCGAACGGGCTTGCGGCCCTCCGGTTCAGCGCGACGAAGAACCGCCGCACCGGCACCGCTAACCGCAGCACCGCGTCGCGATCGGGAAGAAGCGTGAACGTCCAGCGTTGACTGTTCGTCCCGGAGGGTGCGGTGGTACCAATGCGCACGAGATCTCGCAGGACCGCGAGCGGTACCGGCTCCGCCAGGTAGTTGCGGCATGAGCGCCTGGATCGCTCGAAGCGTACGAGAAGGTCGACTGCCGGCTCGGAGTCGCCGGCACCAGCTACAACGTCGGCAACCTGCTGTTCGAGGCGGCTGACCTCGATTCCGCGCTCGAGCACTACATGAAGGCTCGGGAAGCCGCAGCGCTTCTCGACAACTCCGCGTTGCTTTCCATGGCGACCGCGAGCGTTGGCAGCGTGTTTCTGGAGCGGGGACGCCTCGAGCTCGCGATGCAGCACTTCACCGAGTCGCTCCAGATCTGCCGCGACACTGGCAGGACGCGCGGAACGCTGTTCGCTCTCAAGCGGATGGGAGAGGTCCGCTCTCGCCAGCAGCGTTTTGCCGAGTCGATCAGCCACTACCTGGAGGCGCTCACCATCGCCCAGGAGCAGTCGGACCTGCGCCTCCAATCCGAGCTCCATGAGCTCCTGTCGGACTGCTACGCACAGGCCGGTGACCACCTCCAGGCCCTCGACCACTTCAAGAGACATGCGATTCTTCGCAACGAGCTGTTCAACGAGGCCAGGAGCCGCCAGATTCATGAGCTGGAGATCGCCTACGATAGCGAGAGGAAGGACCAGGAGATCGAGAATCTGAAGCGCAATCAGAACATCCAGCGATCGTTTCGCTGGGCGCTGGTTGCGGTCACGGCTCTGGCGATGATGGTGGGCGCACTCGGATGGAGCCGCTACCGACTGGGGGTCCGGGCTGCGCGTGAGATCCGCCAGGTCAACGACGATCTCGTCAGTGCCCTCACGCAGGTGGAGGCTTTGTCTCGGACCGACTACCTGACGGGTCTACCGAACCGTCGGGGGATCGTCGAACGTCTCGATGCGCTCTTGACGGATCGGGCTAGTGCATTGGTGCTTGCGGATATCGACGAGTTCAAACGCGTCAACGACGAGTTCGGACACGAGTGCGGCGACCACGTGCTGGTGTCGCTCGCCCGGCTGGTGCGGTCGATGCTCCGCGCTCAGGACATCGTCGGACGTTGGGGCGGCGAGGAGTTCATCCTCATACTCCCGAACACTGATCAGGAGGGCGCAGCGAGACTGACCGAGAGGATCCGAGCGGCCATCGAAAAGCACGTCTTTCTCTCCACAGGAGGTCAGGTCCAGGTCACCATGACCTTCGGCATCAGCTCGGTCGGTGACAGGACCACCTTCCAGGAGAGTCTGCGTAAGGCGGATCGCGCTCTGTATGAGGGCAAGCTGTCCGGCAAGAACCGGATCGTGCTCGAAGGTTGAGAGACCGTGCATGCCTCCGTGCGTGGATGCACGCGCAGACTCCAACTGCGCAATCGACAGTAACGACGGACGTCATCGGGATCCTTCAGAGCCTGTTCTCGCCTCGGCTCCCGCCGCACACATTTCGTCTCGAGTATGTGAGAATCGCTGTCGGTGTGCCGCAGGTCGACACTGACCACGATGAAGGAGGAACGCGATGGCCCTCACAGTCACCGACCAGCAACGGGAGCAGATCCGAGCTCAGTTTCCCGCGCTCTCCGGATCCACGGTGTTCCTCGAGAACGCCGGAGGATCCCAGGTCCCGGCTGTTGTCGCCGACCGGATGCGGGAGTACATGCTCTCAAGCTACGTCCAGCTCGGCGCCGGGTATCCGCTCTCCCAGCAGGCCACGCGACTCGTCGATGAGGCGCACGAGTTCGTGCGGCTGCTACTCGGCGGCGCGGACGGCACCGTCATCCTCGGCTCCTCGACCTCTGCACTGATGGAGATGCTGGCGCACTGTTACTCCGAGCAGCTGGGACCGGAGGATGAGGTGGTGGTTGCTGAGACGGGCCACGAGGCGAACATCGGCCCGTGGGTCCGGCTCGAGCGGTTTGGCGTTACGGTGCGGTGGTGGCGGGTCGACCCGGTGACGGCCACATGCTCCCTTGGAGAGCTCGATAGCCTATTGAACGAACGGACTGCGTTGGTGGCCCTCCCGCATGTCTCCAACCTCCTGGGCGAGATCGTCGATCTCGAGGAGATCACCCGCCGATGCCACGCCGCAGGCGCTCGGGTCGTGGCCGACGGCGTCGCCTACGCTCCCCACCGCGCCATGGACGTAGCACGCTGGAACGTCGACTACTACGCGTACTCCTGCTACAAGGTCTACGGACCACACATGGCCGCGCTCTGGGCCCGTACCGACGCGATCGCCGAGCTGAACGGGCCGAACCACTTCTTCATCCCCGACACGGAGCTGCCGTACAAGTTCGAGATCGGCGGTGTGTGCCACGAGGGCTGTGCCGGCATCCTCGCCCTGGCCGAGTACCTGCAAACGCTCATCGATCTCCCGGAGAGCTCGCGCATCGACCGGGCGGCTATCGAGAAGGCGTTTGACGTGATGACCGCCTGCGAGCTCCCCGTCCAGGAACGTCTGATCTCGTACCTGCTCGGACGCGACGATGTCCGGATCGTGGGGCCTGCACACTCGGGACCCGAGCGGGTCGGGACCATCAGCTTTGTCCACCGCGACCTGTCGTCGCGCCAGATCGTGGGTGAGATCGACGGATCAGGGATCGCCATCCGACACGGCCACATGTATGCGTACCGTCTGTGTCAGCGCCTCGGGCTCGACCCCGAAGACGGCGTCGTGCGCATCAGCCTGGTGCACTACAACACCCCTGAAGAGATCAATCGCCTGATCGAGGTGCTGGACGCAGTCATACCGACGCCGTAGCTGGAAGGATCCTGTTGGCAACTCACGGAGCCGTATCTTCGAAAATTCGAAGCAAAGCGCCTGGGTTGAGTTCTAAGTTCTCAGTTCTCAATTGGTGGATATCCCCGGAGGTCTGTAGTCCCGCCTGCTG
>CAZEJK010000225.1:0-8310 GCA_964512045.1 uncultured Thermoanaerobaculia bacterium
TGCTGGGTCCGTCGGGTAGCGGCAAGTCGACGGTGGCGGCCGGCGTCGTGGCGGTCGGCGGGCGCGTGGTGTCGGACGACACGGTCCGTGTCTGGCGAGGCGCCTCAGGGAGCGTCCGGGTCGCGCCGTTCCGCCGGGATCTGCTGTTGCGCGGGAGGGCAGCGACGATGCTGCGGGAGGCGGTGGACGCACCCGTCGAGCGATGTCGGGAGGGAGACGATCCGCGATGGCGACTCTCCAGATCAGCGGCGCCCCAGCTCTTTGAGGAGCGTGCCGAGGTGGGGTTGCTGGTTGTGCTCGAGCCAGGTGGGTGGCACGGCGCGTTGTCGGTAGCTCCTCTGACGATGGGTGAACGTCTGACCGCGCTGATGGCTGCGGTCCACCCGTTCGTGCTGCGGCTGGAGCTGGAACGTCAGAGGACAGTGGCCCTGCTCACGGCCGTTGCCGAGCGGATCGCAGGTGTTCGGCTCGTCATCGGACCGGATCTCACCGAAGCCCTCCGCCGGCTCGGCTGATACGTCGCGGGGAGACGCACAACCGGGCCGCCAGACACAGAACGACGCTCGTGAACACCACCTCGTTGCGGATGGCGGCTGTGTGCCCTGTGCCGTGAGCTGGCCGCACGAACCATCGGACATCGGGGCGTACCGGATTGCGGCCGGATCGCAATCGGGGTACCTTCGCAGCATGCTCCAACACCAGCTCATCCGTCGTGTCGCAATCCTGGGCGTCGTGGCCCTGGCCGCGGGTCTTGGATGCACTGTCAACCCGGTCACAGGCGAGCAGCAGCTCGATCTGCTCGGAGAGCAGCAGGAGATCGCTCTCGGCGAGCAGCTGTACCCGAAGTACACCCAGAGCTCGCTCGGGCCGGTGGCCGATCCGCAGCTGCAGACCTACGTGCAGGAGGTGGGTGGCTGGCTGGCGTCACGGAGCCACCGGCCGCGGTTGCGGTATGAGTTCAACGCGGTCAACGATCCGATGGTCAATGCGTACGCCTTGCCGGGGGGCAAGATCTCTGTGACCCGGGGGCTGGTGGCACGGATGGAGTCCGAGGACGAGATGGCTGCGGTGCTTGGCCACGAGATCGGCCATGTCACGGCACGCCATGCCGCGCAGCAGTACACGCGCCAGATCCTCACTCAGCTGGTGCTGATCGGCGGAATGGCGTACATGGAGGCCGAGCAGACCGAGCACCGGGACCTGTACGCTCTTGGCGGGCTTCTCGGCGCCCAGCTGATGCTCGCGAGCTACTCCAGGGAGCAGGAGCGGCAGTCCGACGAGCTGGGGGTCGAGTACATGGTCTCCGCCGGTTACAACCCGCAGGGGATGGTGGACCTGCTGCAGACCCTGCAAGACGGCCACGACCGTGAGCCATCCTTGCTCGAGAAGTGGTTCTCGACGCATCCGATGACAACGAACAGGATCGCCGCGGCTCGGGAGCGGGTGGCGGCGCTGGGTGCGGAGGTGACGGGTCGGCCGGTGACGGTGGAACCATACCTGCAGACGGCGGACCACGTTCGTGCCAGCCGAGACGCGTACGATCGCCTGGCCGAGGCGCGCCAGTTGCTCGCGAAGGGCTCGGCAGCCGCGGCCAGGCAGCAGCTGGAGCCCGCCGTCAGCCGGTGGCCGGAGGACGGTCTGCTCCGGGCGTTCTACGCGGCTGCGCTTCTGGAGAGTGGCGATCGGCGCCGGGGCCTGGACAACGCGGCACGAGCGGCCGACGACGCGCCAGATATCTTCCATCCACAGCTTGTGGCCGGCGAAGGTCTGCTGGAGGCGAAACGCTTCAGTGCGGCCGTGCCGCACCTCGAGCGCGCAAGCTCGCTCCTTCCAGACATACCGGCGGTGGAGCTGCTCCGGGCACAGGCGTTGGAAGGGGCCGGCCGCCGCGACGAGGCGGTCGCGGCGTACCGGCACGTGGTGCAGCTCGATCCGTCTGGGGAGTCCGGCCAGCGCGCCCAGCAGCGGCTGCGAGCGCTGGGCGCCGCACAGCCGGCTGCAGCGAGCTGACGACCGTCAGCTCTGGCGGCGTGCGAGCTCGCGGTCGACCAGGTAGAGGCCGTTCGGCGCCTTGGATAGCAGCTCCAGCTTGTCGAGGATGCCGCGAACTGAGGCCTCCTCCTCGACCTGCTCGGTGACGTACCAGTCGAGGAACAGCCGCGTGGCGTAGTCCTTCTCCTTGTCCGCGAGGGCGACGAGCTTGTAGATCCGCCCGGTCATGTACTGCTCGTGCTCGAGCACGGACTTGACGGCGGCCTCGGGGCTGTCCCACTCGGCGGGGGGTGCGTCGATGGTCTGCAGGAGCCCTGCCGCATTGCGCTCCGGTAGGTACCGGAAGATCTTCATGCCGTGCTCCATCTCCTCGGCGGCCTGCAGCTCCATCCAGCGTGCAAAACCGGTGAGGCTCAGGCGCTCGAAGTAGGACGCCATCGCGAGGTAGATGTACCAGGAGTGGAACTCGGCCTGGATCTGGTCGTTGAGGGCAGTGGTCAGCTTCTCGGACAGGTCGGTCATGGTGCTTCGTCCTCCGTTGTGTGCGTGTTCTGATTCGGTCGGGTCACGGTTGTGCCTCCGCAGGAGGCGTCGGGTCGGTTGCCATAACCAGAAAGGTGCCGGATCACTTCCCACACGTTCGAAGAAGCCCGCAAGGGTTCGGGCTCATCGCTTGGGTGACCTGTTCTCCCGGACCTTCGCTATGCCAGATGCGCGAGGAGTAGCCTGCTGAGCGCCTCCGGAGCCTCCAGCGGTACGAGATGGCCCGTGTCCTCGAGACGGACGGAGCGGGCGTTCGGGATGGTCGTGGCCAGCTCGTCGGAGAATGCACGGAATCCGGGCATATCGTGGTCGCCGGACACCACCAGCGTCGGCGCCGAGATCTCCGCCAGCCGATCGCCGGCGCTCCACTCGCGGTCTGGGCGGTCGCGCTCGGTGGCGAGGTACTCGGCGCCAGGGAAGTCGGCGAGGATCGGCTCGAGCTTGGCGCGGATGCCGGGCTTGGCCAGCGAGTGGGCGAACAGCGGGCTGGCCATCCAGGGGCCGGCCATGGCAGCGGCAACTCCTTCAGCGCGAACGGTTTTTGCCACAGCTTTGAGGTTCTCCATGAACTCCGGCTCGAACCGGCGGTCCGGGATGACCGCGCTGATCAGAGCGAGCCGCTCGACACGTTCCGCCGCGGCCACGGCGAGCTCGATGGCCACGGCGCCTCCGATCGAGAACCCGACCACCGAAGAGGTGGCGACATCGGCGTGATCGAGCACCGCCAGCATGTCGGCGGCGTGGCGCGACGGGTGGTACCCCGTGGGCGGCAGCGAGCTTCGCCCATGCCCGCGAAGGTCTGGACGGAGGACGCGGAACCCTGCTGCGATGAGGCTCGGAGCGATGTCATCGAAGATCCGGTGATCGAGGGTGTGACCGTGCATGAGCATGACGGCCGGCCCCGATCCTTCATCCACATAGCGGATGTTGACGTCGGGTGCGGTGTAGACGATCTGCATGCGGCCTCCTGGTTCCATGGTAGCGCGACGCTCCCGCACCCGCGAGCGCTTCGGAACCTCTCGATACCGCCACCTGGAGTGGAGTCACGCCAAAAGACGCGCCGATCGGTCGCGCACCGGTTGCCTTGGGGCGCGTGAACGCCTATCCTTGCGATCCGGGTCGGGAACGGTTCTTCGGCTGCGCCGATTGGAGGCTCTGCCGAGACTTCCGCAAAGTTCGAGAGCTAGGACCCCGCCATTGGGGTCTGTTGGTGTACAGGAGGTGTTATGGCACAGCGACGCAAGGTGACGATCGACGGGAACGAGGCCACCGCCTCGACCGCACACCGGATCAACGAGGTGTGCGCGATCTACCCGATTACCCCGTCGTCCAACATGGGCGAGTTTGCCGACGAGTGGTCGGCCGAGGGCCGCACCAATATTTGGGGTGTGGTGCCCGACGTGGTCGAGCTCCAGTCCGAGGGCGGGGCGTCGGGAGCGGTTCACGGCTCGTTGCAGGCTGGTGCGCTGACCACGACGTTCACCGCGTCCCAGGGCCTGCTGCTGATGATCCCGAACATGTACAAGATTGCCGGCGAGCTGACGTCGGCGGTGTTCCATGTGTCGGCGCGAACCGTGGCCACGCACGCCCTGTCGATCTTCGGCGACCATTCGGATATCTATGCGTGCCGGCAGACCGGATGGGGGATGTTGTCCTCTGGCGGCGTCCAGGAGGCCCACGACTTCGCGTGCATTGCACAGATGGCCTCGCTGGCGAGCCGGGTGCCGTTCGTGCACTTCTTCGATGGGTTCCGAACCTCGCACGAGGTGGCGAAGATCGAGGAGCTGGCGAACGAGGACCTCGAGGAGCTGATGGACGAGGACCTGATCCGGGCGCACCGCGAGCGTGCGATGACGCCGGACCGTCCGGTGCTGCGCGGCACCGCGCAGAACCCGGACACCTTCTTCCAGTCTCGCGAGACGATTAACCCGTTCTACGAGAAGTGTGCTGGTCACGTGGTCGACGCGATGGAGAAGTTCGCGGAGGTCACCGGCCGGCGATACCAGCCGTACGACTACATCGGGCATCCGGAGGCGGAGTCGGTCATCGTAATCATGGGCTCGGCCGGCGAGACCGTACAGGAGTACGTGGAGTGGGCTCTGGAGCAGGGCCAGAAGATCGGTGTCCTGCGAGTGCGGATGTTCCGTCCGTTCTCGCTTCGCCTGTTCATCGATGCCCTGCCGGCGACGGTGCAGAAGATCACGGTGCTCGACCGCTCCAAGGAGCCAGGCAGCGCCGGCGAGCCGATGTACCAGGATGTCATCACCGTGCTGACCGAGGAGCGCGTCGCCGGCAACGGTCACCTGGCGAATGACCCGCTCGTGATCGGCGGGCGCTATGGTCTGTCGTCGAAGGAGTTCAACCCGCCAATGATCAAGGCGGTGTTCGACAACATGACGATGGAGCGGCCGAAGAACCACTTCACCGTGGGGATCGAGGACGACGTGAGCCACACCTCCCTCGACGTGGACTACTCCTTCGATATCGAGGGGGACGACGTGTCGCGCAGCGTGTTCTTCGGTCTCGGCTCCGACGGTACGGTCGGCGCCAACAAGAACTCGATCAAGATCATCGGTGAGGAGACCGACAACTACGCGCAGGGCTACTTCGTCTACGACTCGAAGAAGGCCGGTGCGGTGACGATCTCCCACCTCAGGTTCGGGCCGCGGCCGATCCGGTCGATCTACCTGATCCGTTCGGCGAACTTCGTGGCGTGTCACCAGTGGGTGTTCCTCGAGAAGCTGGACATGCTCGAGTACGCCCAGCCAGGGGCCGTGTTCCTTCTCAACTCGCCGTACGGCCCGGACGAGGTCTGGGACCACCTGCCACGCGAGGTGCAAGAGGACATCATCGAGAAGAACATCAAGTTCTACTGCATCGATGCCTATCACGTTGCGCGCGAGACCGGCATGGGTGGGCGGATCAACACGATCATGCAGACCTGCTTCTTCGCCATCTCCGGCGTGCTGCCCCGCGACGAGGCGATCGCGCAGATCAAGGATGCAATCCGCAAGACCTACGGCAAGAAGGGCGAGGAGATCGTCCAGCTCAACTTCCGTGCTGTCGACGGTACGCTCGAGAATCTGCATGAGGTCCAGGTGCCGGACAAGGTGACGGCGACCATCGGCCGGCCGCCCGCGGTGCCCGACGAGGCGCCGGACTTCGTCAAGAACGTCAGCGCTGTCATGTTGGCCGGCAAGGGCGACACGCTGCCGGTGAGTGCGTTCCCGTCCGACGGTACCTGGCCGCTGTCCACCACCCAGTGGGAGAAGCGCAACATCGCGCTGGAGATCCCGGTGTGGGACGAGGAGCTGTGTATCCAGTGCAACAAGTGCGCGCTGGTCTGCCCCCACGCAGCGATCCGTGCCAAGGTGTACGATCCGGAGCTGCTCGAGGGCGCGCCGGAGACGTTCAAGTCGGTGGACTACAAGGCGCGCGACTTCAAGGGCAAGAAGTACACGATTCAGGTCGCTCCTGAGGACTGCACCGGCTGCACGCTGTGCGTCGAGGTCTGCCCGGCTCGTGACAAGTCGAACCCGAAGCACAAGGCACTCGACATGCACGAGCAGATGCCGCTGCGCGAGTCGGAGCGCGAGAACTACGCCTTCTTCCTGGATCTGCCCGAGGTGGACCGGACGCAGGTCAAGCGCGACGTCAAGGGCTCGCAGTTCTTCCAGCCGCTGTTCGAGTACTCGGGCGCCTGTGCCGGCTGCGGCGAGACGCCCTACGTCAAGCTGATGAGCCAGCTGTTCGGCGACCGCTCACTGGTGGCCAACGCCACCGGATGCTCGTCGATCTATGGCGGCAACCTCCCGACCACGCCGTACTGCGTGGATGCCAACGGCCGCGGTCCGACGTGGTCCAACTCCTTGTTCGAGGACAACGCGGAGTTCGGCTTCGGCTTCCGGTTGGCGATCGACCAGAACGCGAACCTGGCCAAGCGCCTGCTCACCGAGCTGGCGGATCAGGTCGGTGAGAACCTGGTGGACGAGCTCATGAAGGCCGACCAGAGCGATGAGGTGGGGATCCATGAGCAGCGCATGCGCGTGTCGACCCTGCGCTCGGTGCTGGCCAATATCGATGATCGACGGGCTCGGCGTCTGGAGAACGTTGTCGACTACTTGGTGTACAAGAGCGTGTGGATCGTCGGTGGTGACGGTTGGGCGTACGATATCGGCTACGGTGGTCTCGACCACGTGATCGCCACAGGTCGCGACGTCAACCTGCTGGTGCTGGATACAGGCGTGTACTCCAACACCGGTGGCCAGGCCTCCAAGGCGACGCCGATGGCGGCGGCCGCGAAGTTCGCCATGGGCGGCAAGGAGGTCGCGCGCAAGGATCTCGGGCTGATGGCGATGGCCTATGGTCATGTGTACGTCGCGCAGGTGGCGTTCGGTGCGAAGGACAGTCAGACCGTGCGGGCGTTCCTGGAGGCCGAGTCGTACCGGGGCCCGTCGCTGATCATCGCCTACTCGCACTGCATCGCCCACGGCTACGATCTGGCGCAGGGTCTTGACCACCAGGTCTTGGCAGTGGAGTGTGGCTTCTGGCCGCTGTACAGGTTCGATCCGCGACGCGCTGAGGCCGGTGAGAACCCGCTGAAGCTCGATTCGAAGACGCCGAAGGAGAGCTTCGAGAAGTGGGCGATGACCGAGACCCGCTTCCGCATGCTGATGAAGGCGCATCCGGAACGTGCCAAGATGCTGATCGAGCAGGCCGAGCGTTCGGTCAAGTCGCGCTACGAGGTGTACGAGCATCTGACCAAGATGGCGGTCGACAAGCCGCAGGACCCGGCCAACTGAGCGCGGGCGGAAAGGAGACCGGACGATGGATCTGACCACGACCTATCTGGGACTCGAGCTGAAGAACCCGATCGTCTGCGGTGCCTCGCCGCTGGTGGATGACCTCGACGCCGTGCGCCAGCTGGAGGACTCCGGGGTTGGCGCGATCGTCATGCGCTCGCTGTTCGAGGAGGAGATCCTCCAGGAGATGCGGGCACAGATGCGCCAGGACGAGCACGCCGAGGCGTTTGCCGAGGCGACCTCGTACCTCCCGGACCTGGGCGACCGGCACCTCGGTCCGGACGCCTACCTCGAGATGGTTCGGAAGATCAAGGACGCCGTCGATGTGCCCGTGATCGGCTCGCTGAACGGCGCCACGCCGGGTGGCTGGACCGACTACGCCACGCGGATCCAGGAGGCCGGCGCCGACGCCCTCGAGCTGAACCTGTACGACCTGGCCACGGACCTGGACACCACGGGCGCCGATATTGAGGACCAGGGTCTCGAGGTGGTGCGGTCCGTGAAGTCGGCCGTGTCGATCCCGGTGTCGGTGAAGCTCTCGCCGTTCTACTCGTCGATCACCAACTTCGCCCATCGGGCGGTGAGCGATGGGGCGGACGGTCTGGTGCTGTTCAACCGGTTCTACCAGCCGGACATCGATGTCGAGAGCCTGGAGATGGTGCCGAACCTGCAGCTGTCGAGCTCCCAGGAGCTGCGGCTGCGGTTGCGCTGGCTGGCACTGCTGTCAGGCCGTGTGGACACCTCGCTGTCGGCGACCGGCGGCGTGCACACCGCGGTTGACGTCATCAAGGCCGTCATGGCCGGTGCGCACACCGTTCAGATGGTCTCGGCGCTGCTGCTCAACGGTCCGACGCATGTGGCACGGGTGCTCGAGGCCGTGTCGTTCTGGATGAACGAGCACGAGTACACCTCGATCCGCCAGATGACCGGCAGCATGAGCTTGATGAAGGCCCCGCGCGCCGAGGCGCTCGAG
>CAZEJK010000226.1:0-8295 GCA_964512045.1 uncultured Thermoanaerobaculia bacterium
ACTGAGTCGCAGGCTCAGGTTATCATACGTGTCGGCGGGATGAAGGTTGCCTTGGGCGGGGAGGAGCCGCGACGCCGACTCGGTGGTTGCGGCTATCGGAGACCGGCGTCCAGTGCGTCGTTGGTGAAGCCGACGGGCGGACACGATCCCAGATCCAGCTCTCATCTCCCTGCGAGACGCAGGCTGTCACGGCTGAAGGACGCTGCGATCCGGGTTGTGGCGGCCCGCGCGTGCCCCGGCGAAGCCGCGGTGGGTGGTTGGCGGTAGCGAAGCCGGATCAACAGCCCATCAACGATCCACACCCCCAGCGCCCCCACCCCCTGTACAACCCCTCCGGAACCTCGCACAATGGGGCCGTGCTGCAGGTGTGGGGAACAGGTTCGACACGGTTGGTTGGACGAGCGCGCATCGCGGGGTCGGTGCTCGCCCGGCATGCGGAGGCTTCGCCATGGCGCGGCTGAGCGCGGGTGTGCTGGACGGGATGCTGGCGCTGCAGCTGGTGGTGGCGTGGGCGGGGGAGGGAGCGTGCGAGCCGCCGCGGCTGGGCTGGTGGCGCACGGATCTCGTCGACCCGGCCGGCGGCGGCGATCTGCTCCGCCGCCTGCTGCCGCGCACACACCGCTGGGCGGCGCTGCGGGCCGTGCGCGTGGCCGCGCGGCGGGCCGACGCGGCCGCGCGCAACGGTCTGCCGAGCCCGGACGCCGCCCGCACCGTCTTCCATCTCGGCTTCGAGGTGGACGAGCAGCTCGAGGAGCGCCTGGCGCTGCACACGGCCTCCGCCATCGATCCGGCCGACGCGCTCGCGCTGCCGGTGGACCTGACCGCACCGTTCGACCGCGAAGCGCTCGCAACCGCCCTTGCACACCCTGAGGGCCGCGGCCACTCGGTCGAGCCCGCCGGCCGTCGGGTCACCGGCCCGGTGCCGGACGCGCCGGAGGAGGCGCTGCGCCGCCTGGTGGCCGAGCTGCCGCCGTTTCCCGCCACCTACCCGATGCCGTACTTCGTGGTGGCGTGATGGCGGTAGCGCGACGCCCCCCGACCGTCAACGCCGAGGCGGCCGAGCTGCACACCCGCCTGCAGAAGCTCACCCTGGCGGTGGACGCCTCGCGCGCCTACTGGGCGAACGCCGACCCGGCCGAGCCGCCGGCCGACCAGGCGCTGCGCGCGTTCGAGGAGCGTTGGTTCGGGTCCGCCAGCCAGGAGTGGATCCGCCGCCTGCTGGCCGACCTCCGCGCCCGCTATGACGCCTTCCCGGAGGCGCTCGCCGTGCTCGGACGCTGGCGCGACATGACCCCGGCCACCCGGCGGCTGATCTGCCACTGGCACCTCCAGCTGGCCGACCCGCTGTACCGCCGCTGCACCGCAGAGCTGCTCGTCGCGCGCCGCGCGGGCGCCACCCCGGAGCTGGACCGCCCGGTGGTGGAGCGCTGGGTGGCGGCGGCCGTCGGCGAGCGCTGGCGTCCGGCCACCGTCACCAAGTTCTCCCGCAACCTGCTCACCACCGCCGCCGAGGCGGGCCTGGTGACGCCGCCGCCGGACCCGCGCCGCGCGGTCCTGCCGAGCGTGCCCGACATCGCCCTCGGCTACCTGCTCCACCTGCTGCGCACCGTCGAGCACACCGGCAGCGTGAGCCGCAACCCGTACCTCGCCTCGGTGGGGATCGGCGCCGACGCGCTCCACCGCCGGATCGCCGGCGTGGCAGGCGTCAGTGCCCGCCGCCTGGGCGACGTGGAGTCGTTCGAGTGGCATCACGCCACCCTCGGCGAGTGGGCGGCGGAGGCTGTCCGATGAGCCCAGAGCCGAGCCCGCCACCCACCGTCCGCACCGACCTCGACGAGGCGCTCGCCGCCCTCAAGCGCGACCTGGTCGCCGACGGCGGCCCGCAGATCAGCACCATGCGCAGCTACCGTTTCGCCATCGTGCCGTACCGCCCGGCCGACGAGTACGCGCTCCGCCAGCGCCTGCGCACCCTCACCAGCGAACTCCAGGCCGCCGGCTGGAACGTCCTCAGCATCTCGCTGCATGCCCTGCTGATGCGCCGCATCCGCGCCCTCGGCGAGGAGGTGGTGGAGCGCCTCATCGAGCGCGAGCGTCGCCTCCACCACAAGAGCCCGGAGCGCGCCCTCAACCACCTCAAGGAGAAGATCCTGCCGCTGGTGGAGGGTCCGGACGGGATCGCCGCCGACGTGGTCGCGCAGATCGCCGACTTCGCCGACGCCCACCCGGACGCCGCCGAGCGCAGCCTGGTGCTGGTGGGCCGCGCCGGCGCGCTCTACCCGTTCTTCCGCACCTCGGCGCTGCTCAAGCACATCGACGGCAAGACCCGCGCCATCCCGGTGGTGCTCCTCTACCCGGGCGAGCGTCGCGACATCAACGCACTCTCGTTCATGGGCGAGCTGCCCGCCGACCGCGACTACCGGCCGCGGGTGTACCCGTAGGAGGGGAGAGGCTGGATGCAGATCCACGAGCTGTTCGAACGCGACGTCACCCGCGACATCCCGCCGGTGGTCTACTTCCACGAGCAGGACCCGGCCAAGCTCCGTGCCGAGGTCAGCGAGTACATCATCACCGGCGGCTACCCGCCCGGCGACCCGCGCGCCCGCCGCGTCGAGCACGGCATCCACGAGGGGTTCGTGGGCCTGCTCACCGGCATCGCGGACGCGCTTGAGCGCCCCGGCGGCGCCGAGCTGCCCGCCTCCTGGATCTCCGGCTTCTACGGCTCCGGAAAGTCGAGCTTCGCCAAGCTCCTCGGCATGGCCCTCGATGGCGTGAAGCTCGACGACGACACCCCGCTCGCCGACGCCCTGCTCGCCCGCGACGACTCGCCCCGCCGCCAGGAGCTCCTCGACGCGTGGAACGCCGTCCAGGACCTGATCGACCCGATCGCGGTGGTGTTCGACGTGGGCGCGGTGGCGCGCGACAACGAGCACATCCACACCGCGGCGCTGCGCCAGCTGCAGCGGCGTCTCGGCTACTCCAAGACCTCCAACCTGGTCGCCGAGTGGGAGCTCAAGCTCGAGCAGGACGGCCAGTGGGACGCGTTCCAGGATGCGGCCGGCCGCGCCCTCGGCACGCCGTGGCGCGAGCTCAAGGACACCCGCCTCGCCGAGGACCACTTCTCGCACGCGATGCACGTGCTCCAGCCGGACCGCTACCTGACCCCCACCGACTGGGTCGACAGCCACGCCGGGGTCAGCGGCCTCGCCGGCACCGCCCCGGCGGAGACCATCGCCGCCATCGCCGCCATGCTCGACCACCGCGCCGTCGGCCGCACCCTGTTCCTGGTGATCGACGAGGTCAGCCAGTACGTCCATGCCGACCACGACCGGATGCTCCGTCTGCAGTCGTTCGTCTCCGACCTGGGCCGCCGCCTCAAGGGCCGCGCCTGGCTGCTCGCCACCGGCCAGCAGAAGCTCGAGGACGCCGGCGACGCGATCACCATCGGCAAGCTGAAGGACCGCTTCCCGGTCGCGCTGCGCGTCCACCTCGGCGCCGCCAACATCCGCGACGTGGTCCACCGCCGCCTGCTCAAGAAGCGCGCCGACGCCGAGACCATGCTCCGCGAGCTGTTCACCGCCCACCGCTCCGACCTCAAGCTCCACGGCTACGCATGCGCCGACATCACCGAGGAGGACTTCGTCGAGGTCTACCCGATGCTCCCCGGCCACGTCGACCTGCTCCTGCAGATCACCACCAACCTGCGCAGCCGCTCCTCGCGCACCCAGGGCGACGACCACGCGATCCGCGGCCTCCTCCAGCTCCTGGGCGAGCTGTTCCGCACTCAGCGGCTGGCCGAGCGCGAGGTGGGCGAGCTGGTCACCCTGGACGCCATCTTCAAGGTCCAGCACACCGCCCTCGACCCGGACGTGCAGACCGCCCTGGCGCGGATCGCCGACAGCCCCGAGCTCGCCGACGACGAGCTGGCGCAGCGCGCCGCCCGCGCCGTCGCGCTCCTCGAGCTGATCCAGGAGCAGCAGCCCACCACCCCGGAGCTGGTGGCCTCCTGCCTGTACGACCGGCTCGGCTGCGGCAACCGCACGCCGGCGGTGCGCGAGGCGCTGGAGCGCCTTCGCCGCGAGAACCTGGTCGGCTTCTCCGACAAGCACGGCTACAAGATCCAGAGCTCCGCCGGCCAGGAGTGGGAGCGCGAGCGGCGCGACATCGCGGTCACCGCCGACGTCCGCAGCGAGCTGGTGCGCCTCAAGCTGCGCGAGCTGGTCGATGCGCCCGAGCGCCCCCGCTACCGTGGCGTGGCGTTCCCGTTCGCCGCCGTCTACTCCGACGGCCGCGCCGCCGACGACGTCAAGGTGCTCGACCCGCGCTCCGGCGCCGCCGTCACCGTCGACCTCCGCTACCTGCCGCACGCCGCCGACCGCGTCGCCTCCACCTGGGTGCAGCGCTCCGACCAGGACCCGCTGCGCGACCGGATGGTGTGGGTGGTGGGCGACCCCGGCCGGATCGACGCCATCGCCCGCGACCTCAGCCAGTCGCGCGCCATGGTCGGCCGCTACGAGGGCCGCCGCGACTCGCTGCCGCGCGAGAAGCAGCGCCTGCTGATCGAGGAGCAGAGCCTTCAGGAGGCGCTCGACAGCCGCCTGCGCGACGCCGTCGCCGAGGCGTACTTCGCCGGCGAGGTGTACTTCCGCGGCGCCGCCACCGCCCCGCGCGACCACGCCGACGCGTTCGGCCCGGCGCTCACGCGCATCGCCGAGCGCTGGCTGCCCGAGCTCTACCCCCACTTCACCGACATCGCCGTCACCGACTCCGAGCTCAACCAGCTCCTCGAGCCGAACCTCGCCGGCCCGTCCACCAAGCTCATGGACGACGGCCTCGGCGTGCTCGCCCTCGACTCCGGCCGCTACGTCGCCTCCTGCCACGGCACGGTGCCGCAGCGGATCGCCGACAAGATCGCCACCGACCGCGGCGTCTCCGGCAGCACCCTGATCAGCCACTTCGCCCGGCCCCCGTACGGCTACCCGCCGGACGTGATCAAGGCGTGCGTCGCCGGCCTGCTGCGCGGCAGCCAGATCCGCATCCGCCCCGACCGCGGCCCGGAGATCACCTCCGTGCGCGACCCGGGGGTGCGCGACCTGTTCCGCAAGGTCAAGGAGGGCCTCGGCCGCGCCGACATCTTCCCGGCGCGCGAGGGCGACGTCAGCCCGCGCGACCGGGTGGCGATCTGCCAGCTGTTCGAGCAGACCCTCGGCGTCCAGCTCGACCGCGAGAACGACGCCATCGCCGACGCCGTCTTCTCCTACCTGCCGGCCCAGCGCGAGACCCTCCGCGAGGTCCTCGCCCGGCTCGCGCGCCTGCCCGGCGCCCCCGAGCCGCCACCCGCCGTCGGCCGCCTCGGCCGCGCGCTCGAGGCGTGCCTCGGCACCCGCCAGGTGGAGCCGATCGTGGTCGCGGTCAAGGAGAACCTCGACCGCCTCCGCGACGGCCTCGAGCAGCTTCGGATCCTCGACACCGATCTGTCGGACGAGGCGATCGCTGCGCTCCGGGACGCCGCCGAGGTGCGCGACCACCACGCAGCCCAGCTCGGGGCCGTCGGCGAGGCCGGCGAGGCCGCTGAGGCCATCGCCGCCATCCAGCGCCACCTCGCGGGCGAGCGCCCGTGGCGTGGGCTGACCGCGCTCACCGCGGCGCTCCAGTCGGTCCGTGCCCGCTACCTCGAGGTCCGCCGCCGGCTGCTCGCCGACCAGGGCGAGCGCCTGGAGGCCGCCACCCGCCGGCTCAAGGCCCGCGACGGCTTCGGCAGCCTCGACGCCGACGCCGCCCACCGCGTGCTCCGCCCGCTCCAGGAGGCGGCGGCCGACACCACCGCCGACGCCCTCTACCCGAGCCTCGCCGAGCTCCGCGACCGGTTCCCGGCCGCCCTTGCCGCCGCCGAGGAGGCCGCCCATGCCCGCCTCGACGAGGCGCTCGAGGCCGCCACCTCACAGCGCGTGGTGACCGTCGCCGCCAGCCTGCGCGGGCGCGAGCTGGCCAGCCCCGCAGAGCTCGACGAGCTCGTCGACGAGCTGCGCGAGCGCCTCGGCCCGCCGCTGGCGAACGGCCACCGCGTGCGGATCGTGTAGGGGAGGGTGTGGATGGCCCCGGCCCGCCCGAGCCCGTCGACCGACACGCCGCACGCCGCCACCCTCACCCCGGAGGCGAAGGCGGCGCTGTCGGCCACCATCCGCGAGCTGCGCACCCGCCTCCTGCGCGACCTGCGCTCCGCGGTCGACGCCGACTACCGCCTCGCCGTGCCCGCCGACCGCGCCGGCCTCGCCGAGGCGGAGCGCCTCCGTCGCGCCCGTCTCGAGCAGTGGCTCGACGAGCGCGCCCGCGCCGCCGTCCCGGATGACGCCGACGCCGCCGCCGGCACCACGGCCCGCGCCGCCGCCCGCGAGCGCCACCTCAGCGAGGCGGTGGAGGAGGGCGCCGCCACGCTGCTGAACCGCATGGTCCTCATCCGCCACATGGAGGCCCTCGGCCTGATCCGCCCCGCCGTGGTCGCCGGCGGCTGGAGCGCGCCCGCCTACCGCGAGCTGCGCGACTTCGCCCCCGGGCTCACCGGCGACCCCAGCGAGGGCTACGCGCTGCTCCTCGAGCTGCTGTTCGCAGAGCTTGCCGGCGACCTCCCCGGCCTGTTCGGCGAGGTCGGGATCAGCGCCCTCATCCCGGTCCCGGCCTCCACCCTGCGCGAGCTCGTCGAGCGCCTCGACGACCCGGCGCTGGCGAGCGCGTGGGGCGACGACACCACCCTCGGCTGGGTCTACCAGTACTGGAACGACCCGCGCCGCGAGGCGCTGGACGCCAAGATCAACGCCGGCGGCAAGGTCGCGCCGCACGAGATCGCCGCCAAGACCCAGATGTTCACCGAGCGCTACATGGTCGAGTGGCTGCTGCACAACGCCCTCGGCCTGCAGTGGCTCGCCATCTGCGCCAAGCACGGCTGGACGCCGGACGCCGAGCGCGTCCTCGACGACCTCGACCGCCGCCGCGCCGACTGGCGCGCCCGCCGCGAGGCCGGCGAGGTGGCCCCCGACGCCCTCATGCCGGTGGCCGACGGCCTCGAGTCCCGCTGGGAGTACTACGTCCCCCAGCCGCTGCCCGACGACGCCGTCGCCCACGCCCCGGACAGCCTCCGCGAGCTGCGCCTGCTCGACCCGGCGTGCGGCTCCGGCCACTTCCTGATCATCGCCTTCGACCTCCTCGCCGCCCTCTACCGCGAGGAGGCGCGCCACCGCGGCGAGCCGGTGGCCGACGCCGACATCGCCCGCTGGATCCTCTCAGACAACCTCCACGGCGTCGACATCGACCCGCGCGCCATCCAGATCGCCGCCGCCGGCCTGTACCTCAAGGCCCGCCAGCTCGACCCGGACGCTCGGGTCCAGAGCCTCAACCTGGTCGCCCCGGCCCTCAACCTCTCGGGTCTGCCCGACGACGACCCGGCGCTGCAGCGCCTGCTCTCGGAGCTCGAGGCCGACGGCATCCCCGCAGAGCTCACCCGCGAGCTCCTCGCGGCGCTCGCCGGCGTCGACCACCTCGGCACCCTCCTCAAGGTCGACCAGACCATCGACGACGTCCTCGGCGCCTACCTCGAGCGCCACCGCCTGGAGCACGGCCAGATGGGCCTGTGGGCCGACGACGCGCCCACCGGCACCCCCGAGACCCTGCGCGCCACCGTCCTCGCGCGCCTCGAGGGCTTCCTCGCCCGCCACCGCGGCGCCGACGACCTCGGCCTGCGCCTCGACGGCGAGCAGCTCGCCGCCGGCCTGCGCTTCGTGCGCATCGTCCGCGAGGGCGCGTACCACCTGGTGGTGGGGAACCCGCCGTACCAGGGGACGAGTCGGCTGGAGGATGCCAAGTACATCGCGAAGCGGTACCCGATGGGCAAGGCGGATCTGTACGCGGCGTTCCTGCAGCGGGGGTTGGAGCTGGCGGCCGACGGTGGGGTGTCGGCGCTGCTGACGATGCGGGGGTGGATGTTTATCAAGCAGTATGAGCGGCTGCGGAAGTGGATCCTCGCCAGCTACGACATCCGCTCGCTCGGCGACTTCGCTGTCGGCGCATTCGACGAGGTGCCGAACGACCTGCTGTCCATCGTCATCAGCGTGATCCGGAAAGCGGCGCCATCCGGCGAGTCGAGCGTTGCAACGCAGCCGAGCCCGCCCGACGACACCTCCTACGACCGTCAGCGCACCAACCGCAAGCGCGCCGCCGTGCTCGCGCAGGTCGGACGCCACGACTTCGACCCGCGCGGCTTCCAGGTCATCGACGGCGAGCCGATCGTGTACTGGTGGAGCCGGG
>CAZEJK010000227.1:0-8259 GCA_964512045.1 uncultured Thermoanaerobaculia bacterium
GATATCGCCGAGAAGCGGCTGCCTCAGGACGGCCGCATCAAGCTGAAGATGAAGATCACGGGCAAGGTCAAGGAGCTCGACTTCCGCGTCTCGGTCCTGCCGACGCTGCACGGCGAGAAGATCGTCCTGCGGCTGCTCGACAAGGACAACCTGATGCTGGACATGACCAAGCTCGGGTTCGAGAAGGCGCCGTTGAAGATCTTCGAGGAGGCGATCTTCAAGCCGTGGGGGATGGTCCTGGTCACCGGTCCCACCGGCTCCGGCAAGACCAACACGCTGTACTCGGCGCTGTCGCGCGTGAACACGCCCGAAACGAACATCATGACCGCCGAGGATCCGGTGGAGTTCCAGCTCCCCGGGATCAACCAGGTCCAGATGAAGGAGGCGATCGGCCTCAACTTCGCGGCAGCCTTGCGCTCGTTCCTCCGTCAGGACCCGAACGTCGTGCTGGTGGGCGAGATCCGGGACTTCGAGACGGCGGAGATCGCGATCAAGGCGGCGCTGACAGGCCACATGGTGCTGTCGACGCTGCACACCAACGACGCACCTTCGACCATCAACCGTCTGATGAACATGGGGATCGAGCCGTTCCTGGTGGCCACCTCGGTGCAGGTGATCGTCGCCCAGCGGCTGATCCGCCGGGTCTGCGCCAAGTGCAAGGAGCCCGACGACGTGCCGCTCCAGGCGCTGCTCAACGTCGGGTTCAGCGAGGAAGAGGCGACCGAGGTGACGGTGTACCGCGGCCGCGGCTGCGAGGTGTGCAACCAGACGGGGCTCAAAGGCCGCGTCGGGCTATTTGAAGTGATGCCCGCCACAGACGATATTCGCGAGATGATCTTATCTGGTGCGACGTCCCTGGAGCTGCGGCGGAAGGCCGTGGAAGAGGGCATGGTCACCCTCCGGTACTCGGGGCTGGAGAAGATCAAGCAGGGCGTCACGACGATCGAGGAGGTCGTACGCGAAACGGTCCTGTAGGCGTGGGCTTTGCGATCTGTCGACCCGGACGTGCCAATCGTCGGCACTGACAGGTCGGTGGCAGTGAAGGAGAGTGCATGGCTGTCAGCTTGCATCAGCTGCTCAAAACGATGGTGGAGCAAGGGGGGACCGACCTCCACGTCACCACCAACTCGCCACCGGTCATCCGTCTGCACGGTCTGCTCCAACCGCTCAACCTCCCGCCCCTCAACGCCGTCGAGACCAAGAAGCTCGCGTACTCGATTCTGACCGATGCACAGAAGCACCGGTTCGAGGAGACCCTCGAGCTGGACCTCTCATTCGGCGTCAAGGGGCTCGCCCGGTTCCGCGCGAACGTGTTCATGCAGCGCGGCGCGGTTGCCGCGGCGTTTCGCCGAATCCCCTACGAGATCCTCGGGTTCAAGGAGCTGGGGCTTCCACCGGTCGTGGAGAGCCTGTGCGACAAGCCACGGGGGCTGATCCTGGTCACCGGGCCGACCGGCTCCGGCAAGTCGACCAGCCTCGCCGCCATGATCGACAAGGTCAACCGCGAGAAGCCGGTGCACATCCTCACCATCGAGGATCCGGTCGAGTACCTGCACACGCACCGCACCGCGATCATCAACCAGCGCGAGCTCCACGGTGACACCCACTCGTTCCCGAACGCGCTCCGCTCCGTGCTGCGCCAGGATCCTGATGTGGTCTTGGTCGGTGAGATGCGCGATCTGGAGACGATCGAGTCCGCTCTCCGCATCGCCGAGACGGGTCACCTGACGTTTGCCACCCTGCATACCAACTCGGCGCCACAGACGATCAACCGGATCGTCGACGTGTTTCCCGAGCATCAGCAGTCCCAGATCCGCGCCCAGCTGAGCTTCGTCTTGGAAGGAATCATGTGTCAGTCGCTCCTGCCCAGAGCCAACGGCAAGGGCCGAGTGCTGGCCGTCGAGATCCTCGTCCCCAACTCTGCGATCCGGAACCTGATCCGTGAAGACAAGATCCACCAGATCTACTCGGCCATGCAGGCCGGTCAGACCCGGCACGGGATGCAGACCTTTAACCAGTCGCTGGCAACTCTGTACCAGCGCCGCCTGATCACCCTGCAGCTCGCGCTGGCCCACAGCTCACGGCCGGATGAGCTGCAGGACCTGATCAACCGGGGCGTGGGCACGATCGACCCGCGCGCGGCTGCCGTCTCCGATGACAGCCGGAAGAAGAGGAGCTGATCATGCCGACCTACGAGTGGAAGGGACGCGACCGGAACGGCGCCGCGCAGTCCGGGGTCCTGATCGCGGACAGCAAGGACGCCGTCACCGCAGCACTCCGTCGACAGGCGATCGTCGTCACAGCCGTCAAGGAGAAGGGCAAGGAGATCGCCCTGCCGCGGCTCGGCGGAGGCGTCAACGCCAAGTCGATCGCGATCTTCACCCGACAGTTCTCCGTGATGATCGATGCCGGGCTGCCGCTCGTCCAGTGCCTCGATATTCTCGGCCAGCAGCAAGAGAACAAGGCGTTCCAGAAGATCATCCTGCAGACCCGCCAGGACGTGGAGGCGGGCTCCTCGCTGGCGGAGGCGATGCGCAAGCACCCGCAGGCGTTCGACGACCTGTACGTCAACATGGTGGCAGCCGGCGAGGCAGGCGGTATCCTCGACACCATCTTGCAGCGTCTTTCCAACTACATCGAGAAGAACGTCAAGCTGCAGACCCAGGTGAAGTCCGCGATGATCTATCCGGTGGCGGTGATCACGATCGCCGTGGTGGTCATCTACATCATTCTGTGGAAGGTCATCCCCGTGTTCGCCTCGCTGTTCATCAGCCTTGGAGCGCAGCTGCCGTTCCTCACACGGGTGATCGTTGCAGCCTCCAGGTTCGTCGGCCGCTTCTGGTGGCTGATCTTCCTCCTCCTGTTCGGGGCGATCTTCGCTCTGCGCCAGTACTACCAGACGCCTCAAGGGCGCTACAACCTCGACAAGCTCCTGCTCAAGGCTCCGATCCTGGGCCAGATCCTGCGCAAGATCGGCGTCGCCCGGTTCTGCAGGACCCTCGGAACACTCCTCGCATCCGGCGTCCCGGTGCTGGAGGCGCTCGACATCACTGCCAGGACTGCAGGCAACGCGGTCCTCGAGGAGGCGATCCTGACCGTCCGCAAGGAGGTGGAGGAGGGCAAGAACCTCGCAGATCCGCTGGCCAAGACCGAGGAGTTCCCGCCAATGGTCTGCCAGATGATCGGCGTCGGCGAGCAAACTGGCGCCATGGACACCATGCTCTCCAAGATTGCCGACTTCTACGAGGACGAGGTGGACGCCGCCGTCGACGGCATGATGAAGCTCATCGAGCCCGTCATGATCGCGTTCCTCGGCGGCGTTATCGGGACAATCGTGGTCGCCATGTACCTCCCGATGTTCCAGCTGATCTCGAAGATCGGTTGAACCAGTACGGTCGAGCCGATCTGTTCGCACGGGACCGTCGTCGCGCGACGACGGTCAGGCTCCGGTGAGCTTTCGAGTGAATGACCGGTCTGACGAGGGCTCCAACTCCCCAACCCCGGGATCGATCCGGTGGCTGATCACGCTGCGCCTGGTGGTGATCACAACCCTCCTGGTAGGGGCGCTGATCATCCAGGTCACCATGCGCAAGATCCTCCCGCTCAGCGGTCTGTACGCCCTGAGCCTTGCCACCTACCTGCTCTCGCTCGGCTACCTGGTCCTCCACCAGCTCCGGGTCCACACCAAGGTGCAGGCAAGCCTCCAGCTCGTCGGAGATATCGGCATCATCACCGGCTTCATCTACGTCACCGGTGGGGTCCACTCTCCGTTCTCCTTTCTCTACCTGGTGGTTGTGGCAGCGGCCGCCGTCCTCATCCGAGGCGGAGGGCTGATCTTCGCCGGTCTGTCCGCTGTGGCGTACGGCGTACTGATCGACCTCATGGCGTTCCAGCTGATCCCCATGCCGTCCGGCGTTGAGGCGCCCGACCTGCCGTTCTCGCGGCTCCTGTATCAGCTCCTGATCAACGTGATCGGCTTCGCATTGGTGGCCGTGCTCGTATCGTACCTGTCGGAGTCGCTGCGCACGGCCCACTCGCGGTTGAGCGAGGAGCAGGCTCGCTCTGCGCAGATGACGGCGCTGGCACACCACGTCGTGCAGAGCGTCGGCTCCGGAATCCTCGCCCTCGACACCGACGGTCGCGTGCTGCAGATCAACCCCGCAGGCGTGCATATTCTCGGTCTCGACGATCCGCAGCAGGCACTCGGCAAGCCGGTCAGCGATGTGCTACCCCTCGCCGTGCAGCACTGGGGGCCGGTCCTCTCGAGGAGCAAGTACCACGGTCCGCTGCGCATCGAGGCGTTGATCGAACCCGATCGCCGGGTCGGCGTCTCCGTCGGCGTGCTCACCGACGACTCGCGACAGCGGGTGGGCTTCGTCGTGAACTTCCAGGACATCTCCCAGGTTCAGCTCGAGATGCAGCGCAAGGCGCTGCACGACAGGATGGTCTCTCTCGGAGAGATGGCGGCGCGTATGGCGCACGAGATCCGCAACCCTCTCGCATCGATCTCTGGCTCCGCGCAGATGCTCAGCGCCTCCGGCTCGACGGACACCAGCACCCGTCGGCTCCTGGGGATCGTGGTCGAGGAGTCGCAGCGGCTCTCGGCGCTCCTCGAGGGCTTTCTGAACTACACCCGGCCACGAACCGGCCGGAAGAGCCCGTGCGACATCACAACGCATCTGATCGACTGCATCGAGCTCCTGCGCAGCTCCGACGAGGTCCACGACGAGCACGACGTCATCATCGACGCTCCGGAAGAGCTGACGGTTGCAGCCGACCCCGATCTGCTGCGACAGGTGTTCTGGAACCTCACACGCAACGCTCTCCAAGCCATGCCCGACGGTGGTACGCTACGCATCCGCGTCGAGCGGACCGAGGATACGGTCGTGATGCAGTGGATCGACACCGGTATCGGAATGGAGCCCGAGATGACGGGACGGGTCTTCGAACCGTTCGTCACAACTCGAAACACCGGCAGCGGGCTGGGGTTAGCGATCGTCTACTCCGCCGTGATGGAGCACCACGGCACGGTCGAGATCGACAGCTCCGCGGGTCAGGGCACGACGGTCACTGTCGAGCTCCCCATCGAGCCTGAGCCATGAGCCAACGCATCCTGGTTGTCGACGACGAGCGCTCGCTCCGCGAGTTTCTCAGCATCCTTCTCGAGGGAGAGGGGTACTCGGTGACCACGGCGGAGAGTGTCAGCGAGGCCGTCGAGGCGCTACGGACGGCCAGCTTCGATCTGTGCATCTGCGACCTCAAGCTTCCCGACGGCACCGGCCTCGATGTGCTGCAGCGGGCCCGCTCACTGAGCCTCGACACCCCGTTCATCATCATCACCGCCTACACGACGCCGGAGCATGCCCTCGAGGCACTGCGCGCCGGGGCGGTCGAGTACCTCTCCAAGCCGTTCGATGTCGAGGACCTGAAGGTCATCTTGCGCAAGGTTCTCACCGCTGAGTCGGCGGACTCGGGCGCTACCAACGTGCCCGAGTTCATCGGCTCCAGCCCCGCCGTTCGCCGGGTGCTCGAGATGGTGCCACGGATCGCCAAGGCGCCGTCCACCGTTCTGATCACCGGCGAGAGTGGAACCGGCAAGGAGCTGCTCGCCCGAGCGATCCATCACCACTCGCCCCGAGCAGAGCGACCGTTTCTCACCGTAAACTGCGGCGCCCTCCCCGAGGGGCTGCTCGAGTCCGAGCTGTTCGGGCACGTTCGCGGGGCCTTCACCGGCGCCGTGCGCG
Organism: uncultured Thermoanaerobaculia bacterium; assembly: GCA_964512045.1. Lineage (GTDB taxonomy): Bacteria > Acidobacteriota > Thermoanaerobaculia > Thermoanaerobaculales > Sulfomarinibacteraceae > CAZEJK01. The sequence goes on from CAZEJK010000227.1 coordinate 5,745, forward strand.
ACCATCCCGGCATGATCGTGGAGGCCAACCGGGGCAGCCTGTTCCTCGACGAGGTTGGAGAGCTGACACTCCCGATGCAGGTGAAGATCCTGCGCGTGCTCCAGGAGCAGCAGGTCCGACCCGTCGGCGGCACTCGCGAGACCTCGATCGACGTCCGCTTCATCGCCGCCACCAACAAGGACCTCCAGCAGCAGGTACGCGTCGGAGCGTTCCGCGAGGATCTCTACTACCGGTTGAACGTCATCCAGGTCAGTCTGCCGCCGCTTCGCCGCCGTCGGGAGGACGTGACCGAGCTCGCACGCCACTTCGTGCGCGCGCTGTGCGCGCGGTTCGGGCTGCCCGAGAAACGGCTCACGGCGGACGCGCTGCGCGTGTTCCAGGCGTACCGGTGGCCGGGCAACGTTCGCGAGCTGGAGAACACGATCGAGCGCATCGTCGCGCTGGAGCCCACCGAGATCATCTCCTCCGGCTCGCTACCAGAGCGTTTTCGCGGTGAGTCGACGAGCAACGAGGGGATCGAGCCGATCTCGCTTCCCGACGATGGGATCGACCTCGAGGAGTACCTCAACGGAGTCCGGCGTTCGCTGCTCCGCCAGGCGCTGCACGCGACCAAAGGGAATCAGCGCCAGGCCGCGCGACTCCTGCGCCTGTCGTACCGCGCGTTCCGATACCACGCCGAGAAGCTCGGCCTCAAGGAGGACGACGAGTCGTCATGACCTGCGCCAGCCCCCATCATTCGTCATCGTTCGCACATCGCACTGCCGGCCCCATGGCACTGAGCAGCGCTGTGCTGGTCGCGGCGCTGCTGTGCGCCGCCGCCTGTAGCAACGGACCACCGCCGCCAACCGGGGCACAGGCGTCGACCACCGCACCCGAGCCTGCCGCCACACCGCTGCCGCCGCCCACGGCCACATTGCCCAACGGGACGACGATCAAGCTCGAGCTGGCGATCTCCCCGGACAGACGGAGCACGGGGCTGATGTTCCGCACGTCCCTGGCCGAGGATCGCGGCATGCTGTTCGTCTTCGAGCGCGCGGTCACACAGCCGTTCTGGATGAAGAACACGTTCATTCCACTGGACTTCGTCTTTCTCGACGACTCCGGGACGATCACCGAGATCATTCCCGAGGTGCCACCGTGCGAGGCGGATCCGTGCCCCAACTACAGCCCCAAAGGCCCGTACCGGGCAATGCTCGAGGTCGCTGCCGGCGTCGCTGCCGCGAACGGGCTCGCCGAAGACCAGATACTCGAGTTCACGCGGGTGCCCGACTACCCGATCGAGTGAGGCATACGCGTCCGGGTCGGAGACGATAGCAGCACGCCGTAGGAAAGATGCTGAGCGGCTCACGGAGCCGTATCTTCGAAAACTCGAAGCATGATCGCCGGGGGCCGGACGCGGATCAGATCGGTGCGTTTTTCTGTGGCACGTGGATCTTGATCGCACTGCTGCCCGCAGCCACCACATCGACGATACCGAGGACCGCAAATGCGTACAGCAGCCTGGCGTTCTCACCCGGCGAGTACGGTCCCTGCTCGCACAGATCCTGCAGCTGCGTCGCCCCGTCCACGAGCTCCAGAAGGTCGTGCTCACCGGACTCCAAGCGGAGGCCCCGGAGGTGCTCCGGCACCTGAACTCGCTTGAGCACACCCTGGCGTCCCCCCATCATCGTCGTCAGCCGGCGAGGATCTGAAATGTGCCGGCAGCCGGCGAGGATCGCTCTCGGGGTCGGGATCTTGATCTTGTAACGCTCGTGCTCCCGGAACCGTCCGACCCGGAAGCTCACCTCACCAGACTCCCAGTCGAACAGCGTCCACAGGATGAGCTGGACCTGCTCGCGCACCAACGGTCCGAGCTCACCGGGCTCCAGAAACCCCATATCCACCAAGATTGAGCCATGCCGCCGGTTCGGGGAGCGCTCCATCTCATCGACCGAGACACGGTACTGCGCCTCGGTGATCCGCCCTTTCTCGAGCAGGAAGTCTCCGAACGACTCCTTCCGGTCTGTCGAGGTCGCGAAGATGATGTCACCGTCGAGAATGTGGATCGTCTTGAGGGTCTCTCCAGAGCTCAGCTCCATCACTCCCGGTACCCGGTACCGGTGGATCGTGGCCAACATCTCGGCCAGCGTGGTGTCCGCCAGGTTGCCCCGATAGATGAAGTCGTCCGAGCCCATCCACCCCCCGAAGGTTCGCCGACCCTCGACGGCCCCACCGATCGAAGGTACTGGCGGAAGCGCAAGGGAATCGAACCCTCCGACCGACCGCCAAGGCCGGCCCAACGGATTTGAAGTCCGCGGAGACCACCAGGCCCCATGCGCTTCCAGCACAACATTCTACACGACTGGCAGCGGCTCCCTCCGGAGGCCGCCGCAAGGGCCGCGATCTTGACAGAACTTTTGCCGATCCGCCACCCCGTCGCGGTCGTTGACACACTCCAGAGCATCTGCTACAAAGAGCGTCCCTGTGGGGCCGTAGCTCAGTTGGGAGAGCGCTTGAATGGCATTCAAGAGGTCGT
>CAZEJK010000228.1:0-8208 GCA_964512045.1 uncultured Thermoanaerobaculia bacterium
CGCCGGGTCTCCTGGTTGGTTTCGAGCGTCACCAAGGGATCGCCCGGAGCCACCGTCTGGCCGACGTCCAGAGCAACCCGGACGATCCGGCCCGCTGCGGGCGCTTCGATCAGGAATGTGGCATCGCTGGTCTCGACCCGTGCTGTCTGCGAGACCTCCCAGAGGGCGACCCGAGCGAGAGTGCTCCAGAGCGCCCAGAGCACAATCAGCACGATCACTGTGGCCATGACCATCAGCGAAGGTCGGAGCCGATCCGTCTCGAGCGAACGCAATGAACGCGAAAAACTCTGTCCCATCGATCGCCTGTCCGGACTCCGTTCGGCCAGAGTGTACCATCGGAGAGTGGCGCTGGCAGCGCGACGCTGATCGTCGCGGCTATGCGATGACCTCCAAGCGTATCGGTCCGTGAGCGCAACATCGTGCCCAACGGTACCGCCCGCGGGCCGCGGGCCGGGAAGCCTCGTTGGGTGGCGTGTGAACGGACGCTGGGAGCGCACCGGTCATCACCCACCACGTCATCTCGACCGAGCTGCCATGGCCGTTCAGGTTGCCACGCACCAGCGATCGCCGGTGCAGCTGCGCAGCACTTGGCGAGCGCAGAGATCCCGTGGGAGAACCCACGACCAACTGGCTCCGGAGCTGGACCCGGACCCGAATGATGGCCATACAGAAGCCGAGGGACGCACAGCTCGACCCGATCGAGCCAACGCGTAGCGGGATCCCGGATGCGCTATCGATGACCGGTGCCGTAGCGACTCAGAGCTCCGCATCTTCGAAAACTCGAAGCCTCCGCCCGGGACCGGATGGCCGGGATCCGGCTGCCGGGCTCGGGGCCGGGGCCAGGACCGGGACCGGCGCCATCGGAGCATCCCTTTGGTTGCGGCCCGCGGCCGCGTCGCCAGTCAGCACGGCTCCAGGTCAACGCGGGAGCTCGGGTTTCGGTGTTCCGGGGCCAGTCGGAATGACCGCCGTGGAGAGATCGAACGACGGGTGCGCCCGGTTGAGGTCCACCACGCCCTCGACCCCCGGCACAGTGGCGTTGCCGGAGTCTTGCCAGAGCGACCAGTCGCTCCAGCCGGCCGGAACTGTGGGCCGGCCGACACCGTACTCCGCGATCCACAGGAGATGGTCGCCGAAGCCCCCACCGAGGTTGTCGTCCCAGTAGTTCGGACCGGTGTAGATGATCGGCCGGACGTTGTAGTGCTCCTCTACGAGATCCGTGAACGTCCGCAGCCGCTCGGCGAGATCAGGCGGCGGTGCACCACCGTAGCTTTCGACGTCCACCACTGGCGCCAGGTCTCCAGGGCCGAGCGGCGTGTTGGCGATGAACCACCGCGCCTGCGCGGCGGGGTCGTCGTGGGCCACGAAGAAGTGGTACGCCCCTCGGTGGAGGGCGTCCATCCTCGCCCAGTGGGAGAAGAACAGCGGATCGTGGGAGTCGATCCCGGCGGTGGAGAGGGTGAACGCGAACTTGTGGTTGTGATCCGCGACGGTCTGCCAGTCCACCCGCTGGGAGTGGTAGGAGACGTCGATCCCCCTGACTGGCTCTTCTGGCTCGCGAGGTGTCGCCGATCCTCGCTTCGGCTTCGATAAGGAAAGAGTGCTGCCCACCCGAACTGGCGCAGACCGGTCGGCCAGGGAGCCTTCGCCGAGCTGCCCGAGCTCGTTTCGACCCCAGCAGAACGGGTCGCCGTCAACCACGGCGCAGGCGTGGCCGGCGCCGGCGCTCACGGCCGTCGCAGCACCGCGCAGGCCCTGGACCGCCACCGGTGTGACGGCCACCGAGAACCCCTGTGGCTCGGATGGCCCGTCGAAGCTTCCCACTCCGAGCTGTCCCGTATCGTTCCATCCCCAGCAGCTGACGGAGCCGTCTGCCAGTCGAGCACAGGTGAAGTGGTCGCCAGCGGCGATCTCGACCGCTCCGGTCTGCAGTCCTGTGACGAGCTTGGGCCGAGCGTGCGAGGTGGTGGAACCGTCGCCGAGCTGCCCGAACCGGTTGCCGCCCCAACACGCGATGGAGCCGTCCACGAGCAGCGCGCACGAGTGCTCGACGCCGGCGACAACGGCCGAGGCGTTGGCTGGCAGGTCGTCCAGGCGGTGGAGTCGGTCGCCGGCCGTGTCGGTGGAGTCGGTGCCCAGCCGGCCCCCGTCGGCGTTGCCCCAGCAGACGACGGAGCCATCCGCGAGCACCGCGCATGTGTGCAGGAAGCCGGCTCCGACAGCGATGGCATCGCGGACTCCTTCGACCGGGGCCGGCCGACCGGGGGCGACGCGTGGCGCACGCCCAAGCTGGCCGAGCTCGTTGTGGCCCCAGCACCAGACCTCACCAGCCGACGTCAGGGCGCACGTGTGGAATCCGCCCGCGGTCAGGTCGATGACCTCTTCGGGTCCGCCGACCGGTACGGGCGAGCGGGAGCACGGCCGATCGACACAAGTGTCGGGCACCGTCTCGGCTGCTAGCTGCCCGTTGAGGTTGGATCCCCAGCAGACGACCCCGGAGCTCGTGAGCCCACACGCGTGGTGACGTCCGATCGCGAAGGTGCGGGCGTCGCCCTCGAGCACCGTCGGCTGGGCCGTCGTGCTCGTCTGCGCTCGCGTCAGCATCGGGTTGCCGCCCCAGCACCAGGCGCCGTCAACGGCGACGGCACAGGTGAGCTGCTCGCCGGCAATGATGGTGGTGATGGTGGCATCGGCCAACGAGCGCGATGGCCATTCAGAGCCGCTGCTCGTTGCCCTGTTCGAGCCGCAGCCGAGGCCGACAGCGAGGAGAACGAGGTTGACGGATGTCGTGTATGCGAGACTGCGCATGGGGCCTCCAGAGAGGAGCCAACGCGGCCGCGGGCCGCAACCAAAGTGATGCTCCGGTAGTGCCGGTCCCGCGCCCGCGTAGCTCTAAGGTATTAGACGTTAGCAGTTAGCTCCCCCGCCCACCCATCTGCCCTTGCAGCGAGCGTTTCCCGTACCCGTCGATGCCTGAAGCTTGCAGAGCAGACTACCGGGAGGGCGGGCGGCATTGAGAACTGAGAACTGAGAACTTAGAACTCAACCCAGGCGCTTTGCTTCGAATTTTCGAGGCTACGGCTCCGTGAGCCGCCAAGAGCCTCTTTGGGTATACTCGTGCCATGCCGAAGATCGCTGCTGTCGCCGGAGTGTCGAGGGCCCCGTTTCTTCTCCTGCCGGTCACCCTGGTCGCCAACGGTGCGGCCGCCGCCGCCGTCGAGGGCACTGTACGAGTCGTCCCGACCGTCTTGGCCCTGATCGGGCTGGTGGCGCTCCATATCGCCGTCAACGCGTTGAACGAGGCCAGCGACTTCCGCACCGGGATCGATCTCGCGACCGAGCGCACGCCGTTCTCCGGCGGCAGTGGCACCCTGCCCGAGGGAGAAGCGACCCCGGCGACGGCGTGGACCGTCGGTGTCCTCGGCGCCGCAATCGGACTGGTGATCGGCATCTGGTTTCTGATCGAGCTCGGATGGATCTTCGTACCGTTCGTGATTGTCGGCGCTGTCGCCGTCCTCGCCTACACCGATGTCCTCCTCAAGCTCGGCGTCGGCGAGATCTTTGCTGGCATCGGCCTCGGGCTGGGACCGGTGCTCGGCACTGCGGTGGTTCAGGATGGGCAGCTCGGGGCCACGGCCGTCGCGGCGTCGGTTCCACCGTTCTTCATGACCTTCAACTTGCTGTTCCTCAACGAGTTTCCGGACGAGGCTGCCGATCGTGAGGGGGGACGTCGGCATCTGGTGATCCTTCTCGGCCGGCCGCTGGCCGCCAAGCTGTACGCAGCGGCCGCCCTCGCTGTCCCGGCGGCGATCATCGCGGCCGTCGCGTTCCGCGCCCTGCCGGTCATCGCGCTCGCAGCGATCGTTCCATCCCTGCTCCTCATCCGGCCCCTCGCCTGGGCGTTCCGTCAGCCGACGCAGCCGGTCCCCATCCCCGCTCTCGCCGCGAACGTCATTTGGAACCTGGCCACGAACCTGGTGTTGGCGTTAGCTCTGGGGCTCAGCGTGCTCCTGGGCTGAGCTCCATGAGCTCCACAGGCGCTCCGTCGTGAACGATCATCGCAACTCGGATCCCCTCCATCGGCGAGGTTGCTGGTCCCAGCAGCTCGAAGCCTTCGACAGCCGCGTCGAGGTCGTCGACGACGAACGCCAGATGCGGCACCCGCTGGATGAGCTCGTGAACCGGGCTCTCCTCCTCGAACCGCATCCACTCGATACCGAACGGGCTCGTGTCGTAGCCACTCACGAGCATGCCGATCCCCGGGATACGCCGTTCGTCCGGGCGGTGCTCGGTGGTCGGAATCCCAAGGTGGTGGAAACGCCAGCCGCGTTCGCTCACCACCGCTGGAAGCTCGAACTCATCTCTCCCCATGGCCACGCTCCTTTCGCTCATGCCGAAGAGCCGTCTCCGCCGCTGCAAGGAGATCCTCGAGACCTTCCCGCAGCAACGCGGAGACCACCACGCCCCCAAACCGCGCCTTCTCCCGGGCAACGACCTCCGGGTCGGCGAGATCCGCTTTGTTGAGCACCAGCAACCGAGGCGCCTGGTCCACCCCGAGCTCCTCCAGCAGGCGTTCCACCGCTGCACACTTCTCATCCAGCCGCTCGTCGGAGACGTCGACCACGTGCAGCAGAAGATCGGCATCTCCCAGCTCCTCCAAGGTCGCCCGGAACGCCGTCACAAGGTCTCTGGGCAGCTCGGATAGGAAGCCCACCGTGTCAGTGATGACCACCTCCCCTTCCTTGGGAAAGCGCAGCCGCCGACTTGTGGGATCCAACGTCATGAACAGCTGATCCGCAGCGGCGACCTCACTGTTCGTCATCGCGTTGAGCAGCGTGCTCTTGCCGGCGTTTGTATAGCCAACAATCGACAGCACTGGCAGCTGGTTCTCGCGTCTCCTGCGGCGCCGGACATCTCGTTGTTTGGAAAGCTCGGCGATCTGCCGCTCCAGAACCCGAATCCGGTCGCGCACACGACGGCGGCCGACCTCGAGCACCGTCTCGCCTGGACCCCGACCACCGATTCCGCCTGTAAGACGTGACAGACCGGTGTCCTTCTCAGTCAACCTCGGTAAGGAGTACTTCAGCTGTGCCAGCTCTACCTGGAGCTTGCCGTCGCGGCTCGTGGCGTGCTGCGCGAAGATGTCCAGGATGAGCTGGGTCCGGTCGATCGCCTTGAGGCCGGTCGCGTCCTCGAAGCCGCGAGCCTGCGCCGGACGCAGGTCGATATCGAACACGGCGACATCCGCATCCAGGCGCATTCCCTCGAGAACGATCTCCTGGAGCTTGCCCCGCCCGACAACCGTGCCCGGGTGGATCCGGTCGCGCCGCTGACGCAGCACCGACACGAGCTCCACACCGGCAGAGCGCACGAGCTCGCGCATCTCCGAGGAGTGTGCGTCGCTCCCGCGCAGCGAGATCAGAAGGGCGCGCTCCCGCAGCCGACCGCCACTCTTCTTCCGACTGCGTCTGGCGTACTCGGCCTCCAGTGCTCGCACCTCGGCCGCGAAGTCCAATTCGAGCCTGTGCAGCTCGGGCACGGACCATCGCCGGTACGGCTCGTCGCCTGCGGTCGGAGCCAGCAGAGCGACATCGATGCCTCCCGGCCGACCTTCAGCATCCACGGTGATCGCCGCCACTGCATCCAGCCGCAGGAGGATCAGATCGTTGAAATCGTCCGCCGTCAGCGGCTCGTCGCGGAGATGCGTATGCACGTAACGGACACCGCGGAATCTGCCGAGACCACCTCGCAGGCGTCCGACATCCGGCAGATCGAGACGGGTCGCGGTGCCCACGAACACCGACAGCACCTCGCCGTCCCGGCTGACAAACACTCCGACCTGCCGCCCAAGATCGCGCGACACCTCGGCGATGTGTCGCGCCAGCTCGAGGGTCACGACCTCGTCGCGCGGCACCCGCCGACGGTACGTCCTCTCCAACGCCCGGCGCTGCGAGCTCTTGATCCCCTTCAGGTTGCCTTCGATCGTCGCGATAGTCCCTCCGGCTCTCAGCATACTCGCCCCTGATCGTGCCGTCAGAGACGATGTCGAGGATATCTCACGGACCGTAGACCGATCTCGACCCCTGGTCTATAGGATTCTCTCCGATCTGCCTCGAACTCCTGCGAGTGTGGACACGTTACTCTAGACGACACGGAGGGTTTTTCATGTCGCTTCTCGGCAACATCATCTGGTTGATCTTCGGGGGCTTCATCGCAGGTCTCGGCTACATCATCGGCGGGATCGGGCTCTGCTTGACGATCGTCGGCATTCCGTTCGGCATCCAGTCGATGAAGCTCGGTGTGGCCACGTTCGCGCCGTTCGGCAAGGAGCTGGTGGAGCGAGACGACGCCAACAGCCCGTTGCGGCTGATCTTCAACGTCCTGTGGATCATCTTCTTCGGCTGGGAGATCGCCCTCGCACACCTGGTCCATGCGCTGATCCTGGCGATCACCATCATCGGCCTCCCGTTTGCCAAGCAGCACATCAAGCTGCTGCCGATGTCGCTCCTTCCGCTCGGACGTGAGCTCGTTACGGTACGCCATCACCCGGCGTCATAGCCCTGGCGTGTGCTCAGCCGGCCCGCGTATCATGGACCCACCCGACAGCTCGGAGGGGCCATGGACAGCGACTCGTGCGTCGAGCTGCGCAGCGACACCGGAACCGTGCTCGAGCTTCCGGCGGAGAGCATCACCTCCTCCGAAGCGATGCGCTGGGCGTACGTGGCCAGCCATCGTTCACGCTGGCAACGACGCAGTACCGGTGCGGCCCACGACAGTCTCGCGGAGCACGCCCGTGCGACCCTGTGCACGGCGGGCGTCCGCCAGGAGCAGATTGAAGCTCTGGCAGAGGCCTCGGTCGTCCAGGTCTCGACAGGCTTTGCAGCGGAGGATACAGACTGGCAGCTGCGGGTCCTGCCGTGGGAGTTCCTCCTGTCATCCGCCACGCGCGGGCTTCGAGGTACCGACTTCACGGTCGTCCGGCATCTCCACCGGATTGGAGAGCCACTGCAGCCCCCCCGCGCTCCTGCCACGCTGCTGACAGTCGATCTCCACGGCAGCAGCTCCGCTGGTGTCGACAGCGCGCTCGAGCACCGTCTGATCTCGGGCTTCGGAGCGCTCGCGCGCATCGACCGGCTGGTGGAGCCGATCGTTCCCCAGCTCCGAGAGAGGATCCAGCACACAGCCCCGGACGTGATCCACGTCGCCGGGATGGCTCCGGATGAAACCGCGGTGCTGAGCCCCACGACGGTCTCTGACGACCCCGCGTGGCGCCGCGACGGTCTTGTCGCTCGCATGGCGCACGGACAGTCGCCAGCGCCCGTCGGAGCGCACACCGCCGCCTCCATACTGACCGCCGGCACGCCCACGCCGCGTCTCGTCACGCTGCACACGGCCGGCTCGGCGCCGAGGGTGGCCCCGTTGGTGGTGGCTGCGGGCGCCGACGCTGCCATCGGCTTCCAGGACCGGTTCGACCTGGCGAGCGCTCAGCTCCTGTTCGCGAGCCTCGCCCACGCGGGTCGGCTCAGCGGATGGGACCTGCTGATAGCGTTCTGCGCGGCTCTGGGGACCCTGCGCCGCAGCGGCACCGCCTTACGAGGCACCGGCGTGGTTCTGTGGAGTGCGCACCCGCTGCTGTCCAACGAGACCGGCACAGTCTCGGCTGCGATTCACGAGCTGGAGGCACGCATTCTGGCAGAACGAGTGCAGCCGGCAGCCACCGCCGAGGTCACGACCGGAGCGGTCCGCGAGACGGTCGAGGCACGGGTCCGACCACTCTCCGGGCTCAACTACGGGCTTCTCCACAACCGCCGGAGCGTGTTCGAGACGTTCCGCCTGATCCACCATGCGCCCGGTACGATACGCAACGTTCACGTGGAGGTCGCCCTCCATCTCGGCGAAGGGGCGTTCCCGTACCGGTGCACGCTCGACCTCACCGAGCCGGTGACCGACCTCACCGACCGCATCCGCCTGCCGCTGACCGCGCACCTGCTGCAGTCGATCGAGGAGAGCGTGCACACCAGCCTGTTCGTGCATGTCTCCGTCGACGACAGCACCGGCTCGCACGCGGGAGCGTACCGCACCGTGCTGCGAGACACCTACCCGGTTCGCTTGCTTCCACCGGACGAGTGGCGCGACACGGACGCGGATCGCCAGTGGCTACCGTCGTTCGTGCTCCCACGAGACTATCGCTGCTTGGGGATGCAATTA
>CAZEJK010000229.1:0-8197 GCA_964512045.1 uncultured Thermoanaerobaculia bacterium
GAGACCGTGGCCTCGAGCGCGCTCCCCACCGCGTGGAACTGGTGGTAACCGGCCAGCTTTTTGATCACCGTGTCGCCGTCGCCCTCGAACACGACGAAGAAGCGCACGAGATCAAGGAAGCGTCGCTTTTCGAAGACTCCGCGGAGCAGGACCTCGAGCTTCGAAACCGATCCTGGTGCCAGCTCTTCGCCTTCGATGGTCCGCCACGGCGAGAAGCGCTCCTTGTGCGCGGAGATCGTACCGATGCGCGCGTCGAGGCCATCAGAGGCAATCAGCGCCTCGTTGAAGGTGAAGAGCCCGGGGATCTCCTTCTTGTAGGTCTGGAGCTGCTGAAAGGCGCTCCAGATGGTGGCGTTCTCGTTCGCCGCGTTCTTGAGCTCGATCACGGCCAGCGGCAGGCCGTTGACGAAGACGACCACATCGGGACGCCGGGTGCGTCCGGCTTCGGTGACGGTGAACTGGTTGACCACCAGCCAGTCGTTGTTGTCCAGTGTGTCGAAGTCGAGGACGCGCACCGGGTCGTAGCCGATGGAGCCATCGCTCCGGAGGTACTCGACGCTGACGCCGTTGACCAGGTAGTAATGGAGCTCGTGGTTGGCGTCCACGAGTTGGGGCGATGAGATGCGGCTCACCTTGCGAAACGCCTCGTCAATGCCTTCTTGGGGTGCGTCCGGGTTGAGCCGTGCGAGGGCACCGTGCAGCCGGCCCTCGAGAATGACCTGCTCGTAGCTCTTCCGCTCAGCCGCCGGCTCGCCGGGAGCGATCTCGGGCCCGTGGAGGATCGAGTAGCCCAGCGCCCCGAACCACTCGAGGGCGGCGCCCTCGACCACCGACTCGGTGAACTGGTTGCTCATTTCTTCTTGCGCTCCCTGGTTTTGCGCGGCGTCTCTACCTTCGTCTTCTCCGCGAGGCGCTTGGTCTCGGCCACCACGCGATCGAAGTCGCTCTCGAACAGTCGGTCCTGCACGATGCGGTACTTCTCGAACTCGCTCTCGGCGTGCGCCCTGGCGATCTCTGCCGTCACCTTGCCAGCGTCCGAGAGCACCTCACGATCGGTCGCGGCGAGGAAGCGGTTCAGGCGCACCTCCCAGTCCTGCATGGTCATGGGGATCTTGCGGAGCGCCATGTCTTCGGCGACGTCGAGGTACGCGTTCACCAGGCGCGAGAGCTGCGCCAGCTCATGCTCGGTGAGATAGTTCTTGGCCACGACCACGTCGAAATTCTGGATCTTGCCGTGGGGCGCGTCGGTCCAGGTGTGCAGGCCCATGTGCTCCGCTGTGGAGTCTGCACGGCCGACGATGACCTCGGCAGCGGTTTGCCCGTGGATGGCCCAGTGCAGCTTGTTCTGCACTATGGCGAAGAAGCGCTTGGTGGCCTGCGCGGTCACGTCGTAGTCCACGGACGTCGCGTAGATGTCGGTGATCTTCTGGTAGAACTTGCGCTCCGATAGTCGAATCTCGCGGACGCGCTGGAGCTGTTCTTCGAAGTACCGATCGCTCAGGACCGAGCCGCCTCGCTTGAGGCGCTCGTCGTCCATGGCGAAGCCCTTGATGGTGAACTCCTCGATGACGCGCGTGGCCCACTTGCGGAACTGCACGGCGCGCTCGGAGTTGACCTTGTAGCCGACGGCGATGATGGCCGAGAGGTTGTAGTGCTTGGTGTCGTAGCTCTTGCCGTCGGCAGCAGTTATTCGAAAATTTCTAATAACTGCTTCCTCCTCGAGCTCGATGTCCGAAAACACCTTCTTCAGGTGGTAATTGATGGTCGGGACCTCAACGTCGTAGAGCTGAGCCATCATCTTCTGGCTGAGCCACACGTTCTCGTCGGCGTAGACCGCTTCTACGCCGCCACCGCCGCTGGCCGCCACGAAGGTCAGGTATTCGGCCGCTGAGGAGCGGACGAGGGAGACGCCAGGGGATTTCTTCTTGCGGGTCATGGGGCGGCTCCTGCGCTACTCGTCGACATCGGAGAACCTCCCGTTCTCGAGTTCGTACCGTTCCTCGTAGTACCGTTCCTTCCACTCGTCCTGCATGTAATCGGCACGCTGTTCTTCATCCTCCTCGATCTCCGCTCGCCGTTCAGAGAGCCGCTCGTCCAGGCGTGCCTTCACCGCGTCAAGTCGTGTCGCTATTGCCTCTGACCACCTGCCAGATCGCTGAAATGCCTCTCGCAGACGCGTGCAGTGTGCCTCTACAGCCTCGAGCGCAGAATCGACGTGTTCGACCGATGACAGGTCCTGTGCATACCAATCGTAGAGCCGCGGCGCGCTCGAGAAGGCGCTTTCATTTTCTCCTTCAACGAAGGCCCACTCGAACCCAGGCAGAGCATCTCGAAGCCCATCGACGTCGAGAAACCCGCACCAGCCCGATTCTTCAGCGGCCTCGCGAAGGGCATCCTCAACAAGCCTCCGGCGCCGCTCGTCGAACAACGTTGACTCTCCCTGCAGTCGAACCGCGAGGTTCGCAGCAGCATCGGCCCCCTCGGGCTCTGGAACCACGGACAAGGCGCGATCGAGCAGCGTCGGGTCGGTGTCGTTCACCCCGCGCAGCAAGGCCGATGACGCCCTGTCTGCAAGGTACGAGGCGATGCTATCGATGGTTTGAGCGTTCGCGGTGAGGAGCCTCGGCAGGAGATGTTCGTATGCCGCGTCGGGCACAAAGAGCAGCCGACTACCGCGGGGGGATGCATTCGTGGTGGTATCTCTCAGCACCGCGTGGAGGTTGGCGCTCTGCAGGTACAGCGCCAACTGTGCAGACCGTTCCGCCAGTTCCTCTTGCAGAGCTTCGATCATCGACGGGTGATGAAACTGCCACGTTTGGCTTGTCGCCTGCCTCACGCGCTTGACGAGGCTCCCCTCGAGCGCCTCGAGCGAGTCGCGCACGGAATGGATCGAGACGCCGTAGGTTCGCAGAACGGCGTCTGCCACCGCACCGTCAGCGACCGGATCGGCCAGCGCGTTGCCGCTGTGCAGACATGCAGACAGAGCCGCCATCTCGCTGTTTGACAGGCCATGAATGACGTCACGAAAGTGTTGAACCGGCTTGTCAAAGAAGGCCCGCAGCTCGTCGGGCTGATACCGCAGGGCCTGATGAAAACGCTTGCTCCCGAGGCGCCTGGCCAACTCAGGCGAGAACGACCCAAGACGAGCCAGCATGGGAAGGTGCTTCTTCAGCGCGCGCTTCTGGTCCTTCGTGATGTCGCCGTCCTTGATGTGGTTGTAGAGGATGCCTTCCCTCTCGTCCGTCGACAGCGCAGTAACCTCGACCCTCACGCGAGAATCGCTGATGAAATCGGCCTTCGAACGCTTCAGCTTCCGCTCTGCAGCGGACAAGATGTAATCTCGCGTGCAGAACACGATGCGCGCACTGCGTTTCCGTGCGGCCTCCACCTTGTCGAGCGCTGCCGCCCACTCTCGCAGACGCTGTTCGTCCAAGGTCGTTTCGCCGAAGACGTCGTCGACCCAGTAGATCATCTTCGAGTCCGCCGGAGACCAAGTGCTCTTGAACTGATCTGCCTGCTCGATCCGCAGAACCCGTACGTCCACGTTCTGTGCGAGATTCACGAGGCAGAGGTTTGCCGCAATGGCAGACTTCCCTGACGCGGGGGGCCCCACCAAGACCACGAACCGACGGTCATGCAGCGCTCTCTCAGCGCGCCGGTACGAGTCGGTTGGAACAAAGGTGCGCAGCGGCACCGCGAGGTCCTCAAGGACAGCTCTGGTCTGTTCCTGCAGAACGAAAGAGACGATCTGCGAAAGGTCGCCGATGCCGTACAGTCTAGGCACCATCCGTAGCAGGCGCGGGTGGGCATCGATGGTGTCTTCGATCCACGTCTCGGCCAGCACGAGGCAACGGCCAACTCCGGGAAGGGCTTCGATCGCCGTTCGGATCTTTTCTTCCGCCTGCGCAGTCACTTGACGGTTCGTCATGAGGACGTAGTGGCAGGGATGCTTCGCTGCGAGTGCTCGAACCTTTTCGATCTCCTTCTTGAGGTTGGCTACGTCGAGTGGCGCATGGGCAAGCGAGGTGTGTTTGCACTGAATGACGAATGCGCCACTGAGGTTCTCTTGGTTCACGAAGTTGCTAGCGGCTACGCCTTGGAACCACCCATCACGTCCACCGTCTGCACCGGGCCGAAAGCGGGTACACGTTTCGCCGAGCACGACCCGCATGATCTGCATGCACACGTCCTCGAACGCGGTCCACCCGAGGCGGTGGAGGTTGTACCGGCCAGGGCTTCGGCTGCTCATCTCGCTGTCCCCTGGTGCCGTTGGTTGAACACGCGCTCGGCAGAGGACACCGGCAGCTCGCCCGAGAGCAACCGAGGCAGGAGCGCATCCCTGGTCTTCGCTAGCGTTGCACTCTCGAGGTCCCGAGCCACAACGAGAGCTTGGAGCTGATCGCCGGCACGCGCGAATGGGGCGATGACGCTATCTGGCGGAACCACGAGTGGCACTGCCGTCAAGATGCCGGTGTTGAGGTTCGGCATGGTTGCGCCGATGGCGTGTTGAACGATCCATGCCCTCGTCTCTGGTCGATCCAGGGCCATCGAGGCGAACAGAGGAGACGGCCAGGTCGGCCCGAGGCGCACGAGCAGGCATCCGGTGCCGCAAAGCCAGCCTGTCTCGCGCTCGCCGATCAGCGCATGGCGTTCAACATCGCCGCGACGGCTGTAGACGATATCGCCGACCAGAAGGCGATGGCGAGACAGTCGCTCGGCGTCGTGTTCTCGGACGCGGGCGATGTCGGTGGTCGACACGCGGCGGGCGTTGATGTCCTTAGGCATGACCACAGGAATGCCCTCGGGTACGTAGTCAGAGGCATGGAGCTGGCTTCCGAAGGGGCCAGTCTGAATAACACCGCCACAACGCTCAGCCTCCGCACCCAAGGTGGTTGCTCGCCACCCCTTCGGGATCTCCCCCAGCTCGGAGTCTTGGAACTCGCCGGGGAAGAGGGCGGCGGTGGCCGGGTCCATGCCGGTGGGCGTTTTGCCTTGGGCCTTGGCGCGCACGGGGTCGAAGTCGACGAACCAGGACTTGAAGAGCGCGCGGGCCATGGCCTCGAGCGTCTCGTTGGTCCGGCGGTTCAGTTCGATCTTGTCGTCGAGGGTGCCGAGGATGTGGGCGATGGCGCGTTGCTCGTCGAGAGGCGGTAGGGGGATCTCCAGGCCCTGAATCCTGTCGGTTGGTAGGACCCCGGTCCCATGCCCCGTTTCGCCCACGAAACCTAGGATTTCTGGTGTGCGCGCCTTGATCGCGTAAGCGAGAAACGCAGGCAGAACGTCATCTACCGCAACCAAGGCTTTCAAATCCTGGTTGAACGTCACCGGCCTGGTAGTGATCCCCATCCGGAATTCGCTCTTCAGGCTCATCCCGCGGACGATGAAGAGAATCGTGTCCTTCGGAACGAGACGAGTGCCGTTGTTCGCGCCGGCCTCCGTTACCTTGTCTTCCGAGTCACCAACTAAGAACTCAGTGAGGCTCTTCGCGCTGATCCACGCAATATCGCCGTTCCAGTAGTCCGGGTTGCCCTTACTCGGCGTTCCGCCCGAATACCAGACGGCGCAGTCTCGAAGTGGGCGGCTTGTCCACTCACCCCCCATACCCAAGCCCCCTCAGGTTTTGTCGAATCGCCTTCTCGAGCTTCGCGCCTTCCTTGAACTGCTCATCGAGTTTGGTGACGAGGCGGGCCATCTTCTCTTCGAAGGGCTCATCATCGTCCTCGACCTCTTCGGCGCCGACGTAGCGGCCTGGCGTGAGCACGAAGTGATTCGCTTCGATCTCCTCGGTCGTCGCGCTCTTGCAGAAGCCGGGTACGTCCTCATATTTGCCGGCGCCGTCGCCACGCCAGCGGTGGTAGGTGTCGGCGATGCGCTCGATGTCGGCGTCGGTGAACTCGCGGTGAACACGGTCGATCATCGTGCCGAGCTTGCGGGCGTCGACGAAGAGGGTTTCGCCCTTGCGGTTGCGCATCTTCTTACCGCGACCGCCGAGGCCGTTCTTCTTGTCGCGGGAGAGGAACCACAGGCAAACCGGGATCTGCGTCGAATAGAAGAGCTGGCCGGGCAGCGCGACCATGCAGTCGACGAGGTCGGCCTCGACGATGGCCTTGCGGATCTCACCTTCGCCGGACTGCTGCGACGACATGCTGCCGTTGGCGAGCACGAAGCCGGCCAGGCCCGCCGGCGCCAGGTGGTGCAGGAAGTGCTGAACCCAGGCGAAGTTGGCGTTGCCCGCGGGCGGGGTGCCGTACTTCCAGCGCACGTCCTCGCGCAGGCGTGCCCCGCCCCAGTCGCTGTCGTTGAAAGGCGGGTTGGCCAGCACGTAGTCGGCCTTGAGGTCCTTGTGCTGGTCCTTGTGGAACGAGTCGCCCCACTCACCGCCGAGGTTGGCGTCGATGCCGCGGATGGCCAGGTTCATCTTGGCGAGACGCCAGGTGGTGGGGTTCGACTCCTGGCCGTAGATGCTGATGTCGCCGATTCGACCACCGTGGGCCTCAACGAACTTCTCGCTCTGCACGAACATGCCGCCCGAGCCGCAACACGGGTCGTAGACGCGGCCCTTGTAAGGCGCGAGCATGGTGACGAGCACGCGCACCACGCACTGGGGCGTGTAGAACTGACCGCCCTTCTTGCCCTCTGCCGACGCGAACGATGACAGGAAGTACTCGTAGACGCGACCGAGCACGTCGCGCGATCGGTTCTCCTTGTCGCCGAGGCCGATGGTGCCGATCAGGTCGATCAGCTCGCCGAGGCGCTGCTTGTCGAGGGCGGGGCGCGCGAAGTCCTTGGGCAGCACGCCTTTGAGCGTCGGGTTGTCGCGCTCGATGGCCACCATGGCGTCGTCGATGAGCTTGCCAATGATGGGCTGCTTTGCCGTTCCCTGTAGGTGCTGCCAGCGGGCCTCCTTGGGCACCCAGAAGATGTTGTCGGCGCGGTACTCGTCCGGATCTTCAGGGTCTGCTCCGGCTTTTCGCTCGGCCTCCAGCGTGGCACGCTTCTCCTCAAAGGCATCGGAGATGTACTTGAGGAAGATGAGACCGAGGACCACGTGCTTGTACTCTGCCGCGTCCAGGTTGTTGCGCAGCTTGTCGGCGGCCTGCCAGAGCGTTTGCTCGAAGCCGAGGGTGGCCCCGTTTCCCCTCGCTGCTGGTGTTGGTGCGTCGTTGGCAACTGTGCCGCTGCTCCTCCCATTGGCTCTACGCCTGGGCCTGTTGGAGGAGGATACCGTCTCCTCCCTGGGGAGCGACGTCTCCTGACCCAGGATCCGGCGAATGATCAGCGCCTTGTTCCTTCCGCTATCGTCCAGCCCCGCAGCCCGACAGATCGCCTTCAGCTCGTCTCGCTTGAGCTGCCCCAGCAGCGCCTCGGTCGAGATGGACCGCTTGCGCGCGAGAGTGTCTGCGATGATCCCCTTCGCCTGCCCACTGAGGCCCGGCACGTCGAGCGTGCGCGCGAGGTCCAGCAGGCGGACACGAGTCAGGGACTCCAGGATATCTTTACGTCTTACCAAGTCCGCCTCCTTGGCCCGGGCGCCTTGTGGGTGGAGCTAGGACTCATCGTCGGCCTCCGAGTACTCGCTGAGGTCCAACCCAGCCTCGTTCGCCATTTCGTGAAGCCTCTTCACGAGGAATGGCTGTGGCTTCCTGCGGCCGTTCTCCCACACGTTGACCGTTCTGAAAGACACGCCAATCTCTCACGCAAGCTGCTCCTGAGACAGGCCACGTTTGACGTGTAGTGCTTTGACCAGGCTTGCAAAGTCGGTATTTGTCATCACCCTCTCGGCGCTGTGCACAGCGTGTAATTTCTATAGTGAACACTATACTGAACGCGATACCTGGTCAAGAGGGTCCCCAGGCCGAGGCAGGCAGCGGGCGACACGACAGCTTCGGGGCGATGGGCAGAGAGGCCGAACGGTCAGTGACCACAGCCCAGCGCCGCCCATGCACGACGCTGATCGGCCCACGCGGGCCGGCGGGCGATCTCGTGCAGGTCGCGCTCGGCGAGAGACTCGACACCATCAACGGCTTCGAGGTGGAGGACCTCCTCCTGGATGTCGGGGGCGAGCAGGGTCAGGTCGAGCAGCTTCGACAGCCGGCCGCGGGTGAAGCCGAGCCGGGCGGCGAGCGTGGCCTGGTCAGGGTGCTCGCCGCGGTCGAGCTTGCCCTGCAGGTCGTGGGCGAGGGCGAGCATCCGCGCG
>CAZEJK010000230.1:0-8130 GCA_964512045.1 uncultured Thermoanaerobaculia bacterium
TGCTGTGGGTCTCATGTGCACCCGCTGAGCGGAGGTGGAGAACCACGAGGTCAGACCTGCAGCCGCGCGGCCCGCTGTGTGGCCGGCGCCGGGACCAGATCCGGGTCCGGGCCGTTGCGTCGTCGCCCCTGCCAGACTCCCTCGTCTCGATTGGCCCTCACGCCGCGAGCGCGTGCCACGGCGTAGCCGCGGTGGGCGGTTCATGAGAGAAGGTCCGGAGTACCCCCCGCATACCGGCTCACCACGTCATCTCGACCGAGCTCTCGTGGGCCATCTCCGTGCCGGCATCACACGACTTCGTTGCAGCCGCTGAGCACCTGGCGAGCGGAGAGATCCCGTCGGAGAACGATGGCCTCCCGGACCCGGTGTACGGCCCCGGTCATCGGTCCCGGACCCGGCAGCCGGTTGCCGGACCCGGACGATGGGCGTGCAGTGACCGCGAAGCCCACAGGACGACCCGACAGGTCGGGGCTTCAGGGTTTCGGGGCGGGCTGCCGGGTCATCCCAACTCTGTCGCACAGCACAAGGGGCCGCTGGACGCGGCCCCTTGGATGGCTCGTCATTGGTTGTCCGCGAAGCCGGGCTCGCGGCTGGTGTCACGCTAGAACCGGTACACTCCAGATAGCGACATGGTGTCGATCGGATCGGAGAAGTCGGCCGCCACATCGAGCTGGAAGCTCTCGCCGAGGATGAACCCGAAACCGACGGAGTAGTGCATCTCGTCGTCGCCCTCACGGAACAGCGCTGCATAGGTCTGCTGCGTGGAGTCGGCTCCCGGGTCGCCGTCGAAGTACATCTTGTGTGCCGGGTCGTACCAGGTGCCGAGGCGGATGGCGATCGGGAACGGGCCGTTCACGAAGACGTACTCGAACCCAGCGTGGATCTCATCGGCATCGTCGACGGTGAGCAGCTGGGTCGCTGCGAGGGATCCGGCGCCGAACAGGTTCTGAAGGTCGTCGGTGAGGTCGGAGTAGGTGACGTGATTCCAGTCGATGGCGATCCGTACCACGTCCGATGGCCGGAAGGCGAGCCCCAGGCCGTACACATCGGGTACGGTGAAGCTGGCATCCACGGCTGTGAACACTTGGCCGGGTGTTCCTGCGGCTGGGCCGGCGATGTTGGCGGCGGCAACATCGAACTCCGGGCCTTGCCGGTAGACTGCACCGAGGCTGACGGCGTCGCTCAGATTCCACAGAATGCCGACGTTGAAGCTCGTGTCATCATCGTCTCCCAGCTGCTGCTGGTAGTTGATGACGTTTGCCGGGTCGTAGCTCGGCGCGCCGTAGAAGTTCGTTCCGAGGGCGAACCGCTCGGTGAGCGAGTCCATCTCGAACTCGTAGAACGAGACGCCGACACCCAAAGTAAAGGCATCGCTCAGCCGGTAGGCGAGTGACGCGCCGTAGTTGACGATGTCGAGCTGCATCTGGGCGCGAACCGGGAAGAACCGGGAGACACTACCCTCCGCGCCGAAGAAAGCGCCTTGCGTCCGGTAGTCCGTCTCGAAGTTCGCCAGCTCGTGGCGGTATACGGCAAATGCCCATCGGTTCTTCGGGTACACATACGACAGGAACGACAGACCCGTGGTGTCCGAGCTGGCTTCTCCGTCCTGTAGACCTGCCACGGTGTCGAGACCCTCGTTGGATGGTGGGCCGAATCCGTGACCGCTATCGGTAAAGGTGCTCGTGTAGTCCCACTGACGGCCCTCGAACGAGATCTCGGGCTTGGACAGGGTGGTCAGGCCCGCAGGGTTGGTGTACGCGGCCGTGGCGTCGTCTGCGAGTCCGAGGAACGCACCACCGAGCCCCAGGCTGCGCGCTCCGGGCGTGGAGAAGTTGAACTGGATGCCGGCGTTGACCTCGGCGTTGGTCTGCGCCACAGCGACGGGCACGATCAGACCACACCCGAGAATGACGCCGGCAGCAACCGCAATGAACCGTTTCATGGGATCCTCCTTTTACGACTCAGGTCACATCCTACATCTCGCTGCACTCAGCTCTCTCCCAACGGAGAACGTTCGCGCTCCGCCGGGATCCCGAGAGCCGGGCTCTTCGTACGTTCGTCTGCCTCCATGGTACGACATCTTGAACGCAATGGCGCCATCCGGAATTCTCCGCGGTCCCGTGAACCTACGGTTCGATGGATGCGAAGAAGTCTCGAAACGCCGGTGAGAAGTCGATCGGATCGGGCTCGAACTGTGGATCGATCTCTGTCACCTCGCGAACGCTAGCGCTGGCCGCGCTGATCCGTTCCGGATTCCCCTCCGTCCGCGACAGGGCAAACTGTGCCGCTGCAAGCAGAACATGCTGTGCCAGACGCTGTCGTGGCGTTGCAGCATCAACCTGCTGGAGGAGGTCGACGGCGTTCTCGTAACGGGCAGCAAGGAAGGCGGCGGCCCCGTCGCGCAGCAGCGCCGGTACTCCGTCCTCAGCTGGAGGAACCGTTGGACGCTCGGCCGGAGCTGTCGGCGTCGGGAGCGCGGGTCGGGGTGTCGCAGTTGGGCTCGGCCGCGGGGTCGGTGTGGGCAAGCTCTGCACACGGGCGATCTCCGACTCCACCTCGGTGATCGAGCGAGCCAGCCGGTCCCGCAGCGTCTCCAGCTCTTCGAGCGGGGCGTCGGCGAGATCCCCGGCCGCGGTCTCGAGGGTTCCGGTGAGAGCCGTGACACGGCCTGCGAGCGCTCCGCCACTCACGTTCTCGCTGGCGTCCAGTACGGATTGCCCATCCTGTCGGAGCCGCTGGATCTCCTCGATCAGGCGTTGGCGCCGCTCTGCCTCGAGCCGGCGCCGCTCCTCCTCCTCGCGGCGCTGTCGCTCAACGTTCGCGAGTCGACGGACCTCGGACGAGAGCGATTGCAGGGTCCGTGTGGCGCCGGCTGCTTCGTCGCGGGCCTGGGTCAGCTGCTCGAGCGAACCCTGCTCCCTGCCTTCTGCGAGCAGTCGCCGTGCGTCGGCGATCGCTTGCTCGGCGGTGCTGCTCTGACGTCGAAGGTCGGCGTTCGCACGCCACACGGTCGCCGGATCTGGGCTGGCGATCTGTCGCTGCAGCTGTCCGAGTGCCGACTCTGCGCGCTGAACTGCGGTCTCGGCGTCATCGACCGCCGTGACGACGGCAGGGTTCGGCGTCGGCGGCGCTCGGCTGGCGAGCACGCCGCGGCAGTCGCTGAGCATGGACTCGAGCCGGGTGAGCCGATCCCTGTCCTCTTGCACGACGCCTTCCGCAAGTGACTGCTCGAGGGCCTCGACGGTCGCCTCGCAGTTCTGCAGCTTGTACTGCGCCAGACCGAGGTGGTAGTAGGGCATGTACGGTACGAACCGCATGCCGTAGATGTTGACCTTCGTGCCGGCGGAGGACCGATCGGCGATCGCCGCTTGCATGTGGCGGACCACCGCATCCCAGTCCTCTGCGTCCACTGCCTCGATTCCCGCGCGGTAGCTCTCCTTGAAGTCGGCGTGCACGGTCGTAGCGGCTCCGAGGAGGAGAGCGACGAGCGTGGGCAGGACGAGTGCGCGGCGTGCGGTTCGCATCCGTCCCTCCCTACAGCCCCAACCGCTCGAGCAAGCCGTCCACGTCGGCTGGGAACTCCGCGAGCGAGCGAGCCGTACCGTCCGCAGCGACCTCGACGCTCGTCTCCACCGGAGCATCGTAGGCGGGGTTGCGCACGGTGATGGTGTACCTGCCGGCTTCGAGAGAAAGCGACAACGGCGTGAACCGATCCGTCGGAAGCTCGACCAACCGTCCATCCTCTGCGGCGATCTCGACGACCTCTCCCCAGGGGGTGGCGTCTACGATGACCTGGCCGGAGCCTGACACCGGCGGTGACTGTGTCCCTTCGCCACGCCCCGAGATCCACCAGATGGCTGCGACCACGCAGAGCAGGACCGCGGCTGCGAGTGCAGGGATCAGCCACTTGGGGCGCGCCGAGACCTCGCTCGGCGCTGCTGTCTCGTCACGTTCCGGCGCCGTTCGCGCAGCGTGCAGGTCCTGACGGACCGCAGTGAGCTCCGCACCGTCGCCCCATCTGGTTACCGTCTTGTCCAGCAGCTTGGCCGCTTTCGAAGCCTTGCCGCTTGCGAGCAGCGACTCGATCCGCTTGGCGGCCTCGGCACGGCCGTGCGCACGTTGGCGTTCGGCGATCTCCTCGCGGACCTCGGTGAGCAGCGATCTGGCCTGTTGGTCGGCCGCATCCAGCTCCAGGGCCTCCTCGAGGCGACGCGCCGCGTCGTCAAGACGACCTTCTGTGCGGTGCTCCCCGGCCTGTTCGGTGAGCGTCCTGACCTTCGCAGCGCGCTCGGCCCGTTCACGGTGCTCGGAGAGCTCCCTCTGCACGTCAGCGGCTTGGGCTGCGTCACCCAGCTCCTCGATCACGGTGGCCGCCCGATCCAGCTCGCCGCGTGCGATCAGGTCCCGGGCCTCGGCGGCAGCCTGCGCATGCTGCTCGGCGCGCTGCTGCTTGGTATGCTCCAGCCGACCTCTGAGATCTTCGAGCGGCTGTGGTTCTGCCAGGTTCCGCCGAGCAGCATCGAGGTGCTGCTCGGCTTCGGCGAGGTCGCCGCGGGCGAGCGCTTCTTCGAACGCACGCGTGGTCGCCTGGACGATGGCGGCGTCCTTCTGGCGCTGCTGTGCCTGAGCGACCTGTTGGCGTAGCTCCGTCGCCTCGGTGAACTCTCCCAGCACCGCCGCCGCGTCTTCGAGCTGCGCCGCGGCTCGGTCCGGATCGTCAGCGGCGAGCGATGCTTGAACTGAGCTGACGACCTCGGCGATCTGGCGCTGGCGCCGTTTGGCGACCTCTGCCTGTCGGCGCTCCTCCTCAGCGCGCCGCTCGCTCTCCTCGGCGGCCTCGCGGGCGCCTTCGATCCTCTCGTGGAGCTCGGTCAGAGCTGGATCGGTACCAAAGGCCTCCTCAGCGCTCGTCAGTCGGTCGCGGGCGGTGTCCAGATCGCCGGCTGCGAGGGCGGAGCGGATCTGGTCCGCCGCAGTCTCGAGCTGACGTTGACGCTCGGCGGCTCCGGCCTGTTCCTGGGCCGTGGCCAGTGCTGACGTGGCGGTGTCTCGGAGCGTGCGGGCTTTCGGGTCGTCTGGCGCGAGCTCGAGCGCCTGGTTCGCTCGCTCGAGGGCGCCCTCCGCGTTGCCCTGGTCGAGCAGGTGGGCCGCCTCGGTGAGCAGCGCGTCAAGCTGCTCCTGACGAGCGTGCTGATCGCGCGCAGCCGTGAGCTCGGCGGTCAGCTGGCGCCACACTGGCTCGTCGGGGTAGCTGACCTTTCCTGACGCGAGCTGCTCCTCCGCAGTTGTCAGCTCGCCAGTGGCGAGAGCGCTGCGGATTGCCTCGACGCGGCCTTGGATGTCAGCCGTGCGTTGCTCCTGCTCCGTCTCCGCGATCTTCTTCTGCGCGGCTTCTTTCAGCTGCAGCGCTTCGGTGGAGCCGTCGTCGAGGGCGAGTGCCCGGTCCAGGCGGATCATGGCGGTTGCCGGATCCTCGGCATCCAGTGCCTGCTGGGCAGCCTCGAGCTCCGCGGCGAGCTCAGCTCGGGCTCGAGCTGCTTCGAGCGTGGCGCTCAGGTCGGCGATGTCCTGCCGCTGACCGTAGGATTGCGTGAGCTCTGCGATCGCCGCTGCAGCTGCGTCCAGCTCTCCCTGGCCGATGAGCTGGTGCGCGCTCTCCACCGCCTCGCCGACCGCTGCCTCGGCGTCGCGGCGGGCCTCGTCGAGTCGGAGCTGCGCGAGATGGAACAGCTCGACCTCACCGTGCTCGGCGGATGCGTCGGCGAGCGCTTTCGCCGCCGCGTCGAGCTGTCCCTCGGCGATCAGCTGGTTGACTCGAGCGGCCGTTGAGGAGATCGCTTCGCCGCGGCGAATCTCCTCGATTCTGGTCTCGAGCTCCGACCAGTCGGCTTGCGGATGCTGCGCGCGCGCTTCGGACAGGAGCCGCTCTGCTTCGGGCAGGTTCCACCGCTCCAGTGCCTGCTCGATGGCATCGACGGCGCCTGACAGGAGCTCTTCATCCGATGTCGCCGGGGAGGCCAGGGCAGTGTCGAGCTCAGCGACCTCGGAGGAGTCCGGGGCGATCGCACGCAGGATCTCGAGGTTCTTTCGCGCGCTGGACGTGTCGCCTTCGGCCATCGCCTGGCGGATGTCGTCGACGAGCTGCTGCTGCTGGCGGTTCAGGCCTCGCACATCGGCAACGGTGGCACCCTGGGGCTCGGCGGTGGTCCGGTCGGCGGCTGCTCCCTCGTCGCCGGGAAGCGGCGGGGGCGTCTGCGCGGCAACCCGTCGCTTCGCACCCGGCAGTGGCGCCACCATCGTCGAGGATGGCACAGAGTCATCCGCCTCCTGAGCCGCTGGAGGTGCCGAGCTGGCAGTCTGCTGATGGCTCGGAGTGCGGCCGCTGGGTGTCGTGGCGCCCGCTCCAAACTGAGCGTCAAGTCGGTTCTGGGTGCTGCCAGGCTTCTGCTTCTGGACCTGGATACGAACCGTCGGCGGGGCGGAGCTGAGGGCGTGATCGAGGTCGCGCTGCGAGACCGGGTACTGCTGGCGGAACGGCTCGAGCGCCTCTCGGAACTCGCGGGCGCTCTGAAAGCGATCCTCCGGACGTTTCTCCAGCGAGCGCAGGACGATGGCACGGACCTCCTCGGGGACGCGGCCTTCGGGATCGCTATCCGAGAACGGTACCGGATCGCGGAACAGCTGCCCACCGACGATCGACGCCGTGTCGCGACCCTGGATCGGGTGGCTTCCAGTGAGGAGCTCGTACAGCACGATGCCGAACGCGTACAGATCGCTGCGCGCATCGACGGCGGCGTCGCCCTCGCTTTTGAGGCGTTCTGGAGGGCAGTACTTGAGCTTGCCGACGAACGCCCCGGCGCGGGTGAGGTTGCTCTCGCTGCCGAGCTCCTTGGCGATGCCCAGATCGATGAGCTTGACCAGCGGCCGGTGCTCCTCGTCGCGGGTGAGCATCAGGTTGTCCGGCGAGATATCGCGGTGGATGAAACCTTTGCGATGCAAGACGGCGAGAGCGGATAGCGCCTGGTGGGTGATCTCGAGCGCCAGCGGCAGGCCGGCGGCGCCGGGACGCTCGATGACCTCCTCGAGGTTGACGCCATCGATGAACTCCATGACGATGTAGGCGTTGCCCTGCTCGTCAACCGAGAAGTCGAACAGCTGTGCAATGTTGCGGTGGGGGAGACGGAACGCGATCTTCGCTTCGCGGAGGAACCGCTCCTTGAACTCGGCACCGTCGCCGAGCTGGGGTCGGATCACCTTGACAACACGGATGCCACCCAGAAGGAGGTGGCGGACCTTGTAGATCGCCCCCATGCCCCCCTCATGGAGCTTCTCGAGAATCTCGTACTTTCCCTCGATCTGTGTGGCCGAAGGCACCCATGCATCCTGTTCCGCCCGCAGATCCGCAGCCGACCCCGTGTGGCTGCACACTGCGTGGCACTACTGGTCAACGCAGCTCACATGGTACCGCATTCACTGGAGGCGTGGGGTGATCAGGTTGCGATTGATACTGGTGTGCGACAACGGAAGCGCCCCATCTCTGCGAGATGGGGCGTGCAGTTCCCGTCGATGGGAGTGTCGTACGCGTTACTCGATCTCGAACGAGAGCAGCTCGACCGGGAGACCGTCAGCGTTGGTGTACGGCCCGCAGTTTACCGCGGAGCCACCACCGGTATCCGAGATGTTGGCCGACCACGAGGCTGCGCCGGCCGCGATCTGAGCAAGAGTGAGCGTACACGACTGGGGACCTGCTCCCACACAGCTCAGAGCAGCTTGCGCAGTCCCTGCGTCGGGAGGAGTGGCGTTGGTCGCAGTCACGGTGTTGATCTGCACTGTTCCCGTATCGGCGGTAATCGACAGGGTCATCTGACCGTCGCCGGGTGTGGGGTCGCTGGGTGTGCACGCGATGGAGCGAGTCTCCTGAGCAGTGCTGAGTGCTGGCATCATCATGGCGGCAACTGCAAAGAGCACGCAGACGAGGGTGATGGGTCTGCTGACCATGGTCGGATTCCTCCTCTTACAACGAACTGTATCACACACCTCGTTCAGAAGGTCAAGCCTTTTCACATTGCTCGTGTTGAAAGCCTTCTGCGGAGGCGCAGTGGAAAGGAAAGGTGTCTTCCAGGCGAGCAG
>CAZEJK010000231.1:0-8117 GCA_964512045.1 uncultured Thermoanaerobaculia bacterium
GCGGGACCGGCACTACCGGAGCATCACTTTGGTTGCGGCCCGCGGCCGCGTTGGCGACTCAAAACTCCGTATCTTCGAAAACTCGAAGCATCCGCCGGGAACCGGATGGCCGGTAACCTGCTGCGTGCGCCTCACCCATCGAACGGTTCGAGGCGCTCGCAGCACGCTCCGGAGGCTGGTTGGAGAAGCTCACAGCACGCACCCAACGCGACCTGGTCGCTCACGGTCGACCGATCCTGACGATCTCGCCGCAAACACCGACAGCCCAGCACAGGTCGGAGCGGACGCAATGCAGCCCGAGCAGGCTCAGTGCGCTGCTGTTGTCCACCGCAGTCCACGAGGCGCCGGCGTCGGTGGTCCGCAACACCGCACCCCAGTCGCCGACCGCCCAACCCGTTGCCGGCTTCGGAAACTGAATGTCGTGGAGGTCGCCGCCGAGGCCAAGCTCACGCCGAGTCCAGGTGGCGCCTCCATCGATGGTCGCAAACACACCACGCTCTGCCGCGATCCACCCCGTGTCGGTATCGGTGAACGTCACCTGGAGCATGTGCGGGGAGACCGCATCGTGCTGCTGAGCGGTCCAGGTCTGGCCGCCATCGGAGGTGTGGACAATCTCCCCGAGACCCCCCACGGCCCAGCCATGCATGGGATCGGTGAAGTGGAACCCGCCAAGAACGGTCTCGAAGCCGACGCTCAACGACGCGTCGATACCGGTGGACACCCATTGCCAGCTCGCGCCTCCATCGCTGGTCTCGGCGAGGAACAGCCGCATCCCTCCGGATGCGCCGTCGTAGTGGCCCTTCTCGAGCGCCCAGCCATGATTGGCATCGAAGAACTGCACGTCGAAGAACTCTGCGCTCAGATCGTCCTCCAGGTTCTGACCCTGATCGACCCACGTGGCCCCGCCATCTGAGGTGTGCAGGATCGCGCCCCGCTGCTCCCACCCGCCATCGTCGACCATCTCGGACCTCCCAACCGCCCAGCCTGTCTGCTCATCGACGAAGGCCACCGCATCGAGACGGAAGACACTGAACAGGCTGTCCATGCGCGGTGCCTGCTCGTACTGCTCGGTCCAGGTCACCCCGCCGTCCGCCGTGTGCAAGATGACCTGTCCCCAAAGGTACGGCCCAAAGGTCTTGCGACCGACGGCCCAGCCGGACATGTCGCTGGCGAAGAACACGTCCTCGAGCTTGTAGTGGGTGCTGATGTAGCTCTGCTCGAAGAGGTTCTCTCCGTTCGGCCACCCGTACTCGCCCCACGGATCGGAGGAGACGACGAGAATGTCGTGGTCACCCACGCCCACGGCTCGGCTCCCGGTCAACACCAGCCCTTGGATGCCCTCGCTGTCGTGCCGCTCCTGGATCACCTTCTCCCAGGTCGCCCCACCGTCGAGTGTCCGGTACACGGGCGGGCCCCATGCGCCGACGTAGTTCGCCCCGACGACATAGGCACGATCGGCATCCAACGCTTCAACGTCCCACATCAGGTCGAAGAACTGCCCGGGCTCATGGCGCTGCCAGGTCGTACCGCCATCGTCCGTTCGGAAGGTGGCGCCACCGCTTTCGCCTGAGTTGGTCACGAACCCGGTCACCCACGCGTGGTCGGCACTCACGACCTCGATGTCGGTGGCCGTGATCGCGAGCTCTCCTGGCGACTGATCGGTCCAGCTCTGACCGCCGTCACGGGTGTGATAGATCGCCACCGCGTGCTCGGGCCACGGGTCGTCTCCGAGGTAGCGTGCACCCACCGCCCAGCCGGTCTGGCTGTCGAGGAACTGCACCCCGTGGAGGATGCTCGCATCATCCGCCACGTGCTGCTCGACCCAGGATGCACCACCATCGGAGGTGTGCCATACGGAGGCCCGCCAGTTGTCGGCGTCACCCCAGTGGTCCCAGTGGATCGCCCGGACTGCCGTCACCCAACCCTGCTGGGCGTCCACGAACGATACGGCTCGCAGGCTATCCGAGGTCGAAACCGTCTGGCGGTTCCAGCTGGCGCCGCCGTCCGCCGTGTGGAGGATCAGACCCTCATCACCGACGGCCCAGCCGTCGCTGGTGCCGGCAAACTCCACAGCATTCAGAGGCGCGGTCTCGCCAATCGGCTGCGCCTCCCACGTCGATCCTCCGTCGCTGGTCCGCAGGAGCGTCGAGCGCATCGCCTTGGCGACGCCGTCCCAATGTGGATCACCAACCGCCCAGCCAACCGTGTCGGACAGCATCTCCAGATCGAGGAGCCAGTACGAGGTCTCCACGAACTGTCGCGTCACCGCGAGCGTTCCTGCCGGCACCAGCTCCGGCACGAAGATCGGGTCGCCGGTGCGGTTGTCGATCACCGAGGCGTACGCGAGAAACGCGCCACCCGCGGTGCTGGCCGACACGACGGCGTACCCGTCGCTGACAGCACTCGACGTCACGCGTCCAAACACACGATCGAGCTGCCGGTACTCCAGCGGCCGGAGCGCCGTCTCGTGCGCTGCCACAGTGCCGAGGTGGGTACCGGTGGCGTCGTACAGATCGACCGTCAGCTGGATCGGCGACTCGGTGACGTTGACCAGACCGATGTTGGTGCGAAACCCGGTCCCTGGCGAGCCGCTTTCCTCGAGCTGGATGAGACGCGCCGAGTCGCCGTCGGAGATGGCGGTCACTGCGGCTCGTGCCGGGACCATCTGGCCGTAGGTTCCAGTAGGCGTTGCGTTGTAGGTGCGGCTGGTCACCTCGACCGTGCAGCCCTGAGGTGTGATCCGGAGCGCGGCAGCACCCTCGAACCCGAACACCGCATCGAGCACGTCGCCGTAGCGCACGGACCGCCCTGGCGCCAGCTGAAAGGCCACGGAGGCGGGCGTCGAGTTGTCCTGATTGCGCGCCAGCAGCTCCACCGTATACGCACACTGTGTCGCACCTGGGTTGTGCACCTGCATGTCCGTACGCCACACCGTACCAGCAGCTCCGCCAACGTGCGCAGCAGCCGGTATGATCAGGGCGCCAGAGGGCGGCGGGCGCATCGCCGGTAAGAACACCGGATCTCCGGTCCTGTTGTCGACCACCGAAGCGTAGGCAAGAAACGGTTCGTAGCCTGCTATCACGGCGTACCCGTCGTCCACCGTCACCGAGGTCACCTGTCGGAACACCCGATCCAGCTGCCGGTACTCGTACGGCGACACGTACTGATCCACGGAGCCCAGCAACGTGCCGTCACTCGTGTAGAGGTCCAGCTCGGCCAGGAGGGTGGAGGACCCAAGGTTCAACAGGCCGATATTCGTGCGATAACCGGTTTCATCTGAGTCACTTTCGGACAGCTGTACGATCCGCGCGGGCTCACCGTCGCCGAACGCTTGGGCGGCGGTGAACGCCGGAACCAGCTGACCGTAGGTTCCGTCCGGCCGGTCGTTGTACGTCCGGCTCGAAGCGAGGACCTCGCCATCGCTCACCACCAGGCGCAACGCGGCTGCTCCCGAGAAGCTGAACAGATCCGCAAGCACGTCCTCGAAACGCTGACTCGAGCCAGCGGCCAGCGTCAGCTGTGAGGTCGCGGGTTCCATGTTGCTCTCGTTCCGCTTCAGGAGAGCAACGGTCACCGCTACGGCTGCATCACCTGGGTTATGCAGCTCGAGATCGGTCCGCCAAAGGGTCCCGGCGGCACCGGAGCTGTGCGCGGCCGCCGGAATGTACAGGGTCGTACCCGCGGCCACGCGCTCGGCCACAACGGGCGAGCCGTCCGCACGAACCCTCGTCACCGAGTCGGTAGCGCAGCACTTCCAGTCGGCACTGTCGGCTGACGCCATGCCGGCAGCAACGAGGCTCGACCACGCCAACAGCAAACCTGCAACAACACCACAGCAGCACGACGCCTGATTCCGCTTCATGGCAACCTCCGCTCCACTCAGTACGCAATCCCGGTGCCACACCCTCCGGCAGAATGGAGAGCCTCCTACCACGGCGTCTCCGCTTCGCACGTCCCTGCGCTGGAGCGGCATGCAATACCCGGAGCGCTCCTCTCGCATACCCATACGGGTATCAGTGAGTCAGCTGACGGTCTCCTCGCGAACGATCGTCAGCTCTGTGATCCGGGCCCTCGCATCCGTCTCGCTCGGCCGGTCCTGGGGACGTTTGGCGAGCATGGACATGACCAGCTCGTCGAGCTCCAATGGAATCTCGGGCCGATAGCGTATCGGCTCAACCGGGGTCACGTCGAGCACCTGCTTGATGATCTCCACTGGCGTCTCGCCGGGAAATGCCGGTCGGTTGGTGACGAGCTCGTACGCGATGACCCCGACGGCGTACAGGTCCGAAGCGGCCGAGAACCGCTGCTCGGTAATCACCTCTGGCGCCAGGTACGCGATCGTCCCGATGAGCATCCCCGTCTGCGTCAGGCGGGTGAGCGTCTGCGTGCGGGCAAGACCGAAGTCGAGGAGCTTGACGAAGGTCGGGTCGTCGTCCTGGCTGACCAAGAAGACGTTCTCCGGCTTCAGATCGCGGTGCAGGATGCCCTTGGAATGAAGGCGCTCGGTGGTCGCGAGGAGCTGGGCGATGATCCGCAGCGCCTCTGCAAACGGCACCGGATCGGAGGTCGCCAGGCGCTCTGCCAACGACCGACCCTCGAGCAGCTCCATGGCGATGAACAGCCGTCCGTCGTGCTCGCCGCGCTCGTGGACTCGCACTACGTGCGGGTCATCCAGCTGATCGATGACCGCCGCCTCGTGCAAGAACCGGCGTCGGACGGTCGCATCCGCCGCCAGCTCGTCACGGATGACCTTCAACGCCACCGGCCGCGAGCCGCCGCCGAGGCTCTCGGCACGGTACACGACACCCATTCCACCGGCGGCAAGACGGTCTTTGAGCCGGTACGACCCGATCTGGCTGCTCCGCCGCCAGAACGCCAGCAGCGTCCGGTAGCGGTAGCCGAGCCAGCCCACGAGCAGCAGCACACCGCCGAGCCCACCGAGGATCAGGTTGGCGCGCAGGTGCGCACGGCTGGTACGCAGCCGCTCGACCTCGTTCTGGGCTTCCAAGAGGTCGATCTCGCGCTGCTTCTTCTCGGCCTGATAGCGGGCCTCCAGCTCCTGAACGCGCCGGTTCGAACGTTCGTTCAGCTTGATCTCGCGCGCGTTCGTCGCCGCTCGGAACGCCTCCAGCGCACCCTTGTAGTCGCCGAGCTCCTCACGCACCTCGGCGAGAAGCCCGTTCGCCTGATGCAGCCGATCCGTATCGTCGAGCGTCTCCGCGATCTGGACAGCGCGCACCAGGTACTCAGTCGCGTCGCGTCGGCGCCCGCTCAGCTTGAGCGCCCGCCCGATGTTCTGCGAGCTCCGGGCGACCCCGTCGCGAACGTCGAGCTCCTCCCACATTGCCAGCGCCTGGCGGTGCAGCTCCAATGCTGCCTCGAGATCGCCACGATCCCGGTTCACCACGCCGATGTTGTCCAGAGTCGCCGCTATGTCCCACTTGCTTTCCTGCTCCCTGGCATAGGCAAGCACCTTCCGGTACTCGGCCTCGGCCTCG
Source organism: uncultured Thermoanaerobaculia bacterium (assembly GCA_964512045.1). Classification (GTDB taxonomy): domain Bacteria; phylum Acidobacteriota; class Thermoanaerobaculia; order Thermoanaerobaculales; family Sulfomarinibacteraceae; genus CAZEJK01. The sequence continues at coordinate 5,499 of CAZEJK010000231.1, forward strand.
TCGTACCGCTGCATCAATTGGTACACGTTACCGATGTTCGTGTGGGTCCCGGCCACTCCGGAGAGGTTGCCGACCTTTGCGTACAGCTTCTGGGCGCGCTGGAAGTACTCGAGCGCCCTATCGAGCTGATCCATGTCCATGAAGATGTTGCCGATGTTGGCACACGAGCTCGCCACACCGCCCTCGTCCCCGGCCGCCTCGTCCTTTTCGAGCGACACCAGCAAGCTCTCGAGGGCCCCATCGTAGTCGCCCATCTGGTACTGGGCGATACCGATGTTATTCAGCGCTTGCGAGATCCCACGCTCGTCTCCGAGCTGCCGCACGATCTCGAGCTCCTCGAGATGGATCTCGTAGGCCCGCGCGAAGTCTCCACGGTCGTAGTGGACATTGGCCACGTTGCCGAGCGTGCGCGCTACCCCCTCCAGGTTGTCCAGCTCCCTATCGATCTCGAGGCTCCGGTGATACAGCTCGAGCGCCTGGTCGTAGTTGCCCATCATCCGGTGGCAGACACCCATTACGTTGAGTGAGCTCGCGACCCCGCGCTGCACGCCTGCCTGCTCATACAGCTCCGCTGCGCGCGTGGCGTGCTCCAACGACGTCTGATGCGCACCGGCAACACTCTCTGCAACCGCCAGGTTCCGCTCCGCCGCAGCCTCTCCGACCAGATCGTCGAGCTGGCGCGCCAGAGCCAGCGCCTCCTGCCCGTACCGCCGTCCCGTCTCCACCGACACGAAGCTCGTCCTGTAGGCCAGCTCATGGAGGATCTCCAGGCGCTCCTCGTCCGAAGCCGTCTCGAGCCGTGCCTCGAGCCCCGCGACCGGCAGCTCCTGCAGCGGTTCCTCCGCACCGAGCACGACGACCCACAGCACCGCGGCCATCACAGCCCCGGCTCGAACCGCCGGACGGATCAGCTTCCGTGCCCCAAGGGACGTCTTCACAGCCTACTCCGTGTTGTCTGTAGCCATGTCACTGTAGCACTCCGAGACCGTCTCGTCGTGCCACTACATCCGGCGCTTGCCCGGGTGCACCTCGTACTTGTGCACGGCGCTCACGAACCGGGGGTACTCCTCCGAGTCGATGTTCAGCGCCGCGGAAAGCTCCTTCAGGCTATGGCCGTGGGTTCGATACAGCCGTTCGAGGAACGATCGCAGCTGGGAACGGTTGATCTCGCGATCGAGAAACGCCCGCCACGCAGTATCCCAGAAGGTTGCGCCACCCTCGATCGCATGCTCGATGTCCTCGAGGACTGCGGACCCGGCCCCGGCATCGAGCCGGTCGCCCTGCTCGCCGACACCGCAGCCGATCACCGTCCGCACCTCGTCGCCGATCTCGGGTCCCGACAGCTGGATTCCGGCACGCTTGAGGACCTGCAGCAGCTCACGGACATTCCCCGGCCAGTCGTGAGCCAACATCTCTTTCCAGAACCCGGGCCCAGGTCGCTTGCCACGGAGGAGATCGAGGTTCTGCTCCACGAGACAGCGGAGATCCTCCGGCCGCGAGCGCAACGGTGGCAGCGTGATCGGCAGCACGCTGAGCCGGTAGTACAGATCGGGCCGCAGGCCGGCCGCCTCCGGCCCGGCGGTGAAGTCCCTGTTGCTCGCCGCGAGGATTCGGACATCTGCGGTCCGCTCACGCGCCTCGCCCACCCTTCGGTACCGGCGGCTCTCCACGACCTCCAACAGCTTCGCCTGGCAGTGCAGCGGCACCTCGCTCACCTCGTCCAGCAGCAAGCTCCCGCCTTCTGCCTCCTCAACCAACCCGCTCCGGTCGCGATCGGCGCCCGTGAACGCACCGCGGGTGTGCCCGAACAGCTCGCGCTCGAAGAGGCTCTCGGGAATCGACGGCACGTGGACGCTCACCAGCCTGCCGCGTCGGCCGGAGTACTGATGGATCAGCCCCGCCAGGTAGGTCTTGCCGACGCCGGTCTCGCCGAGCAGCAGCACCGGCTCCTCCTCCAGCGCGTACCGAGCGAGCAGCGCACGGACCCTCCCGGCGCCCTCGCTCGTGCCGGCGATGCCGACTGGTCCCCGGTCTGCGTGCTCGATCCCGGCGAGCGTCTCGGACAGCAACGCTCCAAGCGCTCGGATCACCTCCCGATCCGAGGGCTCGAAACGGTCTTTCGATCCGCTGTCGACGTACAGGAACAGACCACTGCCAATGGGAAGGATCAGCAAACTGCGGATGTACAGTGCCTGCGCCGACGCCGGCAGCTCTGCAGCATCCGGAAGGCTCACCACGTCCTCGGCCTCCACGGCGCCGCCGTTCTCGAGCGTGCGCCGGATCGGACTGCGCGGGAACCCGGTGCCGCCGTCAACCGTGGTACCACGCACCGAACGCCCGCAGTGCCAGAGAATGCGCCCCTGGCTGTCGTACACCATCGCCAGCGAGACCTCACGGTCTGCCAGTAGATCCCAGAGTCGGCTCTTGATCGCCTGGATCACCCCCGCGTCCTTCCCATGCCCCTGTGCGGCTGTAGGGGCATTCTAGCGCAGGACGAGACGGTGTCGAGCGGTGCGCACCGCCCAACGAAACTACCCGGCTTCGCTTCCCTCCACCCACCCACCGCGGCTACGCCGGGACAGGTCCGGCTCCGGTACTGGCCCTGGCCCCCGCCCCGGA
>CAZEJK010000232.1:0-8113 GCA_964512045.1 uncultured Thermoanaerobaculia bacterium
GGGATCAAGACGCTGGCGCTGCGCGTGCACGCCTCCCAGGCCAACGCGCAGAAGGTCGCCGAGTACCTGGAGCAGCACCCGAAGGTGGAGTGGGTCCGCTACCCGGGCCTCAAGAGTCATCCGCAGCACGAGCTGGCCAGCCGGCAGATGGACGGCCCCGGCGCGCTCATCTCGTTCGAGGTCAAGGGCGGCGTCGAGGCAGGAGCGTCGCTGCTCAACGCGGTCGAGCTGATGACGCTGGCGGTCTCCCTCGGCGGTATCGAGACCCTGATCCAGCATCCGTCGAGCATGACCCACGCGGCCATGTCACGTGACCATCGCCTCGCTGCGGGCATCACCGACGGCCTGGTGCGCGTGTCGATCGGCTGCGAGGACGTCGACGATCTCATCGCCGACTTCGACCACGCCTTCGAGCACGTACCGGCGTAGGCCGGAGCCTCGAAGCGGACTCATCTGTACAGGAAGTCCAGAGCTCCGGTCCGCGCCCGTCCGCAGCGGCCCATCACAGGCGCAGCCGATCGCTCCTGGCTCGCATTCGTGCCGATGTCCGGGCGAGCCTTCGTGCATCGGGACCCACTACCCGATGCTAGACTCGAGCCTGGAGCCAAAGCCGAGCGGTTCGGCCGGTTGCATACCCCCCTCCCTCCACCGTTCCAGAGCCTACTGCAGCTCGTCGCGGACTGCCTCCACTGCCTCCTGGACGCGGTTGCGCTGGCGCTTGGCGCGCTCCTCCTCGGTGAGGTTGGCGTCGCGGTCCTTGGCGCCCTCCTCGGCAAGCCATGCGCCGGTCTCGGCCGCACCCGAGAGCCGCTGCAGCCGGTCCGCCTTCTGCTGCTCCTTGTAGGCGCGCTCGCGCTCGGTCAGCCCCTCGAGCTGCTGCGCGGCCATCGTCGCGGCCTCCGTTTGCCCGTAGTTGCGGATGACTCGCTCATACAGGTCCCTGGCGTGGAAAAACTCGCCGTCCTTCTCGAGGGCCATGGCCTCCTCGTACTGCTCCATGGCAGCCCGCTCCTGCGACTGCTGGTACTGGTTCCAACCGATCAGCCCGAGAACCACAACCGCCACCAAGACGACCAGCCGTCGGATCTTCATCGCAGTCTCCTTCCCTGCCCTGAGTCGGGCGTGCTACTCGCCGAGCTCGAGGATTCCCCGGAGCTCGTCGATCCGTTCCCGGGTCCGAGCGGCGAGCTCCGAGGCGTGGAGGACCGGCGCCAGGGAGCCACCTTCGAACAGCGCCGCCTCGAACTCGGCACAGGCATCGCGGTAGGCGATCCACGCCCGCTGGGCGACTCGCAGACGCTCTCTGCGGGGCTCGGCGAGCGTGTCCATCACCTCGTGATACACCCGGTTCAGCTCGGCGTCGGCGGCCTGCCACTCGGCCCTCGCGCAGTCGAGCATCTCCGCGGTTGTGAGCGCGTTCGCACATGGGTCCTTTGCAGACTCGCCCTCACCGAGCAGCGTATCGAACGGGTTGCTGGTGCCAGGAAGCTGCATCGGCACTCCCGTCACCTCGAGGTCGAGCATCCGCGCCAGGTTGCGCCATCCGCCATCGGTCTCCACGTAGACGTAGGCGAGGTCGATGCCGTTGCCGTTCACGAGCACCTCCCAGTAGTCGCCGCTCCCAGTGGACGCAACCTCCACGGACACCACCTGCTCATCGCGCCAGCTGGTATCGCCGCAGGGCGCGCAGAAGTGCCGGATCAACCCGCTTGGCGGGAGAATCGACGCCGCAGCCTCCGCATCTGCCCGCGCCACCCACGCCTGCTGATCCGCGCTCGCAGCTCCGACAGCCAGCAGCACCAGTACCCACATCAGTCCGGGAGCTGTCCTGCGCATGCGGCAATCCTCCATCGGTACGAGTATAGGTCTCGGTCTTCAACACGGCTACTCTGCCGTCGGCGGATTTGCGTGCGTGCCTGTCAGGTGCCCAGAGGCGGAGGACCGTGCGGGATGGTGCGCGCCGACGTTGGGACTGCGGACGACTCGTTCAGTCCGCAGACCGGTTGCGTGACGCTGCGGACGAGGTGATCCGATATACTCGATGTACACACCACCGTTCGGGTGTTGCGCGGCCTGTCGCCGGCTGGGGAGATGTCGGTGTCACGGTTTGGAAAGGGGAGCGGATGAAGACGGTACCCGACAGTCGCGGGTACTTCGGGGAGTACGGGGGTCGGTTCGTGCCGGCCGCGCTGGTCGAGCCGTTGGCCGAGCTCGAGTCTCTGTACCTGAAGCTGCGCGCGGACAAGGCGTTTCAGACGAGGCTCGAGGGCCTCCAGGAGGAGTACGTCGGCCGACCGACGCCGATGTACCAGGCCAGGCGGCTGTCCGCGCGGCTCGGCGGCGGGCGTGTCTTCCTGAAGCGTGAGGATCTGTGCCACACCGGATGGCACGGTATCAACAATGCCCTGGCGATGGTGTTGCTCGCCGGGGAGCTCGGCCGGACGGGGGTGGTGGCCGAGACTGGCGGCGGCCAGCACGGGGTTGCAGTGGCGACGGCGGCGACCCTTTTCGATCTCGAGTGCACCGTGTTCATGGGCGCCGAGGACGTTGTGCAGCACGCAGCCAGTGTCCGCCGGATGCGGCTGCTGGGCGCGCGCGTGACCGAGGTCGACTACGGGAAGCGGTCGCTGCGCGAGGCACAGCACGAGGCGCTGCGGCATTGGCGGGAGCACCGCTCGAGCACGCTGTACGTTCCAGGGTCGGTGGTGGGACCGCACCCGTTTCCGTTGATGGTCCGTGACTTCCAGTCGGCCCTGGGGCGAGAGTGCTTTCAACAGTTTCGCAAGTCCTCCGGAGGCGTGCCGGATGTTGTCGTGGCAGCTGTCGGTGGGGGCGGTAGTGCGGCCGGCCTGTTCTCGGCGTTCATACCCCACGCCAGCGTTCGCCTGGTGGGTGTCGAGGCTGGTGGCTCGGGCGAGGAGGCCGGGGCGCACGCCTCGCGGTTCGCCGGCGGTGGAAGCGTCGGAATCTATCAGGGTGCGCGCACGTGGCTCGTGCAGGACCCGCATGGTCAGGCGATCAGCACACGCTCGGTATCGCGCGGCCTCAGCTTCCCGGCCGTCGGCCCGGAGCTGGCATACTGGCGCGACACCGGACGCGTGACGTACACCCAGATCTCTGACCGCGACGCCATGACCGCGTGCCGGACCTTGACCGAGTGTGAGGGAATCATCCCCTCTCTGGAGTGTGCCCACGCCGTGGCGTACGCAATCAAGGTGGCGCCCGCCATGCCGTTGAAGGCGTCGGTGCTGGTGGCGCTGACCGGTCGCGGGGAGAGTGTGGTGGATCAACTCCTCGAAGGTGAGGAGGCGGAGCCATGACGCGGCTGAAGGAGCTGTTCGAGCTCGAGGATCGGATGGCGTTCCTGATCGCGATCACGGCGGGTGACCCGGATCTGAACACGACCTTCGAGCTGCTTGCGGCGGTGCAGCGTGCCGGTGTGGACGGAGTCGTCCTCGAGGTGCCGTACAGTGATCCTCTGGCGGCAGACAAGCTGGGCCGGCGCTCGCTGCGTCGCGCGCTCGAGGGAGGGACGAACCTGGAGACCGTGCTGGCATCAGCCCCGGAGCTGGTGTCGCGGTCGATCGTCCCGATGGTGCTCAGCTCGTACGCGGGTCCGGTGGTTGCGTACGGCGTCGACCGGTTTGCCCAAGCGGTGACGGAAGCGTCGCTTGCGGGCACGCTGCTGGTCGATGTCCCGGTGGAGGAGGCACAGTGGTTCGTGCCGCTGGCATCGGCACCGGTGGCGTGGATTCATACGGTGTCCCCGACCGCCGATCGTGACCGGCTCCGTGCCGTGAGCAGGACGGGGAGCGGCTTCGTGTGCGTGGTCGCCGACCCGCACTCGCCGGAGCTGCCGTTGCGGGCGCTGCGCAAGTCGGTGCGGCTGCCGGTCGTGGTGGCGTCGGAGCTCGCCGAACCGGAGTCAGTGTCCCGGATGCGCGGACAGGCGGACGGGGTGGTCGCGCTCGCGCCGGTGGCGGAGGCCGTTGAGCGCATCGGGACCGGTGGTGCGCTCATCGAGGAGGTGGAGCGCCGCGTCGGCGCGCTGGTCGAGGCCTGCCGACGATGACCCGACGGAAGCGACAGCGGTTTGGCCAGCACTTCCTGGCGGATGCACGGGCTGTGTCCGGTATCCTCGGCCTGGTCGCTGACGAGCCGTCGCGGGTGCTCGAGATCGGTCCTGGGCGAGGCGCCTTGACGGGCGGTCTGCTACGAAAGGTAGAGCATGTGACCGCTCTGGAGCTGGATGCGTCGCTTGCGCCACGGCTCGAGGAGCGGTTCGCTGGAACGGACCTGCATCTGGTGCTCGACGATGCGCTCAAGGTGGATCTGGATGGTTTGTGCGGCGACACGCGACCATGGCAGGTGGTCGGAAACCTGCCCTACTCGGTGGGGTCCGCCATCTTGAGGCGGCTGATGCCTCGCCATGACCTGTTCAGTAGATTGGTTGTCATGCTGCAACGGGAGGTCGCTGAGCGGATCGTTGCAGAGCCGAGCGACCGGCAGCACGGCCTGCTCGCGCTGGAGCGCGCCGCATGGGCCGATGCGCGGATCGTGTTCCACCTGCCACCACAGGTGTTCCGGCCGCGGCCTCGAGTCCATTCCAGCGTTCTTGTGCTGACGCCGAGGCCGCCGGAGGTCGGTGGTGATCAGCTGCACGAGGCACTGCGACTTGCTGGCCGGGCACTGCTGCATCCGCGCAAGACAGTGGCCAACGCGCTCAAGCCGCTGGTGGAGGCGGACAGCCTGCTGGCCGCGGGCGTGGACCCGAAGGCCAGGCCTGGCACCCTGTCGCTGGAGGAGTGGCTCAGGCTGGCGGAGTCTCGCCTGATCTGAGCGGTTCGTGCCGGCGATCTGCAACAATCTCCTGCGCTTCAGGCACTTCGGGAGATGCTCGACATACCTCAGGGTACGCCTGCGCTTCTCCGAAGCACTGGAGCATCAGGATCTTGGCACATCTCATCCGGCAGAACCGCTCAGCTGAGGTCTCGGTGAGGCGGGGCGTGCGCTGTCCGGGTCCGGCTGCCGGGAACCGGGGCAGGTGCCATGGACCGGGACCGGAGCCGGACCCGGCACAGGCCGCCGGAGCCCGGCCCGCGGCTGCTTCGTGCGGCCCACGGTAGTGCTGGGGTGGTACTATCGAGGCGTGTGGCAGCAGCCGGAGCGAACGAACCCGGGTCGACGGCGGATCGCAGCATGGGCTCTGAAGCTGGCAGCAGTGGTTCCGGCGGCGCCGACACTGGACGTATGGAGCAGATCGGAGTGATGAAGGAAGAGCGTATCGCACGCCAGCTGGTTTCGCTGGCGCTGTTGCTGATGTCGTTGCTGTTGCTGGTGGCGTTGCTGTCCCACAGCCCACTCGACCCCAGCCCGTTTCACGTATCGTCTGCTCGCGACCAGCCGCACAACCTGATCGGGCCTTTGGGTGCCATCGTGTCCGGTCTGCTGCTGGATCTGATCGGTCTGTCCGCACTGCTGACGCCAGTCATCGGACTGCTGCTCGTCTGGTACCGACTCCGCGGAGTGACGATCTCCCATCCACGGCTTCTGGTCGGAGGCTGGCTGGTGGTGACGGTCGCGACCTCTGGGCTGCTCAACTTGATCCGTTCAGATATCGAGCTGCGCGGCGGAGTGGTCTCGTGTGGTGGGTTGCTGGGACGCGCCTCGGACGAGCTGCTGCTCGCGATTGCGGGTCCGGTGGGTCGTCTGCTGGTGCTGCTGTTTCTCGGAGTGATCGGGATCGTGATGGTGTCCGGCATGGCACTGGACGGTGCGTTCTCCCGCGGTTGGGATCGCGCCCGGGAGTGGCTCGATGATGTCGGGGAGCGCAGACGGAGCCGTAAGCGCCAGAAAGGACGGCTCCAGGCGCAGCGCAAGGCGATCGAGCACCAGATTACGAGCATGCGTGCCAGCGATACAGAGCCGGTCGGGCCGATCACTGTCAAGGAGATCCCGGGTAAGGGTAAGTTCCGCGTGCGGCGAAAGGTCGTGGAGCGCTCGCTGCCCGAGCCCGCAGCAGAAGAGGCGCCTGCCGCTGCTCAGACGCCGTCGGCGCGTGCGCGCGGCCGGAGTCCACGTTCCTCCAAGAAGAGCGTCGAGCCGGCCGCGAAGGACTCGGTCTTGCAGGAGGAGTTCGACTTCGTTGCGGATCTGGAGACCTACCACATGCCGTCGGTGTCGTTCCTCCAGCCGTCGACCGAGGATGTGCAGCTCGACCACCAGAGCCTGTTAAAGATCGGCGAGACCCTGACGAACAAGTGCCAGGAGTTCAAGGTCAGCGGCTCGGTCGTCAACATTCGCACCGGCCCGGTGATCACGACCTATGAGTTCAAGCTCGACTCGGGGGTCAAGATCTCAGCCGTGCAGAACCTGGGGGACGACCTGGCGCTGGCCCTGGAGACCGAGTCGGTCCGGATCGAGCGGATCCCAGGGCGGGCCACCGTCGGTATCGAGGTGCCGAACGCCGAGCGGCAGATCATCCGACTGCGCGAGCTGGTGGACACCGAGCAGTTCCGTTCGTCCCGGTCGCTGCTGAACCTCGCCCTCGGCGTCGATATCCATGGCAACCCGTTCTTCGCGGATCTGCAGAAGATGCCACACCTCCTGGTTGGCGGTTTCACCGGCTCTGGGAAGTCGGTCGGCATCAACGCGATGCTGCTGTCGATCCTGTACCGGGCACGGCCGGACCAGGTGCGCTTCATCCTGGTGGACCCGAAGATGGTCGAGCTCGGCGTCTACAAGGACATCCCACACCTGCTGACGCCGATCATCAACGACCCGAAGAAGGCGGCGAACGCCCTGGGGTGGGCGGTGAGCGAGATGGAGAATCGCTACCGTCGGCTCGCGACATGGGGCGTGCGCGACCTGGAGAGCTATAACAAGGCGGTCGAGGATCCGGAGCGGGTGGCGCGCATGCGCGAGTCCGGAGATCTGTCCGAGGGCGAGGCCCCCGAGCGGTTGCCGTACATCGTGGTGATCATCGATGAGCTCGCGGACCTGATGATGACGAGCTCCCGAGCCGTAGAGGAGGCGATCGCTCGTCTCGCGCAGAAGGCCAGAGCGGTCGGCATCCATCTCATCTGTGCGACCCAGCGGCCGTCGGTGGATATCCTCACCGGCGTGATCAAGGCGAACTTCCCGTGCCGGATCGCCTACAAGGTCCGCTCCAAGTTCGACTCGCGGACGATCCTCGACGCCATCGGCGCCGAGCACCTGCTCGGCTGGGGCGACATGCTGTACCTCCCGCAAGGGACGTCCAACGTGCTGCGTCTGCACGGTTCGCTGGTGGATGAGAAGGAGATCGCGACGGTGGTCCGGTTTATCAAGCGCTCGGGCAAGCCGGACTATCAGCGAGAGGTCCTCTCCCATCCACCGCTTGGAGACAACGGCAAGAAGGGTGGCGGGGGTGGCGCTGCAGGCGCCGCGGACGACGAGTCGGAAGCGGACGATCCGGTGTACGACGAGGCGAGACGGCTCGTGGTGGAGTCGCGCAAGGCCTCTGCCAGCTTCATTCAGAGACGTCTGCGAGTCGGCTACAACCGGGCAGCACGTCTGATCGAGCTGATGGAGAGCGAGGGGCTGGTGGGACCGTCGCAGGGCGCCAAGGCCCGCGAGGTGCTGGTGCCGCCGGAGTACTTCGACGAGGTGGATGCGACCCATCGTTTGAACGGCGAGGAGGAGGAGGACGGCAATGGGGATCACTGAGCTGACGGCTCACTGGCTGACACCCACCGGAGGGTTGCTGATCGGCGCAGTCGCGCTGCTGGCAGTCCTCGTGGCGAGCTTCGCGCTGCGGGCACGGACGTTCTGCCAGTATCTGCGGTTGATGACCGGGATCGAGCTCCAGCCGAGCGTGGTCCGCCGCTACCACCGTAAAGGTGGCCGAGGCGCCGTCCGCGACCTGCTCATCGATCTGCTCATCACGGAGGACCTGTCCGATCCGTCGAGGATCGTCACGCCCGATGACGAGCCGGACACCTCCCGGTTCGATCTCGCCGACGAGTAAGGGCGAACGCGGTCCTGAGCGGCAAGCAGCGCGAGCCCTTAGCGGCTCACGGAGCCGTATCTTCGAAAATTCGAAGCAAAGCGCCTGGGTTGAGTTCTAAGTTCT
>CAZEJK010000233.1:0-8113 GCA_964512045.1 uncultured Thermoanaerobaculia bacterium
GCGGGACCGGCGCCATCGGAGCATGACTTTGGTTGCGGCCCGCGGCCGCGTTGGCGTCGCCACCACCCGCCATCCCAGCTCTGGGCTCTGAGTGGCTCCGGTCCCGGTCCACGGCCCCCGCCCCGACGGCCGGCTGCCGGAGCCGGGCGGCTCCGTCGGGTGGCTCGTCGATGGGGAGAGCTCGCAGACCATCTTCCGGGATGTGCATGTGCGGCCCTACAGCAACGGCCCCCGCCGGAGCGGGGGCCGCGGAGTACCGTCTCAGAAAGGCCGGGCGCTTACCGCCGGCCCTGCTGACCCTGCTGCATCATGGTCATCAGGTCGAACGGCTTTCCGGTGTAGCTTGCGGGCGGCTGGTAGGTGCCGGCAGGCGCGTCCTTCTCCTCGACATTGACGACCTTCTCCGACATCGTCATCTCCGAGCCCATCATCTTCATCCGGCTCTGTGTGGTGATCGCAACGCCGTCGAGCTTCTGCATCTCCTCGGCCATCTCGGCGAAGCCCGGCTGGAGCTTCATCATCTGCGACGCCATCGCCTGGTAGGCGGCAACGTCGAACTCGACGTCCTTGGTCAGCCAGAGCTCCTGCTCCATGTTCATCATCTGCGAGGTCAGCGCCATCTCGTACTTGCGGCAGTCGTAGGGACCGATCTTCTTGGTCTCATCGGTCTTGGTCACCTTCGCATCCATCTGCATCATCTGCATCATCTGCTGCATCTGCGGGTTGGAGCTCATCAGCTTCTCCATGTCGATCGGCAGCTCGATCTCCATGTAGCTCTCGTTGTCGTGATTGACCACGTACATCTTCTTCGAGTCCATGCGCATGATGACCGAGATCGAGCCCTGGTCCTGGCGCATCTTGTCGGCGGCGATCCAGGTCGTGGTGGCCTCTTCCTTGGCGGGCTGGGTCTGGCCCATCATCGTGAACTCGTCGGTCTTCTGGATCTTCTCGATCATCGTGTCCGCGGAGACCAGGCCGGCGACCGAGAGCGCGCAGACGACGATCAGAGCTTTCTTCATCAGATTCATGTTCAACCTCCTTGATGGCGGCCATCGTACCACTGATCCAGCGTGGCAGTCTCAGTCGCCCGCAACGTCCGCTACTCGGCGGCGGCCGCTCCAGCCCGCTGGGCACGAACCGGCGCCACCGCCTCGGCGAACCGCACGAACCCGGCGATCAGCCGCTCGAGCCGTTCGTGAACATCGGCAGCCAACGCTCCGTCCGCATCCAACCGCTCATGCACGCGGTCCAGAAACAGTCTCCGTCCATACACCAGAGCGTTCCGGTACTGAACGATGGCAGTCAGCTGCTCCACGGGTCGCAGACCGCCCCACCGTCCCGCCGACAGGCCAACGAAGGCCACCGGCAGCTCCTCGAGGCTCTCCGGAAACCGCAGCATATCGATGAAGTACTTGAGAACGCCCGGGATTCCACCGTTGTACTCCGGCACCACGAACACCGCGCCCCGAGCGCCCAGGATCGCATCCTGAAACCGCTGAAACTCGAGCGGCTTGGTGGTGTACGCCTCGGGCGCAAAGAGTGCCGGGGGAAGCTCGCGGAGGTCGAGCAGCTCGACCCGTGCACCTCCCCTGCTGCCGGCAGCTACCACCTGCTGGGCCACCTTCAGTGTGTTGCTGTCCGGACGGTTGGTCCCTGCGACCACGACGATCTCGTGCACATCCGCCTCCCTGTCGGCGGGGACAACGGCCCACCGACGTGAGACATTCTCACCGATCTGGCTCCGCGAGGCAGACCTCCGTGCTTACGGGGCCGCTCTGCCTGCGTCGCGAACGCCGAGCTCGACCGACGGTTTCGGCGGCTTCAGGTACCGGGCCAGGAACCGGTAGATCTCCTGTCGCACCTGCCAGGCGGCCGCAGTATCGAGCCGATCGAAGCTGTGGCCACCGGGAAGATCGTAAAGCTCGTACTCGAACTCCTTGTCGGCAGCCTTCAGCGCGCGGATGAGATGCTGGACCTCGATGACGTTCACGTCCTCGTCATGGGGGTTACCGTGAATCCGCAGCGGCCGGGTGAGCTTGTCGACGTTCCACACTGGCGACCGGCGCAGGTACTCCTCGAGGTTCTCGTGCGCCGTCTGGCCGATGTGATACTCCGCCGAGTAGAGGTCGCGGTAGCTCTGGGTCATGTACCCCATCCGCGCCACCAGATCCGACACCGGAACTCCGGCAAAGCCGCATCGATAGGACTCGGGGTGGTCGAACAGGCTCATCAGCGTGATCAGCCCCCCGTGACTCCAACCCAGAATCCCGACGCGATCCGGATCTACCCGGGGGTGGTTGTCCACCGCCCAGTCGCGAGCTGCCAGCGCATCGCCAACCTCGCGTCCCCCGTAGTCGATCCGCTCGTACACACCCCGGCCGTAACCGGTGGAGCCGCGGTACTCCGGCGCGACCACGATGTACCCCTGCGCCATGAGCTCGCGCACGATGTGCGCGTAGTAGGTGGTGAAGTCCCCGTGCACCCCGCCGTGGGGCAGGACCAGCAACGGAAGCCGCTCCTGGTCGAAGCTCGCCCGCGGCGTGAACAGGTAGCAGTAGAACTTGAACGGGTTGCCAGCACCGGGCCCGGTGGGGTTTGCCTCCTTCCACGGCGGCGGCCCGACGATACGGACCTTCTCCACCACCGCCACGTCACCGACGCGCTCGTACCACAGCACATCGTCGATCCCTTTGGCGAGCTGATCCAGTCGGTGGTCGAGACGCTCCAGCTGCCGCTCGAGCCGGTCGATCCGTGCGTCCAGGCCCTCGTCGGCTTCGACGCTCACCGGCATGATCACCACCACTGCCGTCAGTATTGCCACGACGACCAAGCTCAATCTCCTCATGACAACTCCCCTTCTGCTCCCCCGGAGCCTCCTCCGTTCGACGTTCAGTCCGCCTCACGACGCTGCCGCTCTGCCACCTCGACGAGCAGCTCGAGCAGCGCCCTGGCAAGAGCCTCGTCCGGCACCGGCTCGCGCTCGAGCACCGACGACGAACCCAACGCATCGACTGTCAATCCACGATCTGCGGCCTCCTCCGCGAGACTCGCTCGGGCCACGTCGGTCGCCTCCAGGAGCAGCTCGAGCGCACGCGCAGCGCTGACGGCGGCAGCAGGCGCTGCGCCAGCGTCCAGCGCCCGTATCGAAGCCTCACTCCAGGCGACGAGCCGAGTGAGCATCGGCTCGGCGAGCCACTCGAAGGCCGGCAGAGCGATCCGATCGCTCGCCTCCTCCGCGACGGCCAGCGCCTCGCTCACCGTCGAGGTGACCTGCTCGAGAGCTCGCCGAACGGCATCGTCCGAGTAGCCCTCCGTCTGCCGCAGCACCGAGTGAAACCGGTCGTCGAACGCTGCCGCACACCTGCTCAGCCAGTCTGCGACCAGCTGCTCGGTCGCCGGATCGGAGAGCACCACAGGGTCAGCCTCGCCGATCGCCTCCACGACCTCATCGCGGAGCGTCTGTAACGTGTCGCCAAGAGCACGCTCTGCCACCCGCCGGCAGCCGGCGGTCCGGCTCCGTCCGATCCGATGGAACTGGCGGATCTGCTGCGCCACGCGAAGCTGCAGCCCCTCGATCAGCGGCTCAGCCACCTCCCGAGCAACCTCTGAGATCCGGCTTCGGTCCACCATGGCCACCCCCTCGAACGGCCATTGTAGCGACACCGATACCCGACCGGCGGTCTCGCGGAGCAGAAAGCACCGAGCAACGGCATCGCATCACCGCGTTGCGCCCGTGCAACGCGGTACACTAGGGCCCGCAACAGCGTTGGAGGTTTTCCAGTGACGTTTCGCACCTCGACGACCGCTCGTCTGCTCGCTCTCCTCGGTCTCATTGCAGCTGTCGGCACCTTCGGCTGCGGAAGCGATACCTCGTCGACCGAGGCCGTTTCTGACACCAGCCACCCGATCGTGGTGCTCCAGCTTTCCGGCGTCCGCGCCGACCACCTCGGGTGCTACGGCGCCGAGCCGAGTGTCACGCCGAACCTGGACGCCCTGGCGTCCGAGTCGGTCCAGTTCGACTGGGCGTTCAGCCAGTCCGGTGATCCCGCAGCGGCTCAGGCATCGTTGATCTCGGGGCTCTACCCCACCACGCATCAGATGCGGGGCGCCACCACCCAGCTACCGGATGAGGTGATCACCGTTGCCGAGGCGCTCGCTGACGGCGGCTACACCACGGCTGCGTTCGTGGACGGCGGCTTCATGGGGCTGCAGTTCGGTCTCCTGCAGGGCTTCGATACGGTGGTCGACGTGGCCGGCGGCGGCCTCGACGACCTCATCCCCGAGGCTCGTGACTGGCTCGCGACCGCCCCTGAGGGACCGTTCCTGGTATGGATCCAGGCGCACGATGCCCAGGCGCCGTACACGCCGCCGGCGGAGGACCAGGTCCGCATCCTCGCGACACGGCCGGCAGCGCTCGAGACCATGGTCACCACCGCCCAGCTCGGTGTCCTGCCCGAGGAGCCCCTCACCGAGGCCGAGCTCGCCACTGCACGCGACCTGTACGACGCAGAGCTTGCCGCTGTCGACGGCCAGATCGGCTCCCTGCTCAGCGCCATCGAGTCGTTGCAGCGCCCGGTCACCGTGGTTGTGGTGGCCGACTTCGGTCAAGCGTTTGCCGAGCACGGCGAGCTCACTCACGGAACCCTCTACACCCCGGTGACACGAGTGCCGCTTCTGCTCCGCCTCCCCGACTCTGGCGCCGCGAAAGCAGTCCGGCCCGTCGTGGAGACCGTGGACCTGATGCCGACACTGCTCGAGCTGGCGGGGGTCCCGCGCCCGGCGCCGGTGCAGGGAGACAGTCTCCTGCCCGTGATCAACGGTACGGCGCAGCCGCCCCACCTCGCGTTCTCGGAGTCCGCTTCCGGTGAGCAGCAGGCGGTTGCCATGGCGGGCTACCGCCTGATCCGTGATCTCAGCAGCGGCGCGGTCCAGCTGTTCCAGATCGCTTCGGATCCTCTCGAGACAACTGACCTCTCGGCGTCCGATCCGCGTCGCACCGAGGTGCTCCTCAGGCGCCTCGACGAGTGGCATGCCACGGTCGAGCAGGCGTCCTACGACCCCGCTCAGCAGCAGGAGCTCGACGAGGACACCCTCGAGCAGCTGAAAGGGCTCGGCTATATCCAGTAGCCACCCGGAATGCGACGGGCGCGCCGGCGGCTGCATCCGTTTGCGGATGGGCAACGATCCGTGGGAGAATTGGACGCAACAACCCCGGTGACAGCCCCGGTGAGGATCGACAACCGCCACCCTGCACCGCACGGAAGAGAGGCAAGCGCATGCGTAGAGAGTTGCTCCCAGTCCTCGTGGCCCTGAGCGCCGGGGCTCTGGTCGGGTACATGATTGGCACAGGAGACCGTGGCCACCGCCGACGGCCGTCCGGCCGCCTGCGCGCCAACACGGTCACCGGCGTGTTCCATGTCCCGTCGTGCCGCTACTACGACTCACCGAACAACACCGCCACGTTCGACTCTGAAGCTGCGGCCGTCGCTGCTGGCTTCGAGCCGTGCCAGATTTGCGGGCGGTAGGGTCACTCTTCCGGAGCCTACCGGATCTGGCGCTGGAGCTGCTGTTCGCCGCTGCGGCGGAGCCTCACAGCAGCCAGGCGTAACCCAGCTTGAGGAAAACCGTCCGGGAGCTGCGCACCAGCGGGTCGGCGTTCGGCGACTCGAACGCGTCGCTGTACCCCACATACAGCACTGACTGCGGGTTGATCGTGTAGGAGAAGAGGAGCTGACCGAACAGGTCCCGGCTCCGCCGCTCGACGGGATCGCTGTACAACGACCGGTTCCGGTGAACATCTGTGTACTGCACGATCAGGCGCACCAGCGTGCGCACGTCGTGCTGCCAGGCGATCCGCAGCTCCGAGACCTCGGCCTCGAACAGACGTCCCTGGTCCACATCCAGGCGCGAGAAGAGATGGCTCAGCGAGAGCAGGAGGTGCCGCCCCATGTTGTAGGAGATCTCCGGCTCCACCTCGAGCCGGCTCGCCGGGCGCACGTGCTCGAAGTCGATCCAGTCGCCGATATCGATGTCCAGGCCGAGCTGCAGATCGCCGGTCGGACGGCTCGAGAGATCCACGCTGCCGAAGACGTGATCGAACGCCACGCCGGCGAACACACGCTCGCGGGATCCGCCTCGGACGGTCACGTTGCTCTGGAGCGCGCCTTCCCAACGCACCCACGCCTCGGCCTCCCGCTCAAGCAGATCCCCACCCTGCGTCTCCGTCCGATCCAGGTCACCCCCGACCTCGATCCGGTTGTACCAGCTCGGCCGGTCCCCCCACCAGGAGTGCTCCAAGCGGGCAACACCTCGTCGCGTACCCACCTGGGTGATGAACCCAAGATCCGCACGAAAGTCGTCGGCGAGCTCGGTGTAGCTCACTGCTGCGTTCCAGTCGCGGGTGGAGTGCCGGTACTGTGCGGTGAACGCATGCCCGTCCGCAGAGTCGTCCGCCTGCCCCAGCTGCTCCTGCATCTGACGTGAGTACGAGCTGTCGGACAACGCTGCGTTGAGCGTGATGGTGTCCGCCAGCGACAACCGGAGTCGCGCATCAACGCTCGCCACAGCGTTGCTGTAGCTACCACCTCGGCGATCGGTCACCATCGCTCCGATGGTCGAGCCCGGTCCGAGATCGTAACGGTAACGGCCGACCGTCGCGGTCGTCGACAGGTCGAACTGCGCCGAGGTGGAGCTCTCAGGCCCCGGAGCAATCAGCGTCGTCACCTCGTCAGACGCCGTGAACACCCCGAAGGTGTGGCGACCCCGTTTGCCCGTGAGCTTCACAGCGGCGGTAGGATCCACGATCGTGCGTGTGTACACGAGATTGAACGGTGTGTCGAACGTGTCCACGCCTTCCAGGAAGAACGGGCGCTTCTCGGGAAAGTAGAGGGAGAACTGCTGGTTGATGGCCAGCTGGACGGCATCTGCCTCCACCTGTGAGAAGTCCGGGTTGATGGCGCCGCTCAGGGTCAGGTCTGGAGTCACCCCCCAGCTCAGGTCCACCCCGAGCTCCGGATCGACCGATCCCGCTTCCAGCGGCGCGTCGAGATCCCCGCCGATGCGAACCTCCGTTCTCGCGGCGGTCAGCGTTGGCGCCACCTCGATATGGCGGCCTGGCCGGACCCCTTCAAAGCCAACGAGCTTGTCCGCCTGCCCGAGGTAGGTGTTGCTGCCCCGCAACCGGGGCCACAGACCGATGTGGTGCCGGTCGACCCGAGGGTAGCTGCGGAACGCATCGATGCCCCAGGTCTGCGGACCACTGGAGGCCGGGAACCGCAGCTGACTGAACGGGATCGCCATCTCGACCACGTACCCGTTGGCAGTGATCCGTCCCGCCGACGACCAGATGGCATCCCACGAGTCATCGTAGCTGCCGCCGATGTCGTCGTTGATGGCATCCATCTGCACACCGAGGGGGTTGACCAGAAACTCGAACGCCCGCCGCTCGTCGTTGAAGGTGTCCAGTGCAATGCCGACCCAGTCGTCCCCCCACAGGTTGTCGCGATCCGAGTAGCGGGCACGGATCTCGTCGGGCTCCGGATCCGATGCGCGAAACGCCACCAGCAGCCGGTGCTCGTCGTACGTCAGCAGCACCTGGGTCTGCACCGGCGGGGGAACGTTCTCGCCGGGGGACACCTCGTACCGCAGCTCGCGGACCAGCGCTTCCTCCCACGCTGCCTCGTCCAAGCGACCGTCCACGACGACGCGCGAGGTCGTCGGCTCGATCCGTGAAACAACACGTTCCCTGAGCTGCGGGCCCTGACCGGCAGCGACAGTCGCCAACAGCATCGCGACGATGAACGGAGCTCGTGCAGTCCAGCGCACAGTGGATCAGTCGACGGGACCGGAGGGACCCGGCCCGCGCGGCGCGAAGCATCATAGCAGCTCCCTGCCGTTGGTGTCCCTTCGTGCCGCGGGTTCGCATCGGCGACGCTGGTGTGTGCACCGGCCACCGGAGACCGGCGCGCGGCCGCGTTGGCGACTCAAAACTCCGTATCTTCGAAAGTTCGAAGCAAAGCGCCTGGGTTGAGTTCTAAGTTTTTGATTTTGAATTCTTAATGCCGCCCGCACGCCCCAATGCATGCTCTGGGAGCTTCAGGCATCGACGGGGTGC
>CAZEJK010000234.1:0-8075 GCA_964512045.1 uncultured Thermoanaerobaculia bacterium
AGCAGCGCTCACAGCAGGTCCACCAGAAATAACACGTTACAATAGGTTTACGGATTTTCCACATGGCCCGGCCGCTTGCGCACCCCCCGCCCCTCTCCCTCCGCCTTCCCACAGCCCCCGCAGCGCCTGCTACGACGACAACTCTTCGTCAGGACCTGACACGGGCCTATGCGCCGCAGACAGCCGAATGCCGTTCCCCCTGGCACCGGCGGTCACCATGCATGGCGCATAGATCAACGACTACACCTATTTTGCGACGAGTAATCGTTTCATCTGAGTCGATGGGTCAATATTGAGACTAATGATAAATTTTGGCCACAGCATGAGCCGCCAAGTGATGACAACACGTAGTTTAGATGGAGCATTTGAACATCTGAGCAGTTGTAATAACTGACATGTTCTTGACACCAAGAATCGATGCTAAGATCGTACTTGAGATGTCAGGCGAAGCACGGATCTTCCGCGTCCTCGACCGTCCCGGCTGAGCGCGCCCGGAGTATCGCCTCGGGGAGGCGGTCGGTGGATGCTGCGGGGGGGACAACAACCGAGGCCCGCCACAGCGGCGCATTCCGCCACCATCCCTACTTTCTTTTGTTGTGAAGAAGCGAGGAGGACCATGAAGATCACACCCACCGTGGCGTTCATCGCCGTCTGCGCCGTGGGGCTGGCAGCAGCAGCCGGGGCGCAGGAGATGGACTGCGGCATCTGCCACGACGAGGTCACAGCCAACATGACGCACCAGATCCACATGCGGATCGAGCCGTTCGAGGTGCAGGGACGCGCAGTCGGCTGCGAAGGCTGCCACGGCGACGGCGAAGCCCACATGGA
The DNA here is from genome assembly GCA_964512045.1 of uncultured Thermoanaerobaculia bacterium. Lineage (GTDB taxonomy): Bacteria > Acidobacteriota > Thermoanaerobaculia > Thermoanaerobaculales > Sulfomarinibacteraceae > CAZEJK01. The sequence goes on from CAZEJK010000234.1 coordinate 829, forward strand.
GGAGGGCGATCCGGCCTTGATCCGCACCTTCGACGAAGCTGGTGACGGTGCGGCCTGCGTCGACTGTCATGCTGATATCCACCACCCTGGCTGGGAAGCTTCGACCCACGCCATGGAGCAGCTGGAGTGCACCAGCTGCCACACGGTTCACTCCGAGACGAACCCGCTGGACACGTGTCGTGACTGCCATGCCGACACCTATGCGCAGTTCGAGCTGCCATCCCACCACCCGGTGCGTGAAGGACGGATGAGCTGCGTGAGCTGTCATGACGTCCATGCAGCCACCGAGTACCAGCTCGACACCCATCAGCGGAAGAACGACCTCTGCTACACCTGTCATCAGGCCAAGGAAGGTCCGTTCATCTTCGAGCACGAGCCAGTGGTCGAGGACTGTGCGCTTTGCCATCAGCCCCACGGCGCCGTGGCCGACAACCTGCTGACCGCCAACGAGCCGATGCTCTGTCTGCAGTGCCATGAGATCCACTTCCACGCCGGGCTCATCAGCCCACCCGGGGAAACCGAGATCGGCGGTCAGCACTTCGAGAACCCGTTCGGCGAGTACAGCATGAACCGGTCGTTCACCACCAACTGCAGCCACTGCCACTCGAGCATCCATGGCACCGACGTGCCGTCGCAGAGCCTGGCGGGTCGTGGCCGCGGCATGGTGCGGTGAGGAAGGAGGCAACGATGCGATCACCCGCTACGCTTCTGTTCGCGGTGGCGCTCGCGGCCCTCGTCGCCGCACCAGCGCTGGCCAACGATGATGACTCGACCCTGACAGGTACGGCAGGAGTCGGTGTCTGGGGCACAGACCGAGAGGACTCTCCGGATCGGGCGGCTGAGTATGAGCCGATCGGCGGTGGACCCGTCCTCGAGCTCGACGTGGACACGTTCCACGACTGGGGCGCCCTTCTCATCTCGGCCCACGGGCGCCACTCCGACGAGGTCGACGCCTCGCTCGACTTCGACTACCGACGCACGGTTCGCTCGAGCACCGACTACGGCAAGCTACTCCACCGGCTCGGCCACTTCCCGATGACCCACCTCGAGTCCACCTCCACTAATGGCAAGGTGGTTCGGCACACTGACCTCGACCCGTTCCAGGACTACGAGCTGTCGTACTCGCTCCTGGAGCACCGGACCGAGATCCAGTTTCCACACCTGTCGGCCTTGACCATGGCAGTGAACTACAGGGAGCAGATGCGTGACGGACACCGCCAGGCGTTCACAACCTCGCACTGTGACAACTGCCACGTCTACTCGCAGAGCCACAAGCTCAACGAGCGGAGCACCCAGGCCGAGCTCGAGGCCAAGATCCAGTTCGCCGGCGGCCATATCGTCGGGAGCTTCGGCAGCCGGGAGCACCGGCAGAACCACACGAACGTGTGGCTCCAGTATGATCAGGCGCTCCACCCGGAGCTGCAGGTACCGGTGTTCGACAACCGCCTGCAGTTCGACTCTGAGGAGGGCCTACTGCCCGTCGACGTCTGGCCAGACATCGACAAAGATCTGGCTCGCGTCGACCTCCACCTGAAGGATATCGGCGGCTTCGTGGTCAACGGCGGTGGCGTCTGGTCAGAGACGACGAACCGGTACACCGGTCTGTCGTCGGACTACACTGGCTATATGGTCAACGCCGCCCGTCGCTTCGACAACGGCCTCCGTGTCCGCTGGCGCGGCCGGGTCTACTCGATCGACAACGACGACGTGTTCGTGGACACCAACGAACGTGTCACGCCCGCTGGCCCTCATGCGGGTCAGACGTATGAGGATATCTACGGCGTCAACTACGACTGGACGCGGCTGTCGGCGCTCAACCGTGACACGATCTCGTCCAAGCTCGACGCCACCTACCGGTTCGGCCGAAAGACCGGAACGCTCCGCTTCCTGTGGGACTTCGAGAGCATCGATCGCGACCATTACCAGGTCGCTCCGGGTGAAACCGAGACCACGACGAACATTCTCGGGGTGCTCTGGCGCTCGCGACCCGCCAAGGGTTGGAAGGTGAACGCGGGCCTGCGCCACGCCGAGATCGAGAACCCGTTCATGCTCGTCAACGGCGCCTGCTCGACTCTGGTCTCCGACCAGTACCCGAACCCATGGAGCCCAGAGACCCCGCAGTACGACGATCAGCACCAGACACGGATCGCCGACACGACCGCCTCACCCTCGTCGTGGGACGAGCTCAAGGTCGGGGTCAGCTACACAGCTGGTAAGACCTCCTTCTCCGGTCTGTTCCGTTGGTGGGACGGCGACAACTCTGACGGTGACCTGACCGACTGGTCGCGCACCAATCAGACCGCCACCCTGACCGTCTGGACCGCTCCATCGGAGAGCTGGGACTGGTACCTCGGGTACGCGTGGCAAGACTCCAGCCTGGAGGCACCCGTCTGTACCCCGATCTTCGACGGTTGAGCAGGCACAGTCATGGGGGGCCAGGATGGCTCCGCGCGCGACCTGCTCAACTACGACTCCACATCCAACACGCTGATGGCTGGCATCCGTACGCGTCCGTCCGAGAGGTTCGAGCTCGGGCTCAGTCTGAGCTGGACGGAGTCCGACGCCGGGCTCGACCCGTTCGACCTCCCGGCCGACGACTACGTTGCCACCCACCCGCCGACGGCGTACGACTTCTCCATCGCGCACACCTACTCCGATCTCGATCTGAGCCGGCTCGATGGGCAGCTCGACGCCACCTACATGATCAACGAGCAGCTTCGCATGTCGTTCGAGTACCGCTACATCGACTTCACTGACGATGACCCGTATCTGTACGACCTCTCGGGCGCTCTCGACGTCTACACGTTCATCATCGGATGGAGCTTCTGATCTCAATCCCGCCGACTGAGCTCACGGGTCCCGCCTTCGGGCGGGACCCTTTCTCTGTTCTCCTCGTCGGCGGCTCTTCTCACGCCGCCGTTTCTCCGCCACAATGGTCCACATTCGGACCGTGAACCGGAGGCTTCGCCGCATGCTTCGTGTCTTCCGTGCACTCTGCTGCTTGACAACACTCGCGCTCATCGCACCTTCCGGCGTCGCGCATGCGCAGGAGACCAACGAAGGCTGTCTCATGTGCCACTCGGACCCGGACCTCGAGGGCACCAGGGACGGCACCACCATCTCGGTGTACGTGAATGAGGAGGCGTACGCCGCCTCGATCCACTCGGCATTCGAGTGCACGGACTGCCACCAGGATCTGGCGGACTACGAGTTCGAGGACATGCACGCCGAGGACCTGGAGCCTGTGAGCTGCGGCATGTGTCACGATGGCGTGGCTGCCGAGCAGCTCGCGGGGCCCCATGGCGACTGGGCCGAAGACGGCCGGCCGGCTTCCGCATGCGTGATGTGCCACGGCATGCACGATATCCTCCCCAGTAGTGATCCCGAGTCCCCAACCCATCTCTCTCGGACCAACGACCTTTGTGCCCAGTGCCACGACGGGGCGCTCGAGGCACTGCAGCGAAGCCCACACTCGAACGAGGACGCTGAAGGCGTCCCGGCTGCTGCGTGTGTGAGCTGCCACGATGGTCACGCCGTGGTGGCGCCGGACGACCCGATCGGCCAGCTCTCCACCTGTGGCAGGTGCCACACGGAGCAGGAGCGGTTGCACCGCCGGAGCTTGCACGGCCGAGCCGCGGTCCACGAAGACCCGCTCGCGCCCTCGTGCGTGACCTGCCACGAGCACCATACGATCCTGTCGCACACGAACCCGGCCTCACCGACGGCCACGATGAACATCCCGCTGCTGTGCGGTCGCTGTCATCGCGAAGGCTCCGAGGTCTCCGAGCAGCGGGAGATCCCGCAGCACCGGATCCTCGAGAACTTCTCCATGTCCGTCCACGGCGAAGGGCTGTTCAAGAAGGGCCTCACCGTCACCGCTGTATGCAGCTCGTGCCACACCGCGCATGACATCCTCGACCACAACCACCCGGAGTCCACCATCAACCGGGAGAACGTGGCCGATATGTGCATGCAGTGCCATGCGCGGATCGAGGAGGTCCACACCAAGGTCATCGAGGGCAAGCTGTGGGAAGAGGAGCCACACAAGGTACCCTCCTGCGTGGAGTGCCACCAGCCGCACAGGATCCGCCGCCGTCCGGCGACCCTCGAAGGCGCAGGCACCACCGACTGCCTCGAGTGCCACAACAAACCTGATCTGACCATGGTCCGCGACGGCGTCGAGGTCTCCCTGTACGTGAACCCCGAGGCCTATGCCACCTCGAGTCACGCGCAAACCGCCTGCGCACAGTGCCACACTGAGGTGACACCAGAGCATCCGGAGCGCCCGTGTGCCACCATCGCGAGCCCGGTGGACTGCTCGATCTGCCACGCCGCGGAGGTTCAGGACCACGAGCTCAGCCGGCATGGCCAGCTCGCAGCGGCCGATGATCCGGACGTCCCGGTCTGCCTCACGTGTCACGGCGGCGCCCACACCATGATCGATCACCGGCTACCAATGGCGCCCACCTTCTCGCGCAACGTCCCCGATCTGTGTGCCAGATGCCATGCAGCCGGTGAGGTGGCGGCTCAGAGGATCGACTCCGATATCCCCAATATCGTCGAGAGCTACAGGAAGTCCACCCATGGACGCGGCCTCCTCGACAGTGGTCTGGTGGTCTCGGCCAGCTGTGTCGACTGCCACACCGCTCACAAGGCGCTCCCCACACAGAACCCGCAGTCAACAGTCCACCCCGACCAGATCACGAAGACCTGCGGCTCCTGTCACCGCGGCATCGAGGAGGAGTTCCAGGGCAGCATCCACTGGCCGGAGAACGTGGTCACGACCGAGCCGCTGCCCACCTGTGAGGACTGCCACTCGTCGCACCAGATCATGCGGGTCGATCTCCAGGGGTTCCGGTTCGAGATGATGGACCAGTGCGGCCGCTGCCATCAGGAGTACGCCGAGACGTTCTTCGACACCCACCATGGCAAGGTCACCCAGCTAGGCTCCGAAGGCGCTGCCAAGTGCTACGACTGTCACGGAACCCACAACATTCTGCCGACCACGAACCCCGACTCCACTCTTGCTACGCGACACGTCGTCGACACCTGTGCTCAGTGCCATCCACGGGCACACCTGCAGTTTGCCGGCTACCTGAGCCACGCCACCCACCATGATCCGCACCGCTACCCGCTCCTGTACTGGGCGTACATCTTCATGACCACGCTCCTGGTGGGTACGCTCTCGTTCTTCCTGGTGCACACCCTGCTGTGGCTGTTCCGCCTGTGGCGAACCCGCGAGCACTGGCAACCGGTGAAGACCACCGGGCGAGCCACCGACAGGTTCTATGTTCGTTTCAGCCGCAAGCAGCGGGCGATGCACCTGGTGATGCTGCTCAGCTTCTTCACTCTGGCGCTGACCGGCATGGCGCTCAAGTTCTCGTACATGGACTGGGCGTACATTCTGTCGCAGATGCTCGGCGGGTACGAGATGATGGGCCAGCTGCACCGTATCGGCGCCGTCGCGTTGATCGCCCTGTTCATCTACCACATCCGCGACGTGTTCATCGCCAAGCGCAGCTCCGGCAAGAGCTGGTTCGGCTTCATCTTCGACCGCAACTCCCTGATGTTCAACCTCAACGACATCAGTCAGTTCTGGCAAAGCGTGAAGTGGTTCTTCGGACGCGGGCCGCGCCCACACTACGGTCGATTTACCTACTGGGAGAAGTTCGACTACTTTGCCGTGTTCTGGGGCGTGTTCGTCATCGGTTCCACGGGGCTCGTGCTCTGGTTCCCCGAGCTGTTCACGCGGATCCTGCCGGGCTGGTCGGTCAACGTGGCGACACTGATCCACTCGGACGAGGCGCTACTGGCGGTCGGGTTCATCTTCACGATCCACTTCTTCAACACCCACTTTCGTCCGGACAAGTTCCCGATGGACCCGGTGATCTTCACCGGCCGGGTGCCGATCGACGAGCTCCAACATGACAAGCCGGGCGAGTACGAAGATCTGGTGGAGGCCATCGGTGACGAGGAGACGATCGACGAGCACCTCACCGGCCCGTTCCCGGAGCGCGCCGGCCGCTGGTTCCGGGTCTTCGGCTTCATCGCCCTGGGCATCGGGCTCACGCTGATCGCACTCATCGTCTACACGATGCTGTTCGGGTACAAGTAGCCGGGGCCATTGCCGCTACCGGGCGTGTTCCGGCGTCTCCGCTGTTGGGCTGGCTGCGGGAAGCGAAGTCTGAGTCGCGAGCCCGAGCTCGGGGGTATGGCGCTTCTCTGGAAGCCCCCGCCTGGAGTATGCTGCACGCAAGAGGAGGAGCAATGGCCGATCACATCTACCTGATCGTCGGAGAGCAGCAGAGCGGGCCCTACTCCAGCGAGCAGCTGGCGGAGATGGTGCGCTCGGGCACGGCGCACACGACGACACCGTGCTGGCACGAAGGTCTGAGCGAGTGGAGCACCATCGGTGCAGCGTTTCCGGAGCTCGACGCCGCGGCGCCCGCCACCGCACCGCCGGCGCCAGCCGGCACGGGGACCACGTTCGAGGTCCTCACCAGCTCGTTTTACAAGATGCCGAAGATCACCCTGAACAACAGCGCGGCGATCGTCGAGGCGGGGCTGATGCACTACATGATCGGCCACATCCAGATGACCTCGCAGATGCCGTCGGTTGGGGGGTTCATCAAGTCCGCCCTGACCAAGGAGAAGATGGTCCGGCCACGGTACGAGGGCAGCGGTCAGCTGTTCCTCGAGCCCACCTTCGGCGAGGTCAACACCCTCCAGATCAGTGGCGACACCTGGATCCTCGATCGGGGCTGCTTCATGGCGTGCGACCCCGGCGTCGAGATCGGCATGTTCACCAACAAGGCGCTCACCGGCCTGTTCGGAGGCGAAGGGTTCTTCCAGACCCAGGTCACCGGTCACGGAACCGTGCTGTACCACAGCCCGGGGCCCGTGGAACGCATCGACCTGCGCGGCGAAACGTTGACCGTGGACGGCTCGTTTGCCGTCGCCCGCACTGCGGACCTCGAGTTCAAGGTCGAGCGCGCGACCAAGGGCCTCCTCAGCTCGTGGACCTCTGGAGAAGGGATCGTCAACACCTTCCGCGGCCACGGCTCGGTGATGATCGCGCCGGTGACCAACCGGTTCCTCACCCTGCTGTATCAGTTCGGCGGAATCCGCTCCCTGATCTCGGGGATGAAGCGAGGGTAGGCCCGTAGCGACTCCAGCATCCCGCATCTCCGAGAATTCGAAGCAAAGCGCCTGGGTTGAGTTCTAAGTTCTTAATTTTGAATTCTTAA
>CAZEJK010000235.1:0-8013 GCA_964512045.1 uncultured Thermoanaerobaculia bacterium
CCGTAGAGGTCGAAGCCGAACGGCAGCTCGTAGTCAGCGGCGCCGTCATCGGTACCCGACAAGGTCAGCTCTGTTCCGCTCGAGGAGATGTCCTGGAACGCCGGATTGCGCGTGCCAGACGCGCTGTGGGCATAGGTGTACCCGAAGCTGTCAGGGCCGCCGTTGGGGCTGAGAACGGTGACCGCGTAGTCCTCGACCTCACCGTCGGCGGCAGCACCGGAGGGAGCGAGGCCGCCTGCGCTGCTGATCCTGAAGCGGGCAAAGGAGGTGGTTCCCGAAAGCGCTGCCGGCGGCACGGACACGGTCAGGCTGTTCGAGCCCGCATCCAGTGGCTCGGCGGTGAGCACCTGATCGCCGGCCTCCATCCAGCTGCCGTCGGCGGCGAAGTCGATCCAGCCGTCGAGGCTGGCGGATCCGAGGGAGGAGGTGACCCGAACCGAGGCGGTCTCACCCGGGAAGAGCGGTGAGGTGAGCAGCACCCCGTCCTCGTCGTCGAGGCAGGCGCCGACGGTCGACAGGCCGAGATCATCGTCGTCGCCCGTGGCGTCGAGCGGTGACGACGCGTCGAGCTCGGTGTCGACGCAGGACCCGAGGTACAGCGGTAGCTCGGGGTCGACGCCGTGCGTGGCTCCGGCTGAAGCGCTGAGCGTTCCGTAGGAGTCCGGGGCGTCGCCAAGATCGAGCCCCTCGATGCGTACGCGGTAGTCCTCGACCTCGCCCGAGAGGGCAAGCCCGGTCGGCGCGAGGCCGCCCGTCGCCGAGCAGCGGAAGCGGGCATAGGTAAAGCCCGGCACCGCGTCCGCCGGCACCGCCACGTTGACCACGGCGGTCGAGCCCGAGGCGAACGCCGTTGATGCCGCTCTCGACAGCGGAATCGAAACGGCCGTCGTTGTCGTCGTCGAGCCAGACGAGGTTGCCGAGGCTCAGCGGACCGATGTCGAAGATCAGGCCGGCGTCGATCGAGTCGTTGAGCTCGCCGCTGGTCAGCGTGACCACCGGGGTGAGACCGGTGGCCGGATCAGCGTCCGAGTCCACGTCGTCTGCCACCGTGTCGCGGGTGGTGAAGCCGGAGGCAACCGGCGGCTGGACGACCTCGACGAAGTACGGCACTCCGGGCCGAAGGCCCTCGAAGCGGTAGAAGCCGGGGTTGGCGAAGCGGTCGTCAGCGGTGCCGGTGGTGCTCACCGGGGCTCCGTCGTCCCCGCCCTGATCGGCCGCGGTGACGTCGAAGCCGACCGGCGGTGTGAAGCAGACGAAGTAGTCGCCCGGCGAGAGATCAGAGAGCTCATACCAGCCCGGGACGCCAGCGGCGTCGTCTGCGGTGATGGTGCTCGATACCGGCACGTCGTCGTTGGTCCGCGGCAGGCCGTCGGGGCCGGGCGCAAACAGCGCCACGGGGACGTCGTTGATGCCCGTGGTACCGTCGTCCTGGACACCGTTGCCGTTCGTGTCGAGCCAGACGAGGTCGCCCAGCGCCGCGGGCTCGGTGGGCTCGATGACGATCCCGACCTTGGGTGGCTCGGCGTTCACGGAGCCGCCGTCCACGCGATCGGCGGCGAATGCGAACGAGTTCCAGGCGATCTCGCCGGAGACGGGGCTCAGAGGATCGGCGGCGATCGGCGCGTCGGCCGGCGCGACGAGGCGGGCACGAACGCCAGCTCCGGGGGGAGGAGGTCGGCGACGACCGGGTCGACGAGGGGGTCGCTGGCCTGGATCTCGTTGTCGATGTCGAGGCGAAAGTCGATGATCTGTCCGGGCAGGTAGGGGCCCGAGGAGAGCTCGAGCTTGCGCGGGGAGGACAGGGTGTAGTCCGCGCTCACGTCGAAGCTGAAGCAGTCGCTATCCGTGCCGTTGGCCGGCCCCGAGGTGGTCGTGGCGGTGTAGGCGCCGTCGACGCAGTTCTCGACCTGGGTTCCGACCGGGACCGGGTTGCCCGAGCTGTCGGGATCGACCACCCTTGCTTCGATCCGCGCGCGGTTGCTCGCGCTGGTGGGCTGCATGCCCACCAGAACCGGTCCGCTGAAGTCCCAGCCCACCTCGGTGACGTACTCCCCTGCGCCCAACGCCGGGATGTTGAAGGTCGCGTTGGTGCTGCCGGGCGATGAGCCGAGCGCAAACGGACCGCCAAGATTGGTGGTGTAGTTGATGTTTACCAGTGCTGAGTAGTTCGTGTACTGCCCGGTCGTCACCGAAATCACGCCGAGCTCGACGGGCACGGGATCGGTGACGGTGAGGCTGTCGAGGTCGATGTTGCCGTCGTTCTCGATGACGACATCGTAGAAGAAGTCCTGGCCTACGGCCGGCGACACGAAGCCTCCGCCGAGACGCCGGCTTCCACAATCTCGGCGGCGTAGTTTCAGCGTTGTTCACTCCGATTGTGGCGGCCCGGGTGGGCGCAAAGGCGGCGGAGCTGGCAGCTCCCAACCGCCGTCATCTCGACCGAGCCTTCGTGGCCGCGCTGCTGGCTTGGACCAGCCTCGCTTCGTTGGCTCCGCTGAGGGCATGGCGAGCGGAGAGATCCCTGGCTGACGGCTCCGGCGACTCTGGGTCGACGATCCGGTGTCCGGTGGCCGAGTGCTGCGACGAGTCGCTTCAGGGTTACATCTTCGGCTCGAAGGCCGGGTTGTCCGCGGGCGGCAGCAGGAGGGCGTTCAGCAGGAGCGGGTAGGTGGCCGGCGTGGACGACCGGAACTGGGGCTGGAAGCCGAAGAGGACGATCTGACCGGGGCCGCTACGGAGATAGACCATCGCCGGAACGTTGGCGAGAAGCTCCTCGTGCTCGGCGTAGCCGCTGATGAGAATGTCGTTCTCCGGGTGGACCGCAATGACGCGGCGGTCGGTATCGGCGACCGGGATCGAGGTGGCGAAGAGAGGTCGGCCTTCGGAGAAGACGCCCAGGTGTGATGGGAGGCCCCAGGTGAGCGGGTGGTCTTGGAGAACGTCCACTGCGAGGAGTGCGCCCGGGACCTTGAGGCCCTGGTCGGCGAGCCTGTCGGAGATGTCACGGGCGGGAAGCGGGATGAGCGGTGGTTTTAGGGGCTCCTCGCCCCGTCCTTCTGGGGCCTCCGGGCCGGCGGGCGCGGGAAGGTCGAGGTGCTCGAGGACGAGCTCTGTAGAACGGCCCCAGGACACGATCGTACCGCCAGCATCGAGGAGCGCGACGCATGCGTTCAGGCCTGCTGTGCCGAGGCCCTGACGGTAGGCGGGGGCGAGGTCCACTTCGCGGTAGGAATGCTCAGGGCCGGAGCGCTCGCCATCGACCAGCACGTCGGCATCGCTGTCGGGGAGGATGAGGACGTCGAAGCGGGTGGCGAGGTCGGCGTTGGCCACGTCCTCGGGTCGAAGCCGGGTGAACTCGATGCCGAGGGAGTCGAGGACGAAGCGGGTCCAGCCGGCGTCCATATCGTGGCGCCAGGTCTCGACCAGTGCGATCCGCGGCTCGGTGAGCGGCACCGTGTCGGCGTCGGGAAGCTCGTCGAGGATGGTCGGGGTCATGCGCAGTGGTTTGATGAGCTTTCGTGCCGTGTCGTGGTGGCCGTCGATGGCGACCAGAAAGGTGCCTGAGGCCAGGTCGGGTGTCGTTTCCACGGTGCGAGCCACGTTGAGGCCAGCTTCGAGCGCTGCGAACGCCAGCTTGAAGCAGTCGGTGCTGCGGGCGGGGCAGGCGAGCACTGAGGCTGTGCTGGGGAGTGTGCCAGGAATGGGTGGAGACGGGCTCCAGGCGGGGGGGAGGGGGCTGATCGTGGTGTCGAGGACGTCGCGATCAACGGTGATCTCGGAGTGGCGGAGGCCTGCGTGTAGCGGTAGGGACCAGCTGGTGACATCGTACGGTCGGATCGCCTCGCCGCCGGGCTCGTACCGGCGAACCGGGTACTGCTGGGCTTCCATCACCTCCTTGATGAACGGCCGGTACGGCTGCGCCAAGTCGACGACGATGTCGCCCGTGTTGAACGTGCGGTCACCGAGCTGCACGGTCCCGGTCAGCTCGGAGACCTGGACGCCGTGGCGTTGGAGGAGCTCGACGAGGTCGGCCAGGACGCCGGGGTCGCGCTGCTCGCGGGGTACGATGTAGGCGAACGGTGGCTCGCTGCGACCCTGCGTGACCTGTTGGCGCGCCAGATTGTTTCTGAGCTTCAGGATCTCTCGGCGGTTGACGCTTGCGGTGCGGAGGATCGAGCGCATGGAGGAGAGCTCGTAGCGGACGATGTCCCCGAGCCGCCACCACCCTCCCGGCCATGGCGCGGGCATGTTGACGCTGATGTCATACTCGCTCAGGCCCTTGCCCCACACCTTGAGCTCGGTGGGCTCGATGAAGACCGGTGCCGCGAGCCGGCAGCTTGCCGCCTCGGTGAGGAACGCGATCACGTTCTTCCACAGGGGGGTCTCGGTGGAGCCAGGCCAGTAGTTGTCGAACAGGTAGTGGCTGGCGACCCCGGTGAGGCCGTCAGCGCCCATGTCACGCGACAGGTTGGCGCCGAACACCGCCATCCAGTGCCACAGGTCCGCCGGAACGTTCTCGGCGATCGGGTCGTGGTTCGGCGGGACGAAGTAGCGCGGACCGGTGGAGCCCATCTGGTGCTTCTCGACCAAGACGTGGGGAAACCACTCGGTGCTGGCGATCCGGTCGATGACGCGGGTGTCGGCCTGGGTGAGCGCCACGAAGTCTCGGTTGTTGTCGTGGCCGACGTAGGCGTGGTACAGGCCCGGCAGCGAGGAGCCTTCGTACGGTGTGCCACTGGTGGCGCGGAAGTGCTCCACGACCATGTCCATGCCGTCCGGGTTGTGGCAGGGGACCACCATGAGCACGACGTTGTCGAGGGCGGTCAGCAGGTCGGGATCTTCAGTTGTGGCGATCTCGTGGACGAACAGTGGGAGCATCTGGCTCGGGCCCACCTCTGAGGAGTGCATCGACAGCGTTGTGTACACGAACACCCGTCCCTCGTCGATGAAGGTGAGGCGCTCGGGTGGGGTGAGGGTGGGGTCGAGCGCGAGAGCGCGGTTGATCTCGCGGAGTGCGTCGAGGCGGGCGAGGTTTGCTGGTGAGGAGAGAAACGCAAGGTACATCGGTCGGTCCTGTGGCGAGCGGCCGACCTCGATCATCTCGATCCGATCAGACTGCGCCGCGATCGATTGTACGGTCATGATGAGCTGGTCGTAGTCCATCAGATGGCCGTCGGCGCCGGGGGTGAACCCGAGGAGTGACTCCGGCGTGGGGATATCGGCCGCGGCGAGAGGCTGTGCGGCCGCCAGGATGGCGACAAGGGCTGTTGCGAGTGCTGCGATCGTGGCGCGAGACATGATGGCCACCTCCGGCCTGGATTGTAGACCTGTTCTCAGAGACAGGGAAACGAACGTGGCCTCGCTGCTGGCTCGGGCCAGCCAGCCATCTACGTAGCTGCGGGGGCAAACCCCGCAGCTACGAGCACGGTACGGACTTGTCTGTAAGCGCGCGGTCTGGACGCTTGGAGGTGTCTCATCAAACAACGGGACTGCGGTTGCAGTCCCGTTTGGTGGGTTGCGTGTCTCTGGTCGGCGTCAGGTGTCAGGAGGCGGCGGTAGCTCCGGCGTCGGCGGTGCTCGAGGAGCCGAAGATCGCCTGGACGTCGATGGAGCCGTCACGCAGCTTCTCGGGTGCTTCGGTCAGGTAGTTGTACTGCTTGCCGTACTGCAGCAGCGCCTTCTCCATCATCCTTCGGCCGCGGTAGAGCCTGGACATGACGGTTCCAACCGGAATTCCCAGAACATCCGCGATCTCTTTGTACGCCATCTCATTCAGGTCCGCGAGGAGGACGACGACCTTGTAGTCATGAGGGAGCTGCGTCAACGCCTCCTGGACGCGTCCATCCATCTCCGAGTTGAGAAACAGCGACTCCGGGTCGGACAGGAAGTTCTTGTCGGACTCCAGCAGCGACTCCTCGACTCCTTCCTGGACGTCATCAAAGTCGACGGTTGTCGGCTGGACTTTCTGCTTGCGGTACGAGTTGATGAATGAGTTCTTGAGAATCTTGAAGAGCCACGCTTTGAGGTTGGTGCCCTCGGTGAAGCGGTCGTAGTACTTGAACGCCTTCAGATACGTCTCCTGCAGGAGGTCTTCGGCGTCCTCGGGTGAGCGGGTCATTCGCAATGCGGTCTTGTAGAGCTGATCCCGATAGGGGAGTGCGCCGTCCGCGAAGTTCCACATTGTGATCTCGGCAGTGCTCATGGTGACCTCCAGTCACCTGTGAATATAGGGTTGGTCTTAGAGTTTGTCAAGGGTCTTTCTAAGAAATTACCAAATTATCTTCGTATTGGCTTGAATTCTGCCCCTCAGCCAGTACTTTGCCGCGGAGTGGCGTTCGGATACAGAGTTGAACGGTGGGAGGAGGATCTGATGCGGGAGACGATCAAGCTCGTCGCGAGACAGCTGCGTTCTCTCGGGGAAGCTTGAGAGCGGTCACGGCGCAGCGCAGTCTGCCGCCGATCTCCTCCAGAGGTATGGCGGCGAGCCTGGAGTCTCGCAGGTCGTAGCTGACCTGTACGGAAGCGAGCATATCTGGTCTGCGGACTTCCTCGCCGATCATCACGTGTCGGGCGAGCGTGACCGCATCGTCTCGGTCCATGGTTCCGCCACGAATCGGCTCGGCCGGTACCTCGCCGATCGAGGTGGACATGGCACTGAGCGCCTGGGCCAGGCGCACCAGGTTCGTCAGTGGAAGCTCGAACGCAGGGATGATGAACGTGCGTTCGCGGCTCTCCGATGGCGTCGAAAGCCCGTCTGCGCGGACTCTGTTGGTGATGTGATACGTGCCCTCCAGGAGCCAGGCTGGGCGCCAGATGTGCGCCTGGTGACCGGCGGCCGGCAGTAGCGCAGTGGTTTCGACTGGTGTGAGGGCGTCGTCTTCGAGCACCGCGCCACGGCGACAGTGCTGGCAGATGAACAGGATATCGAGAGACTCGCCTTGCATGCTCGATCCGCAGGACGGACACCCGAGCTCCCTCAGCCGAAGGCTGCTCATTGCAGCTCCTTGCGGATTCGTTCCAGCGGGTTGGGGGTGGCGCGAGCGTCCGTTCCGGTGCCTTCCTCGACGACCCCGCCATGCCGGAAGACCGAGTAGCCCCACGCCAGCGTGGCGCCCAACACCAATGCGATCGCACCAATCGCCGCCAGGGGATGATCGAACCGCAGCAGCAGTCCGAGATGCTGCAGCGCCGTCGTCGCAATGAAGGCGGCTGTCGCGCACGCGGTCACGAGGGCGCCAGCGCGGTAGAGGTGATTGCCCGGCGCTTTGCCGTACGCCAGCGAGCCATCCTCTGCATCGATCAGCACCTGGTACTGTCGGTTGCGAAAGACGTAGCGGAGGACCCAGAGCGGGTAGTACACCACGGTCACCCGGTTGCGGATCGTCGCCGTCCACGAGAAGGTGGTGCGATCGAGCTCGTGCCGCGTGCGAGCTCGCGACACGGCGGTCTCAAGCGCCATGCGAGAGGCTTCCTCCGGGGTATGGCTCGGCCGGAATGTCATGCCTCGCGATCGCAGCTCTTCTTCGTCCAGCGGGCGGAGGTCGTCACCCTGCAGGTTGACTCGCGACACGCCGAACTCGGCCATCTCTGCAGCCGGGGTTGTGGCGTCCACCGACTCCTCGATCTGGATCTCCCGTGGCTCGTAGCGGGTGACCCAGCTGTTGCCCTCCTGCACCCGGCGCTTCTCCTGCCCGAGCACCCAGCCGATCAGGTCGCACCGCGTGCGCACGAACGGAAACCATGCGAGGAAGGCCTCTCGCACCTCCGCCTCCTTGCGCAGCGCCGGTTCCTTTCGGATGCCGCGAGCGAACCAGCGGCGGAGCGCCTCCTCCGCGGCGGCACGATCCACCTCGTCGAGCACCATCAGTCGCTCGACACCTCGGCGACCGAGGACGAGCAGTGAGGTGCCACAGTAGCGGCACGGGAGGTTGGTCAGGCCCTCGCGAACCTCCAGTGAGCCGCCACACGTGGGACAGCCGAGCCCTGCGACTGTCGGCGACACTGGAGGGTCTA
>CAZEJK010000236.1:0-7987 GCA_964512045.1 uncultured Thermoanaerobaculia bacterium
CTCGGAGGCATGCCGAGCTGGGACGAGTAATGGTGGCGAGTCGACGCCGAAACCGGGAGCGGACTCCGGCACGGCGACCGCGCGCGATCCGTCTGCCAAGACGCCGGCTTCTGGTGGTGTGCGAGGGCGAGCGGACGGAGCCCGACTACATCGACGGCTTCCGACGAGAGAAGCGGTACTCGCTTGTCGAGCTCGAGGTCGTCAGGTCGGGTGGCGATCCCAGGAAGATCGTGGAGACTGCTCGAAGAAGGAAGAACGCTGCGAAGCGAGAGGCAAAGCGCGAAGCTGACGAGTTCGCCGACTTCGACGAGGTCTGGTGCGTGTTCGACCGAGATCGGCACCACTCCTTCGATGCTGCATGCCAGATGGCTCGGAGGAGCGGCTTCAGCCTCGCCGTCTCGAACCCCTGCGTCGAGCTGTGGCTCCTGCTCCACTTCCGCGACAGCCCTGGCGCTCAGGAGTGCAAACTGCTGTGCAGGATGCTCCGGAAGTTCCTGCCAGACTATGCGAAACGAGTCGACTTCGCTGACTTCAAGGCAGGCCTCGACGAAGCAACCGACCGAGCCCGCCGGCTCGATGAGGATGCCCGCAGGATGGGCGAGGACGGCCGCAACCCAACAACCAGCTTCTATCTACTCACGGAGGCCATCGCCAGAGAGGCGAAGCGGTGACCGCTGGCGCGCATTGTTGTACAGCCTGCTCTTCTACGTGCGTCGGACCAAACCTTCGCGGACACTCACCCTGGTGAGGGACATCTGGTCTTTGATCAGCCAATCGCAGCGACCGCCCCTTGCTGTCAGCACTCATCGCCCCACGCCGCTGCGATCACCTCAAGATTCTCCGGATGTAGGTCTGCATTACTGAGGTCGCCGAGCCGACGCTCGGCTGCGCCTTTGCAGGCCGTGAGGCACGACTTGGCCTCCGTGCGGCCTCCTTGTCCGTCGCCTCCGCGCGCCGGCTTGAGCAACCAGTCGGAGAACACGTTTGGGTTCAGCTCGACAGCCTCATCACTGTTCAGGCCGATCGCCGCAAGCTCCTGTCGCATCCGGAACCCCTGGTCATTCTGCCAGCGTAGAATCGCTGCGACGACACAGCGCAGCGGGAGATCCGCGACCTCCGCCACCAAGCCGCCGAATCTGTGCTCCTCGGCCCTCTCGAGCAAGTAACGCAAGAAGGGCGAGCCGAAGTCCATCATCTCCCAGTCAGCTCTGGTTCGTGCCAGCTTCCGGTCGAACACGGCTCGTAACCGTGTCAGGTAGCCGGGGAGAGCGTCTCTGACGTCTTCCGGAAGCCTCAGGTCGAACACCTCTCCCTGATGGGTCACCTCTCGCAGCTCGATGCCGAGCATTCCCAACATCGCTTCGACGAATGCCTTCACGTGATCCCGGCTGAGAGTGAACTCCCCAGCCATCTCTTGGGGGTCAAAGCCGGCCGCGTACTCGAAAAGCTCTCTCTGCTTCTCCAGAGCTATTCGCGCTTCGTCCAGAGCGCCGTCGAGCCGTTGTGTGGTTCGGCTCTCTCCGACGCGCAGTGCATCCTCGAGAATGTCATGGACATCCACCAGCTCGGCAAGCTCGCCGAGGATCTCGTCCTCGAGACCTTCCTTGAACTCGCCGCCAAGAGGTGCAAGGTCCTGGACGATTCGGTCGATTCGGTCGTAGAGAAGATCCACGATGTGAGAGTCAAGTGTCTGTGGGGAATGGACATTGAAGACAACAACCGTTTCTTCCTGACCGTACCGGTAGAGTCGGCCGACCCTCTGGACGAGGCGCATAGGGTTCCAAGGGAGATCGAAGTTGACCAATATATGGCACTTGTGGTGAAGATTGACGCCTTCGCCACCGGCCTCGGTCGAGATGAGAAAGGACGCCGCGCCCTCAAACTCGCGAATCGCCTGGGCACGTTCTTCCCAGTTCATGCTGCCGTTGATCAGCGTGACGGAACCGGTGCCGTAGATGCTCTCCAAGGCATGCTGTAAGTACTGCTGGGTCGAGCGGTACTCGGAGAAGATGACGAGCTTCTCGTCCTGATTCGACTCGAGGATCGGTCGCACGATCTTGGTCACGAAGGCATCCAGCTTCGGATCTGCCCGAAGCAGCGTCTTTGCTTCTGCGATCAGATCGTCGAGAAGATCCACCTCCCCGCTGAAGAACTCGCGGCCGCTGGTGGTGCGGGCTTCTTCCCACTCCCCCCGGAACCTCTCGTCGTGTGCCTCCTCGTCTGTGATGTCCGCCAGGAGCTCAGCACCGGTCTCGAGAAGGCGCTGCCGTCTTCGAGCGAGCGAGTCGTGAATCGCGCGAATGCTTGAGGCCGCAAGCTTGCGATAGGTCGTCATGGTGAAGCCGATGGCACGACCCTTCTGGCCCAGCAGCCGTCCGGCTTCGTAGCCCTCGCGAAGATACCTTTGGAGCGACCGGTCGAACGCCTGTTCCGCTTTCCCGAGAGGGATGCGGATGGCTCTCGTCACCTTTCCGCGAAACACGAGCCTGCCATCGGAATCCGTGACATCGGCCTTGTGGTTGCGAATGACCATCTTGCGGAGAATCTGAGGCTGCACCTCGACGGCTTGAATCTCCCGCTTCAGCTCTGGACGGAGCAGCTCGAGCAGGGCTTGGAACTTGTCGGGCTTTCCTTGGTGGGGGGTCCCCGTCAGAAGGACGAAGGCATCCGAGTACGGCCGGAGACTGGCTGCGAGGCGGAACCGTTGCGCGGCTTCGACCTTGGATCCCCAACGGCGTCGGCTCAGCCAATGGGCCTCGTCGAAGACGATGAGGTCCCAGTACCCAGCTCTGTGCAGCGACTCGAGGTGCTCGGGTGCCTTGAGGCGATCTACGGACCCGATGACGTGATTGTGCGTTCGCCACTGACGCGGTTGACGGACATGGAAATCGACTCCGTAGATTTCGAACTCGCTCAACCTGAACTTGTTATGAAGCTCGTCCTGCCACTGCTTGACAAGGCCGGCGGGGGATACGATCAGGATTCGACGAGCCAGCTTTCGCTGAATCAAAGCTGACATGAGCATGCCAACCTCGATTGTCTTGCCAAGCCCGACATCGTCCGCGATCAGCCAATTCAGATTTCCCGATGCGAGGATATGGTGGACGAGATAGATCTGGTGGGGGAGCGGATCGATCTCGAGGTGCGACAATGCGCCGGTGTTCTCATTCCACATCCTCAAGGCGTTTGCGAGGCACCGAAGTCGGAGACGTTCCGCCTCTGTGGCCTCGCCAAGCTGACCCACCAAGAACCGCTCTTCGGCTCGCTTGATGCCTCGCAGATTCTCGAACGGTAGCCAGACACGTTCCCCTATGCGCGGGAACTCGACCAGCACCTGGTCTCGGTGGCCGAGACGACGGAGCTCAATGACAACGCCCTCTCCAAGTGACTGTCTGGAATGTGACCGGGGCAGATCTTGGACTGCCATTCCGAGGCGGAACCCACACCGAAGGCTCTGCGCCGGTGCGAGCTCAACAAGGCGGGTCCGGATCCACTTCACCCGGAGTTCAGTCCCGCCTCCAAGCTCCCCTGACGATCCCAGTACGACTCCTGGTTCTGGATCATCGACCTTCCGAACCCAGCACCCCTCCACAGGAACGAGGCGGTCACGAATCATCGTCATCATCCAGTCTTGCGTTGGTTCGCAGAACTTCCTTGATCCAGCTCTCTTCGGAGTACCGGTCGCGTGCTCGAGGCATAACCTCAGTACATGCAACCGGCGAGCTCACCATACCGGGGTCAGCGCTGCGGCTCAGCCAGCGTACAAACTCATGGAATGAGGAGAAGCTCCGATAGGCTCTCCGTCGCCACTGATCAAAGGCCTCCATCAGAAGAAGCTCGATCTCTTCACTCGAAGGGATGCTGCGAAACGCGCGCCCGAGCTCGATCGCCGCTGGCCACGACATTTGCTCGTATGTGTAACGGAGCTGTGAGTCCGCGAACTCTGGGTGATTCTCCCAAGCTACGCGAGCTTCGAGTGCAATCTCGAGGTCGCAGACATTGAGCCCTTGCTCAATCTGACGGCGTACAGCTTCTTTTGCTGTGCTCCACCAGTAACGGTCGAAGATCTCTGTGAGGATGTCGACTCCGTTGGGATCCCACCCGGTCGTGTCAACCAGCTGAAGAGCTTCCTGGCGGGCTCTTTCCCAGCGGCTCAGGGTGCCCGAGGCCTTGATCTTGTCTCCGAACTCAGATCGCCTGACATCCGGCTCGGGATCGAGAAGGTCTTCGTCGATGTCCTCCATGTCAAGGTCATTGACACTGTCAGAACCGGAACCGGAATCGGGCATTGCCGAGAGGAGGTCTAACCATCGTGAATCGAGATCTTCAATGACCGGCTCTGGCTCAGCAGCGAGCTCCTCTTCAGAAGGAGAACCGAGGGGGATGCCGTCTTCGTCAGTTGTCGAGGACTCATCCCAAGAGTCATTGTGTTCGGGCTGCTCGGATGGTACAGCTGCATCGTGCGCCGTCACTCGCGAGGCGAGAATCTTGCGCTCGCGGTCAGCAGTGAGATCGAGATCGGTGTCATCGAACGAGTCGGGGTCCCACGTGGCGGACGGCTCTTCTTGAACATCCTCTGAGCAGGGGATCAGCTCGAGTACGACTCTGGCACTCACCGGCTGTGTGCGTGGACCGGGCACGTAGAGATTCTCGGCGTCGACGGCCTTCAGGTAGTAGACCGATGACTCAGCTTGGTCCGGTCTGTGGTTCTCGCGCTTCACTGTGTTAGTCCGCGACACTCCTGATGAAACGACTTCGGAGGCAGAATGTGAGATCACACACGAAGCGAGCGAACCCCGTGCCTCCACTTTCGAGCCTACCACGGCATGTCCGGTGTGGAGACTCCGCGGGGGCTCAGCTCGGCGTTGTCAGAGCGGGAGCTGAGCAACACTGAGAAACGCCTCAAGTGGACGCTGGGAGGAACAGGCAACGCAAACGACGGCCGCGACAGTGCGACAATAGACCGGTTGACGGAGGGGGTGTGATGTCCCAGGGCGATCTGAGACCGGTGAGCGCGGCGCTGGAGGGGGAGCTGGGGCGGGAGCTGCGGCGGCATGGGGTGGTGGTGTGGCTCGACCGTGATGGGGTGTACACGCAGTGGGTCGAGCGCGCCGCCGAGCGCGCTGCGCGGGGTGAGCTGGCGTACCCGGTTGTCGGCTTCCGCGGGAGCTTCCTCGAGATGATGCTGGCGCTGGAGGACCACGGCTCGGGGCTCGATCCGGGGCAGCTGCTGGTGCACATGCCCGGCTTCGCCGAGGACTCGATCCGCACGACGCCGGTCCTCGAGCTGTACCGCGCGGGGTCGCGGTTCCGGCGGGCGCTGGAGACGCTGGTGCGCGAGGCGGCGGCCGGGGTGGCGCCGCCGGAGGCGGTGGAGCGGTTCCTCGCGGGCGACGACGTGAGCCTGGAGAGTGCCGATCGCTGGCTGGCGGGCTGGATGCGCGGAGGGACGTCAGGGCTGGCGGAGCTGCTGGAGCGGATCGGCGTTGCCGTGGTGGCGCACGAGCTGGTCGTTGAGAGCACCTTCTTGCGCGAGAGCATCGGGTCGGGGGAGGCCGGTGGTGTGGACGAGCTCCGCGCGTTTCTGGAGCGCACGCTCGGGATCGAAGCGTGGTGGGTCGAGCTGGTGTCCCACGGCCAGGGGCCCGATGTCGGCGAGATCGAGCTGCTGGCGGACGCAGTGCGGAGCTGGCTGCTGTGTGTGGAGTTCGTGGATGACCTGACC
Organism: uncultured Thermoanaerobaculia bacterium; assembly: GCA_964512045.1. Taxonomy (GTDB): domain Bacteria; phylum Acidobacteriota; class Thermoanaerobaculia; order Thermoanaerobaculales; family Sulfomarinibacteraceae; genus CAZEJK01. Next base: position 5,726 of record CAZEJK010000236.1, read on the forward strand.
CGGCCGCCGCACCTGGAGGCGCTGCAGCCGCTGTCGAAGCTGCCGCGCACGACGGTGACGACGTGCCGCGAGCTGGTGGCCGGCGTGCGCGAGCACCATCCGGACCGGTACGAACGGATCGCGGACGAGGTCGAGCCACACGTCGACGAGGAGCTGCAGCGGATCGAGCCGAAGGACCTGGGCCGGATCGACACGTTCCGGACCGAGGAGGCGCGCATCCTGGTAGCGGCGGTGCGGGCCCTGCAGCGGGGTGACTGGCAGTCGGCCGGCGAGTGGGCCGCCGATCGGCTCGGCGAGCGGTCGTTCTGGCTCCGACGGGATCCGCAGCGGCGGCAGGCGTGGGAGCTGGTGGCCGCCGCGGCCGAGCTGGGACGCCAGATCGCGGAGCAGCCTCGGCCGCTGGATGGGGCGCGCGGCTTGGAGGACGCGCTGGAGCGGTACACCGGAGGGGCGTACATGGTGGACCGGGCGCACCGCCGGTTCGAGGAGCTGCGCCAGAAGCGGCTGCGGCCGCAGCTGCCGCACTTCGTCGAGCTGAAGGAGGTGGTGGGGCCTCTGCGCCGTAGCTACCGCGAGTGGGCGGATCGGCTGGCCTGCGACTTCACCGCGGTGTGTCGGCGGCACGGGGTGCTGCCGGACAGCTCGCTGCTCCAGCGCAGCTTCTTCGAGCGTGATGTCATGCCGATCGCGGACGGGCCTGAGCGCGTCGCAGTGCTGCTGGTGGATGCGCTGCGCTACGAGATGGCGACCGAGCTGCTCTCGGAGCTCGGTGAGGCCGGTCTCGAGGTGCGCCTGCGGGCCCGACTTGCCGAGCTGCCGACGGTGACCGAGGTGGGCATGAACGCGTTGGCCCCGGTGAGCCGTGCGGGTACGCTGCAGCTGGCGGGAAGCGCCGGGCTCGGAGGCTTCGCGAGCGGGGAGTTCGCGGTGCACGACCCGAGCACCCGGGCTCGAGCGATGGGTCAGCGATCCACCGGTCAGGACGCGCTGTCCGTGAACGCGGCCGAGATCACCGACGCGCCGGAGGATCGGCTGAATAAGCGCATCCAGCAGAAGCGTCTGGTGGTGGTGCACCTCGGGGAGATCGACACGAGCGGCGAGGCGGGCGTCGGTCTCGACGTGTTTGCGGATGCGCTCAGTCGCGTTGTCAGCGTGTGCCGGCGGCTCGAGTCGGCGGGGGTCACTCGCTTCGTGATCGCCGCCGACCATGGGTTTCTTCTGGTCGATGAGACGGTGGGTGTGCGCCCGTACGGCAAGCGGACGGATCCGAAGCCGCGCTACGTGCTCGCGAGCGAGCGCCGGGACGAGGACGGGGTTCTCGCGGTGTCGTTCGCGGAGCTGGGGTACGCCGGTCGCGATGGGTGGCTGCTGTTCCCCGAGGACACCAGCGTGTTCGACCGGGGTGGAGCGAGGCCGGGCTTCGTGCACGGCGGCAACAGCCCGCAGGAGCGGATCGTGCCGGTGCTCATCGGCCAGGCCAAGCGTCGTGCCAACGTGGACTGGAGCGCCTACCGCGTGGAGGCGACGGTGGGCGAGGATCTCCTCGGGCACCACCGGCTGCACGTTCGGATCGTGCATGACGCCGAGTCGGGCGCATTGCCTCTGACGCCGTCGGAGCCGGTGAGCCTGGCGCTGCGTGCCGTCGAGCGGCCGGACGTGCGGGGCTCTGTGGTGGACGTGGTCGGACCCGGTCATGAGCGAGGCGGACGGCTGTACCTGACGGTGGAGGCCGAGGCGTGCGAGGTGGTGTTCGGGCTCTCCGGCGCCTCGGAGGCGCCCGCGCAAGTGGAGCTGTACCATCCGGACGGGAGCGTGCAGGTGGCGCCGGCGCGGCTCGAGCGCTGGTTCGCGGTGGAGGCGGTGCGATCCGCCGAGCGCTCGGAGACTTCGGCGAGCGGGGCGTCTGCTGACGAGCCGCGGATGCCACAGTGGGCGGAGGCGTTGGAGGACGAGGGCGAGCGACGGGTGTTTCTGCACCTCGACGAGCACGGCTCGATCACCGAGGAGGAGGCGACGCGGATTCTCGGCTCGCCACGGAGGCTCCGGCAGTTCTCGCGCCGGTTCGAGACGCTGCTCGAGCGGACGCCGCTGAGGGTGCGGATCGAGATGACAGGGTCGGGGAAGCGCTACGTGCGGGAAGGCAGGAGCGGGTAGATGGTGCTGAGCAGACGCGATCTGGAGCATGTGTTCGAGCGGTTGCGCTCCGGCGTGGTGCCGGAGCGGGGGCTGGAGGCGTTCGCGGTCGGGATCGAGCGGCAGCGG
>CAZEJK010000237.1:0-1815 GCA_964512045.1 uncultured Thermoanaerobaculia bacterium
CGGCCAGCAAAGGTGATCGCCTCGCGGCCCACCTGCTCGGCGCAGACCCGTACGCACAGGCCGCAGAGCACGCACTCGTCGGGCTCGACGAGTGCCGGGAAGCGGCTCTCGACGAGGCCATGGTCGTGTGCCAGGGCGAGGATTCGCTCGGACCTCGGGGCGCGGGTGAGCAGCAGCTCGATGGCGAGGCGGCGTGAGCGGACCACAGCATCCGAGGCGGTGGCGATCTGCATGTCGGGGGCCACCGGGGTCGAGCAGGCGGGGACCAGGCCGGAGCGGCCGTTGGCCCAGGTGGCCTCGACCACGCACACCCGACAGGCGCCCACGGGCTCCAGCGACGCATGGTGGCACAGGGTCGGAACGGAGCTGCCGGCGGCGTGGATCGCCTGGATTACGGTGCAGTCTGCTGGACAGGCGACAGGCTCGCCGTCGATGACGACTGTGATGTCGGTGCTGTTTCCCACGGCTTCACTCCCGGATGACGGCGTCGTAACGGCACACGTCGACGCACACCCCGCAGCGCGTGCACAGGGTCGGATCGATGGTGTGGACCTCGTTTTTGGCGCCGGTGATCGCTCCCTCGGGGCACGAGAACAGACACACGCGGCAGCCGGTGCAGCGCACGGGGTCGACATGGTACTCGAGCAGCGCCTTGCACACCCGGCCCGGGCAGCGGTGCTCGTGGATGTGCGCCTCGTACTCGTCGCGGAAGTAGCGCAGCGTGGAGACCACCGGGTTGGCGGCGGTCTTGCCGAGGCCGCACAGCGAGCCCTCGGTGAGTGCGCCGGACAGCTCCTCGAGCATCTCCAGGTGGGCCGGGGTGCCATGACCCGCGCAGATCTCCTCGAGCAGCCGGACCATCTGCGCCGTGCCGTCGCGGCACGGAGTGCACTGGCCGCACGACTCGGAGCGGCAGAAGTCGAGGAAGTACCGGGCCACGTCGACCATGCAGGTGTCCTGGTCCATCACCACCATGCCGCCGGAGCCCATGATCGAGCCGAGCTCGCCCAGAAGCTGGTAGTCCACCGGGGTGTCGAGCAGGTGGGCCGGGATGCAGCCGCCCGAGGGGCCGCCGGTCTGCACGGCCTTCACCGGCGTTCCCGACGAGGTGCCGCCGCCGATCTCCTCGACGATGGTGCGCAGAGAAATGCCCATCGGCACCTCGACCAGCCCGGTGTTCTGAACCTTCCCCACGAGGGAGAAGATCTTCGTCCCGGGGGCGTCCTCGGTGCCGATGGAGCGGAACCACTCGACCCCATTGCGGAGGATCTTGGGGACGGTGGCCCACGTCTCGACGTTGTTGATGGTCGTGGAGCGGCCCCACAGGCCCTTCTGCGCCGGGTACGGCGGCTTCGGCCGCGGGGTCCCGATCTGGTCCTCGAGGGAGGCGATCAGCGCCGTCTCCTCACCGCACACGAACGCGCCGGCGCCGAGCTTGACCTCCAGGTCGAAGTCGAAGCCGGCGCCGAACAGGTCGGCGCCGAGGTAGCCGCGGCGGTACGCCTGGTCGATCGCCACCTGCAGCCGCTGGTGGGCGAGCGGGTACTCGGCGCGAACGTAGACCAGCCCGCGGCGGGCGCCGATCGCCCAGCCGCCGATGAGCATCCCCTCGATGACCGCGTGCGGGGTGCCCTCGAGCAGGGCGCGATCCATGAACGCGCCCGGGTCACCCTCGTCCGCGTTGCAGATGACGTACTTCTCGACAGTTTCCGTCTCGCCGCCTTCACAGGCCTCGGCTGGCCGGGCGTCGCGGGCGGCCCGCCACTTGAAGCCGGTGGGAAAGCCGCCGCCGCCGCGGCCGCGCAGGCCCGAGGC
>CAZEJK010000237.1:1825-7955 GCA_964512045.1 uncultured Thermoanaerobaculia bacterium
GTCGTCGGGCGTCATGGTGGTCAGAGCGCGCTCGGCGCCCTCGTAGCCGCCGAGGGCCAGGTAGCTGTCGATCTGGGCCGGATCGACGTCGCCGCACTCCTCGAGCAACGGCTTGACCTGTGGCTCGTGGAAGCGGTCCCACTCCTCGCCGGCGAGCCACTCGGCCACCGGTTGGCCGCCGATGACATGGTCGTGCACGATCCGCTCGGCGTACGACGGCTTGACGTGCTGATAGACGTCCAGGCGGCCGTCGCGCTCCACCTCGACGACAACGTCCATGCCGCACAGCCCGAGGCAGCCCACCTGCTGCAGGTCGCACTGACAGCCGCGACCGGAGACGCTCACGTCGCAGACGTCTTGCTTGAGGAGCTCGCCTCGCAGCGCCTCGATCACCTGCAGCGACCCGGCCGCCACACCGCCCGTGCCGACGCACACGCGGATCGAGGTCGTCGACCGTGCCGACGGCTGCACACATTGCGCCGTGCTCGCCTTTACCGCGTCGCTCATGACGGCTCCCTGCCGTCGGCTTCGGAGTCCTTGCGGTACGGCTTGAGCAGGTGCTTGACCTTCTTCGGGTGGACGCACGCGTGGGTGTCGTCGCCGATCACCACAACCGGCGCCAGGCTGCAGGCGCCGACGCAGCGGACCGACTCGAGGGTGAACTGCATGTCCTCGGACGTGTGGCCCTCCGAGCAGCCGAGCTGCTGCGAGAGCTCGTCCATGACGCGGGAGGCGCCCTGGACGTGGCAGGCGGTGCCCATGCATACCCGCACCAGGTGCCGGCCACGCGGCTCCAGGCTGAAGTGGTTGTAAAACGTCGCGATCGCGTAGATCCGCTCAAGCGAAAAGCCGGTCTGCTCGGCGACCCGTACGAGAGCCTCCTCGGGCAGGTAGTTGTACCGGTCCTGGACGGCGTGGAGGATGCCGATCAGGTTGCCTTCCGGGGTCGCGAACTGGCCAACGATCGCATCGACGGCCGAGGTATCGATCTGATGAGTCGGCGGAGTGCTCATCGCAACGGCTCCGAGACCTGACTGGCGGTGGCAGAGCGCTTCAGCTTCGCCACGTCCTGCTTGCGCACCCACTGCAGCGAGCCGGTCACGCAGCCGGTGACGCACGCCGGCTCGAGCCCGGCGTCGAGCCGGTCGCGGCAGTGGTCACACTTGACCACGCGGCCAAGCTCCTCGTCCCACTGCGGGATTCCCCAGGGGCAGGCGGTCATGCACGCCGTGCAGCCGATGCAGGTGTCGCCGTCGACCCAGACGATCCGGTCGGACTCGCGCCGGCGCATCGCGCCGGTGGGGCAGGCAGAGACACACCAGGCCGTCTCGCAGTGGAAGCACGGCATGAACACGAACTGCATCCGTGGCGCTCCGGCCACAACCTCGGGGCCGACGGTCATGATCTCGCCGAGCCGGGGGCCCGGCTTCAGGTCGTGGTGGATCTTGCAGTGCACCTCGCACGCCTTGCAACCGATGCAGCGGCGCTGGTCTTGGTAGATGGTCCATTCACTCATCGCTGTCTCCTCACGCGCGCTCGATGGTCACGAACGTGTCGGTGACCGGGCAGTTGCCGCCGACCGCGACCTTGAGCGCGTCCCGGGCCAGCGTGACGTCGGAGAAACCCTGCTGGTAGGAGCGGGTCCGCGCAGGCACCGGATCGCCAAACCCATGCAGCGTGAACGCCACCTCGGGGTGGACGAGCTCGCACAGCTGGAGGTAGCCGGTCGCGCTGGCGCCGTTCGAACGGATGACCACCCGGTCACCGTCCGACAGGCCGAGCTTGTGTCCCTGCTCTGAGTTGATGACGATCGGGTTCGACGGGCACTGCTCGCGCAGGATCGGGTTGTTGGCGGTGGTGCGTCCCTGGGTGTGGACGGCCACCTTGCCGGTGATCAGGCGGAACGCGCCATCGGGTGGCGCCTGGCCCGGGGAGTACCGCGCCCAGCTGGGGATGCCGGCGTCCTCGAGAGCGGAGCTGACCAGCTCGATCTTTCCGCTCGGGGTCGGGAGCTTGAGGCCAGTGCGGCGGTCATACCAGATCTCCTCGTCGGTGAGCGCGACCTCGCCGGTGGCCTCGAAGCTGGACGGCGTGACGCCGTCGACGTCGGCAAGCGCCCACTCGAGGTAGTCGTCAATCGTCTCGTACGGGAAGTAGTGGCCGAGGCCCAGGCGCTCGGCGAGCTGCTTGTAGATCCACCACCGAGGTCGTGAGTCGAACCGGGGCTCCACAGCCTGCTGGCGCAGCGCCAGCTTCGGCTTCAGACCGGCGCGAACGATCGGGTTGTCGGTGCGCTCGAGGAAGGTGCACTCGGGCAGCACCACGTCCGCGTTCCAGCCGGTCACCGACCAGTTGACGTCGAACGACACCGTCAGATCGAGGCAGTCGAGGGCTGTCTTGAACCGGTCGGGGTTCGGCAGGCTGGCCATCGGATCGTGGCGCATCACCAGGTACGCCTTGATCGGGTACGGCTGGCCGGTGCACGCCACCTCCGGGATCGTCTGTACCAGCCCCCACCCCTTGCCGAGGTGGTGGATGTCCGAGCCGATACCGTCGCAGCGGAGCTGAAACTCCGGCTCCGGCACGGTGGCGGCCAGCGTGCGCAGCGTGACGCCGCAGTCGCCGGCGCCCTTGGCAAACACGAGCCCGCCGGGCGCCTCGTAGGTGCCGAGGAGTGCGTTCAGGGCGTAGATCGCCCGTCGCAGGTAGAAGTCGTTCTCACCCCAGGCAGTCATCCATCCCGGATGGACGATCACGTGGGGTGCGGCCGCCGCCAGGTCGCGGGCGAGGCGGACGATCGCTTCGGCCGGAACGCCGGAGGCCACCTCCGCCTCGGCTGGAGTCCACGGTGCGACCGCCTCCTGGAGAGCCTCCAGGCCGGTCACCCAGTCGTTGACGAACTGACGGTCGTACAGCTCCTCGCGGAGCAGCACGCGCAGCAGCGCGAGCACGATGGCATAGTCCGAGCCGGGGCGCACGACGTGGAAGTCGGTGGCCTTGGAGGCGGTGACGTTGAACCGGACGTCGAAGAACGTGAACCGGTCGCCGCGGCAGACCAGGTCGATGACATGGCGCGCCTCGCCGGTACCGAGGCTCTCCAGCAGGTTGCGGCCGAACGCCACCAGGTGGCGGCACCGTCCGTAGTCGTAGACGACCGTGTTGCGCGCCAGCCCGGCGAGGGTGCGGTGGGCGTTGTGCACCGAGTTCGAGCAGGTGGCGTGGTGGGTGAAGTGGTTCGGCGACCCGAACGCCTTGAGGAACGCGGTGTGGAAGTCGCGGTGCGGCCCGCCCCGGTCGGACAGGACCACTGCCTGGGGGCCGTGCTCCGACCGGATCGCATCGAGCTTGCCGGCGACGTAATCGAGCGCCTCCTCCCAGGAGGCCGTCTTCCACCGTCCGGAGCCGCGCTCACCGTCCCGGATCACCGGGCACAGCGGACGCTCGCGATCGTTCTGAAAGGTGACGCCAGCAGCGCCCCTCGGACACAGCTGGCGGCCACCCAGCGCGTGCGGGTTACCCCAGATGTGGCGCACCTCGCCGCTGTCCACCTCGACTGAGATCGGACAGCGAACCGTGCACATCCCGCAGATGCTATAGACAGTCTTGGTGGCGGGCCGGGTCGACTCGTGGATGGTGTCACTCATGATGTTGTCTCTCCCGGAATCTCGAAGGCGGGTTGGGGCTCACCGCATCCAACCGAGCGCAGGGCCACGCCGAGGAGCAGCCGCCAGGCGATGTAGAGCATCACCAGCGGCGCCAGCGGGCCGAGCTCGAGCGGGCCGATCGGGAACCGCACGCTCGCGAAGTGCATCTGTATCCAGCCGGCCGCAAAGAACGCGGGCCACAGCGATCCCATCGCCCACGCAGCGTTGAGAAAGAAGCTCCGACCGAACGCCTCGTTGGCGAGCCGGTTGCACGCGCGGTAGGCGTCGCCGTCGCCGGCTGCCAGCGCCTGCTGCGAGAGCTGCTGATAGTGCCGGGCCTCTTCAGTGGAGGCCGTCCCGGCGCTGCCCGCGATACGTCGGGTCACGGCCAGCGTGGCGATGCTGGCAGCGGAGGCGGCCAGCGCGAGCACCGCCGTGCCGAGCAGGTAGCCCACGACCGGGCCGGTACCGGTGGCAAACAGCGCCAGCAGCGTCCGGTCGATGACGGTGAGGATCGAGGTCATGATGCGCTCCGTTCTTCTGGGCGTTCCACGATCAGAACGGCGGCAGGATCGAGAAGCCGAGGAAGCCCTTGGAGCAGTAGCGCAGACCCACGTAGATCGCGAGCACCACGAACAGCCGCTTCAGCCACACGTCCGAGATGTACCTCTGGGTGCGGGGGCCGATCATCGAGCCGACGAAGATGCCGAGCATCTCGACGCCGACGAGCATCCACGGGACCACGACGCCCTTGCCGACCATGTAGGTGAAGATCGACACCACCATCCCGATGAGGACGGCGAACGCCGACGTCCCGGCCACCAGGAACATCGGCAGCCCGGCCACCGACGTCAGGAACGGTACCAGGAGGAACCCGCCGCCGACGCCGAGGAACGACGCGAGCGCCGCGATGCACGCGCCGCCGATCGCCGGTATGAACGCCTTGAAGCTGAACTCGACGCCGTAGAAGGTGAACCGGATCGTCTTTTGCGGCAGCAGGAAGATCATCAGGAAGCCGATGAGCACGAGGGCGTAGGCGATCCACATGGCGCCGGCGAACAGCTCGCCGCCGACGTTCCCCCACAGGGCGCCGGCCAGCACCAGTGCCAGGGCCACGAACATCAGACCGAGGTTGCCGGCCACGACCGTGACCCCCTGGTCCTTGCTGGTCTCGCCGGCGGCGCGCTGCTTCTGGAAGGCTTCCGCCGCAGCCTTCGCCTCCTTCTTGGAGGCCTGCCCCTTCGGCGTGGTCTGCCAGAACAGGTACACCCCGAGCCCGAGCACGCACAGACCGAAGATGCCGATGTAGTCCTTCAGGTTGACCTGGCCGGCGGTCAGGCGCGGGATCAGGAACGATCCGGCCACCGAGCCCACCGCGAGGCTGGCGGCGATCGGCATGACCAGCTGGCCCATGCGGAGGTAGTTGCCGCTGGAGATCATCGCCGACAGCCCCACCAGCCACTGGTTGGAGACACGGATGGAGTCCGTGAGCAAGGTGTTGAGCGGATGGCCTTTGCCGAAGCCGCGGGCGTAGTCGCCAAAGCCGAAGATGGTGATGTGGCCGACGCCCGCCATGATGCCGCCGAACGCTCCGACCGTTGAGAAGATCCAGCCGACCCAGATCGCCCACAGGAAGCCGACGATGTAGCTCGGGTTGGGGGCGCCGGGTATGCCGAGGACGCCGGCGGGCTCGGAGCCGTCGACGATCTTCCGAGTTGCGTCGGCATGCTCGGGATCGGCGAGGCTCCGGTCGATCGCGGCGCGGACGGGATCCGGCATCGACGCGGCTGCGGTGGTCTCGCTCTGTGCGGCTGTCGGGTCTTGGGCGATCAGGGCGGTGGTTGCGGCGGCGAGCAAGATCAGCGTCACGCTCGCGATCACGGCGGTGCGGGTGGTCATCGGGTCCCTCCTCTGAGAAGAAATGAAGAGATGCTTCGGGCCATGGGCATCAGAACCTGTACTGCCAGGACACGCCCCAGGCGTCGTCAGCGAGGCCGCCGAGCCCGGTCCAGGACGCATCGTCGGCGTCGTTGAAGCCGATCCGCACGCGCTGCGCACGGAAGAACAGGTCACCGTCGTCCGAGTAGCCGTCGCCGCCGCGCGCCTCCAGCTGCGAGAAGCCGTAGATCTTCAGCTGGATCGTCTTCTCGTCGATCGTCTCTTGCAGGGTGATCTTCGCGTGCGCTGTGGGCGCGAGGACCAACACCGCGACCAGTGCGAGTGCGGCTTCGATCGGCATGTGGCGGTGAACGTGGCTTCGACCCATGCGTGCTGCCTCCCGAGACCGGCGCTTCGTGTGCGCCAGGTGCCGTCAGACAAAGCACGGACGGTGCCAGGTGGTCCCTCTCGTCAAAAGGCGTTTTTTATGAGTGACTTGGACTCGCTGACGATCGACCGAGCAAGCGGAAACTCGGTTTCCGCCGTGGTCGATACATCGCAGATAACCAGTTCTAAATCAAAATTTTAAATGCGAAGCGGTGCATCGG
>CAZEJK010000238.1:0-7904 GCA_964512045.1 uncultured Thermoanaerobaculia bacterium
ACGGAGCACGAGGCGAGTGGAGAGATCCCGTGGGAGTACCCGCAGCCTTCCGGTCCCGGATGCGGCCCCGGTCAACGGCCCCGGGCCCGGCAGCCGGCCACCGGCTCCGGACGATGGCCAGGCAGGGACCACCGACCTCTCAGGTCGAGCCGATGCGGAGGGCTTCGAACCCTGCACACGGCCGCGTGAGTACGGAAGCTCACCGCTGGCGGTGGATCGTGTGCACGCCGGCGCGAGTGTTCACTTCCAGTGGCCGGTGATGAACTCCTCCACCTCTGGCAGGCCCCCCTGGAGCACCAGGTAGCCGTTGTGGGGCTCGCGCTCGGTGATCTCGTGGTTGATCGGCGTCCGCATCATCTGCAGCACCTCATGGTGGTCGTCGGTGTGGCCGAGCACCCAGCCGAGCTTCATCAGGGCGGTCTCGGGCAGCATGTTGTCCAGCGGCACCACGCCCAGGTCGAGCAGGTCACGACCGGTGTCGTACACGTACATCTGGGCGTAACCCCATAAGGTCTGGACCGTCATGACAACGTGCACGCCAGCGGCGACGGCACGTTCGAGCGCGGGGTACAGTGGCTTGTTGACGTGCCCGAGACCGGTCCCGGCGATCACGATGCCCCGGTATCCACGCTCCACGAGCGCGTCGACAAGGTCCGGCTTCATTCCGGGGTAGTAGTACAGGATGGTGACGCGATCGTCGTGGGCGGTGTCGATCTGGGCCCGTCGTGATCGGTCTCTTTGTACGTAGTCGTCCGTGAGGTAGGTGAACCGGTCGCGCGACACCATCGCCAGAGGAATGGCACCGATGGTGCGGAACGTGGAGCGGTACGAGCTGTGCATCTTGCGGCATCGAGTTCCACGGTGGAGCAGACCGTACCTGTCCGAGGTGGGGCCGAACATGCAGATCTGGACCTCGGCGATGTCTCCCGAGGCGGCGGTTCGAACGGCGTGTATCAAGTTCAGAGCCGCATCTGACGATGGCCGATCGGAGCTTCGCTGTGAGCCCACGAGCACGATCGGCACGGGCGAGCTCTGCACCATGAAGCTGAGCACGGCGGCCGTGTGGCCCATGGTGTCGGTGCCGTGTCCGATGACGATGCCGTCGGCGCCCGCCTCGATCTCGGCGCCGATCGCCTCGGCGAGGGTGGTGTACTCGGGCCAGCTCATGTTCTCCGAGAACACGCCGAACAGCTTGTGAGTGGTGAGGTTGCACAGGTCCGCCAGCTCGGGAACGGCGCCATACAGCTCCCCCGGGGTGAATGCAGGAATCACGGCGCCGGTGCGGTAGTCCAGACGGGAGGCTATGGTCCCGCCGGTGCCGAGCAGGGTGACCGATGGCAGATCGGGCCGGTTCGGGAACTCCTGCTCCGGGATCCGATAGACGGCCTCCTTGTAACCGAGCTCGGAGATGTCTGCGATCCGGTCCACGTGAACGCCGACGTTGTATCCGTTCTTCAGCTTGAGGACCACGTGGAGGTCGTCGAACGTCTCGGATCGGGGCAGGATGACGCCCTCGAACACGCTGCCCGCGTCGTTTGTGAGCTGCACATCGCTCCAGACGCGAACGCCCCAGTGCGTGAGTCGCTCGCGGGCGAGCCCGCGGTAGCCGCTCAACGGATCTGCAGCCCCCGTCATGTGGTCTCCCTCCTGCCCGCGGCCTCGGATACAGCCTCGGCGACGTCGCGCGCCGATACCCGGCCTCGCAGCCGTTGCATCGCAAGGCCGTGCCAGTAGCGGCGCCGTTGAGAGCCGCTGCCGTCAGGATGGTCCGGCTCCATCGTCCGGACGATCTGCTCGACCGCATCCCGCCACGCCTCCGGCGCGCGTGCGAGGCCGCGAGCCTGGACCAGCTCCGCCACCCCTCGATCGGGGGTGTCGACGATCGCATCGACCACCTCGTCGACCGCTTGCCACAGGACGGGTGCCCTTTCAGCGTGAGCAAACAGCTCCAGCCACCGCGCCTGGGGGACCAAATCAACGGGTTGGCCGGCGCGCCGCAGGCCCTTGAGCCGCTCGCCAACGAACAGGGCGGCGCGGCGAAGGTTCGCTCCGGCTGCAACAAGCCGGTCGACCAGGTCCGCGCCCCCACGTCGGATCAGGAACCAGCCGGTCGTCTGTGGAACACCGGCCTCGCGGTAGCGAGCTTCACGGACCCATGGGGGAGGTGGCAGGTCCGAGCGCAGGTGTGCCACGTGCTCTCGCGGCACCGGGCTCGGCGGGCTGTCCGTGTCCGGGTACATCCGGTCGGGTCCAGGGAGGATTCGCTCGAAGTCTGTGGACCCATCGGCGAACGGTTGGCGGGTCTCGTTCGGTACACCCCGGACCGCATCCTCCAGGCGGATGCGAATCTCCTGGGCGGCCGTCACGGTGTCGGCCGCGGCGCCCCACACGACCACCAGAGCGTCGTCAGGGGTGCAGCCGACCCGCCGCCGGAGGCGATCGAGCTCCTGGATCGAGCCCTCGGCCTCGGGCCAGCGTTCGCTGGTGAGGAGGATCGGTTGCTGGTCGAGACACGCCACGACTCGGACGCGGCCGGCCAGCTCGTGGGCGAAGGTTCGTCCGGGCTGAGTTGGCCAGGAGAGGGTCGTCGCGAGACCGGGGAGACGGACGGCACGGATGCTAAACGGTCCGTCGCCGATCTCCAGGCCGGGCCGGCGGCCTTCACCCTCGACGAACCGCTCCCACCGTGACCTGTGGAGCACCTCGATCGATGAGTGCGCGAGAAGCTCGGTCACATCCGTGTGCTCCATCGCCACGTCGTCGGGACGCGTGAAGCCGCGTCGGTGGAGCTCCTCGCGCAGCTTCAGGAGGTTGACCTGCCGCACCGCCTCTCCATGAACCAGGCCCGGCGCCCAACCTGCTTTGGGAACCCCTTTGATCTCCACCCGTTGTCCGCCGCGGACCGACACGTTGATGTCTTGCCGGCTCGCACCGAGCCCGACGCGCACGTGACCGGTGGAGCGGCAGACGCGGCCGATCAGGAGGATCGCCTCCTCCACCTCCTCGGGTGTCCGCAGGTCCGGGCCGGTCACCGTCTCGATGAGCGGTACGCCGAGCCGGTCTGCGCGCCACACGATGAGATGTCCTCGGTCCGAGACCTCTCGGCAGCTGTCCTCCTCTACTGTCACCTGGGTGATGGTCAGCTCCCGTCCGCGGAACGGCAGTCGGCCGTTGACACCAACCACCGCGGTGCGCTGAAAGCCGGTGGGGATCGAGCCGTCGAGGTACTGCTTGCGTGCGATATGGATCTCGTCGACGATGTCGCACCCGAGCATCAGGCACTGCTCGATGGCGATATCGATCGCTTGCTGGTTGACCAGAAAAGGCGGCGTGTCGTCCATCTCGTAGGTGCACACGTTGCTCTCGTGGAGCAAGTAGACGATGTTCTTGCGGGTCTTGAACTCCATCAATGCCGTGCCGTCGTACTCGCCCAGCTCGGACAGCGTTGGCCGCATGTGGCGCAGCACCTCCGCGTCGTGCGTGCGACAGTACCGACCAGCGGGGCAGTGGCAGAAGAGCTTCCGCTCGGTGGCCAGCTGCTGGTGGACCTCCAGCCCGACGATCAGCCCCACCTCTTCATAGTCGAGTCGTTCCACAGCACCTCCCCGCCCTCAGGCAGCCTGGCCATCATACGCCGTCCCGGAGGAGGGTGCGCTACCATGCCGCGATGGCAGGTTCTGCGGGCTCTGTCGAAGCTGGTCAGCGTATGCAGCGCCACGAGCGATTGGAGCAGCTTCTCGATGGGGTCTCCGATCTCGTCTGTCAGCTGGATGCAGCGGGTCGCATCACCTGGGCGAATCGCGCGCTGGCTCGACTGATGTCCCTGTCGCCGTCAGGTCTCGCCGGGCGAAGCGCCTTCGACCTGGTGCATCCGGACGACCTGAGCGAGCAGCAGGAGCGTGTGAGGTCCGAGCTGCGCGATGGCGCGGACAGCTTCGAGCTGCAGTGTCGGGTTGCCGGCGCCGACGGTACGGTTGCCAACGTCGAGTGGTCGGTGTCTGTGCACCGAACCGAGACCGGCGAGATCGAGGGGCTTGACGCGATCGGACGGGATGTCACGGTCTCTCGACAGACGGCGCTGGAGGCGCGACGTTGGCGCGATCAGCTCGATGCGGTGCTGCACGCGGTTCCGTTCCCGCTCTTTGCGAAGGACCGTGCCGGACGCTATCTCCTCTGCAACCCGGCGTTCGAGCGGTTCTTCGGCAAGCGCATGACCGATATGGTGGGTCGGACGGTGTGGCAGTGCTGGCCGAGCGAGGACGCACAGGTGTTCCATGAGAGAGACATCGCGCTCATGGAGGAGGGCACCACGCAGGTCTATGACCATCGGCTCAGCGACGTTGCGGGTCAGCACCACGATGTGGTGTTTTCGAAGGCGTGCTTTCGCGATCGTACCGGTGCTGTGGGAGGGCTCGTGGGGACCGTGGTCGACGTGACCGAGCGCCACCGGGCCGAGGCCGAGGCACGCGAGGCGTACGCGCTGTTGCAAGGTGCGATCGAGCAGACATCGACGGGGATTCTCATCGTCGAGGCGTCATCGGGTGAGATCGTTCGTTTCAACCGGGCCGCTTCCCAGCTGCTGGGTGTTGACGAGCTCACCGGCGCGAGACCGGCTCCGGATGAGTGGTTGGTAGTGGAGGACGGCTCGCGGTTGACTGTGGACGACCTGCCGTCCACGAGGGTGCTGAAGACAGGACAGGAGATCGAAGCGCGTGAGATGGTCGTGCTGCGGCCGGGGTACGAGCCGCGGTGGCTGCTGATCGGGGCAGCGCCAGTTCGTGACCTCGAGGGCGAGATCGTCGCCGCGATCGTGACCTTTGTGGACGTCACCGAGCGGCGGCTTCTGCTGGAGGCGATCTCGCGCGGCAAGGAGGAGTGGGAGCGGACGTTCGATACTGTCCGCGAGCTGATTGTCGTGTGCGACTCGGACGGTCGAGTCGTCCGTGCGAATCGGGCAGTATCCGATCGTCTGGGGATTGCGCCGCCGGCCGTGGTAGGCAGGTTTGTCGATGAGGTGCTCGTCGGGCCCGCCGGTGAGGCGACCGGTTATCCCCTGCTGTCGGCTATCCAGACCGGTCGCTCCACCGAGCTCGGGATTCGCTCGTCGAGCATCCGAGCAGAGCTCCAGGTCAGCGTATCACCGCGTATCGGGGCCGACGGTCGCGCCGAGGGGGCGATTGTTGTGGCGCGCGATGTCACCGCGGAGCGGCACGCCGAGAGGATCCGTCAGCAGCATCTGGTAGTGCAGCGCGACGAGGAGACACTCCGGACGTTCCGACACGAGCTCGGCAATGTGCTGAACACGCTGCAGACGACGTTCTCGACGTTGGAGCGGCATTACGAGACGTTCACCGCGGACAAGCGTCTGGTGTACATGCAGCGCTGTCGAGAGAGCCTCGATCTGGCCGGCCATCTGCACGCCTCGTTGGCCAAGTACCAGCAGCTGGAGCGCCTCGATCTCAAGCCCGTCAACCTGAGCGCGTTCCTCAACGAGAAGGCGTATTGGCTGTTCGAGCGGGCAGAGGAGGCCGGCTGCCGCTGCCGGTTCGAGCCGTGCGAGACGCCGATCACGGTTCTCGCCGACCGACAGGCGGTGCTTCGGATCGTCTTGAACCTCATTGATAACGCTGTGGCTGCGGTCGCGCAGAGCGAGATCCGTGAGATCACGCTCGCGTGCCAGTCCGGCTTGGAGCACGGCTCAGTGACAGTTCGCGATACCGGCTGTGGAGTGCCGCCACAGCTGACCGAGCGGGTGATGACGCCGCTGTTCACGACCAAGCCCGCTGGCTCGGGGATGGGCCTGACGATCGTTCAGAAGCTCATGGTCCGGATGGGGGGGCTGGTCGAGCTGACCAGCGTGCCTGGTCATGGGACAGCGGTTGAGCTTCGTTTTCCTCGGGTCAGCGAGGCAACGATAGCTCCTCGCCGATCGCTGCGATGAGGGCTTCCAGTCGCACCGGTTTGTGGAGGATCTGGCGCACACCGAGCTTGGCCAGCTGCTGGCACACGGCCGCCGAGCCGTAGGCGGTGACGACGATGATTGGTGGCGTGCCATTTCTGGCTGTTGCCGTGATGGTCTCGATCAGTGTGACGCCGTTCATCTCCGGCATCTCCAGGTCCGTGATGATCAGACTCGGAGCTCGTTGGCTGAAATGCTCGAGCGCTTCATGACCGTTCGTCGCAGTGCGGAGCTTCAGACGGGGCTCATGCAGCTGGAGCATGTCCTCGAGCACCGCCAGATAGGTGGTGTTGTCGTCGACGATAAGGATATCGAGGCTCTGATCGGTACCGGATGAGACGTCAGATGGCCGGGTCATGAAGACTCCTGGGACTCGAGCGAGTGCTCGCTCTGGATAGTGACGTCCGTCGGAACGAACGATCTCGAGTGGTACACGTCTGAAAGCGCAACGACTCGTCCTGAGGAGTTAACGTAGCCCATACCGGTCGAGCTTCCGCTTGAGAGTGGAAAGTGCGACTCCGAGCGTCTTCGCAGTCTGCGTGAGGTTGCCGCCACAGGCGTGCAACGCGGCCTCGATGACCTGTCGTTCAGCCTCCATGAGCGTCGGCACCGATTGTGGCGGGGAAGCATCCGTCGGCTTGGACGAGGAGGACAGAGTGTCTCCCAGCCCGAGCAGCGCGGACGGGCTGAGCGTGTCGCGGTCTCGTTGCACGATGACGGCGCGCTCCAGGACGTTGCGGAGCTCGCGGACGTTGCCGGGCCAGCGGTAGGAGGCGAGCCGTTCCAGCTCCGTGGACGTGAGCTCAACGGGCTCCCCGACAATGACGTGGAGCAGGTGGCGACACAGCTCCGGGAGATCTTCGCGACGCTCGCGGAGTGGTGGCAGGTGGATGTGCAAGACGCAGAGTCGGTAGTACAGGTCTTGTCGGAACTGGCCTTCTGAGACCATCTCTGCCAGTTCCGAGTTTGTCGCAGCGAGAACGCGGACATCGGCGCGGCGCTGCGTCTCGCCACCGATGCGGCGCACTGTTCCCTCCTCGAGGACGCCGAGGAGCTTGGCTTGCAGCGCGCGAGCCATCGCACCGATCTCGTCGAGAAGAACCGTTCCTCCCGCCGCCATCTCGAACACGCCGCGTCGGGGCCCAGTCGCCCCGGTGAAGGCCCCGCGCTCATGTCCGAACAGCTCCGACTCGGCCAGCGACTCGGGCAGAGCTGCACAGTTCAGGCTCACGAACGGCCGCTCAGAGCGAGCGCTCGTGTAGTGGACATACTTGGCCAGCGCCGTCTTGCCGGTGCCGGTCTCCCCGGTAATCAGCAGCGGTGCGTCGGCAGCTGCAGCCATATCGGCCAGTCGCACGGCGTCGGCGAGCCCGCCCGATGCTCCGATGATGACGGTTCCCGCCCGTTCACTGGCGTTTCGGCGGGCGGCCAGCTGCTCGATCCGCTCGAGCTCGAGAACGCGCAGGGCGTTACGCACTGTCAGACGGACCTCCTCGATCTCCAGTGGCTTTGACAGGAAGTCGTAGGCGCCGGCGCGCAGAGCTGCAACTGCGCTTTCGAACGATGGGTACGCCGTCATGAAGATGATCTTGATACTGTCGTCGTGCTGGAGGATCTTCGGGCAGAGCTCGGCTCCGGTACCGTCCGGGAGTCGTTGGTCCAGGAGCACCACATCGACTGGCCTGTGCGAGCATAGTCTGAGGCCATCTGCTGCCGTTGTGGCGACGGCGACCTCGGCGAGCTGCTCGAGCTCGTCGCGAAGGGTCTCGGCAAATATCTCTTCGTCCTCGATGATGACGATCGAGGGCCGCTGCGCGTCTCTGGACATCGCTACAGGATACAGGAGAAACGTGGCGCCGTTACGTTCCCGTTTCGCTCTACTGCGATCGTGCGGCGTCGAGCTGATACAGCAGGCCGCGACACTCGGGACGGGCTCCGAGATGGT
>CAZEJK010000239.1:0-7890 GCA_964512045.1 uncultured Thermoanaerobaculia bacterium
AGCTCGCTCCGGCGGGCATCCTGTGAGGTGCAATCCGTGAGCTTCCCCGGCAGTGCCGGGCCGCTCGTGATCTTCTTGCGAGCAACCTTCTTGATCGAGCGCAGACGTCGCTGCGCGTGCTGGATCGCCATCTCCGCCAGCTGCTCACCGATCTCGTGGTGCTGGTTCAGCCACAAGCTGAAGGAGTCCTTGATCACTCCGGCGACAAAGGTGGCACACTGACGTGAGCCGAGGCGCTCCTTCGTCTGCCCCGAGAACTGTGGATCCTGCATCTTGACCGACAGCACGAAGCTACACCGTTCCCATACGTCCTCGGGCGCCAGGCGAACGTTGCGCGGCAAGAGGTTTCGGAACTCACAGAACTCACGGATCGCCTCCAACAGCCCGCTGCGCAAGCCATTCTCATGGGTTCCGCCGCCGGTGGTCGGAATCAGATTGACGTAGCTCTCGGTCACGCCCTCGCCACCCTCGGGCAGCCACGTCACTGCCCAGTCAGCGCTCGCCGTCGAACCCTGGAGCGAGCCGGAGAACGGCTCGTCGGGGAGACGGAGCTGATCACCGAGGTTCTCGTCCAGGTAGGCGCGCAGGCCCTGGTCGTACTGCCATGTCTCCTGCGTCTCTCCAGCCACGTCGGTGAACGACACCTTCAGACCAGGACACAGCACCGCCTTGGCCCGCAGCACGTGCCGTAGCCGCGGCAAGGCAAACCGGATGGAGTCGAAGTATGTGGGGTCCGGCCAGAAGCGAACGGTCGTCCCGGTGTTCCGTTGTCCCACGGTACCCACTTTGCTCAGCCGCTCGAGCACCTCGCCGCCGGCAAAAACCATCCGCCACCTGTGCCCGGCGCGCCTGACCTCGACCTCGAGACGCGCCGACAGCGCGTTGACCACCGAGACGCCCACCCCGTGCAAGCCACCGGAGAACGTGTAGTCCTTGTCGGAGAACTTGGCGCCGGCGTGCAGGCGGGTCAGTATCAGCTCCACGCCTGGGATCTTCTCCTCCGGATGTCGGTCCACCGGCATGCCGCGGCCATCGTCCGCGACCTCGAGCGAGCCGTCGGGATGCAACGTCACATCGATCGTGCTCGCGTACCCTGCAATCGCCTCATCGACGCTGTTGTCCACCACCTCCTGGGCAAGATGGTTCGGACGGCTGGTGTCGGTGTACATACCGGGACGACGACGCACGGGCTCGAGGCCGGTCAGCACCTCGATCGACTCTGCGGTGTACGTGCTCCTGCTCCCCACATCACTCCCTTCGGCCCGTGGTGCGGTCAGACCCACGGTTCATCAACGGTATCGGGCTGCATGATGGCACGGAACACGCTCCGGATGGACCGTGCACACAGCTCGGCGGGCGCCCGAGCGCCCGCCGAGTATGACTCACGAGATCAACACCCCGGTCTCGATCAGTTGCGCAGCTTCCGCATCTCCTCGAGGATCTCGCGCTTGC
The DNA here is from genome assembly GCA_964512045.1 of uncultured Thermoanaerobaculia bacterium. Taxonomy (GTDB): domain Bacteria; phylum Acidobacteriota; class Thermoanaerobaculia; order Thermoanaerobaculales; family Sulfomarinibacteraceae; genus CAZEJK01. The sequence continues at coordinate 1,453 of CAZEJK010000239.1, forward strand.
GCTCCTCGATGTACCGTCCGTAGTTGCGCACCTGACCATCGCGGATGATGTACATGATCGGGTTATGGCGAACGTCACCGTAGTCGTCGAACACGATTGGCCCGGTGACGCCGGGGTACTCACCCACACTGAACTGCATCGCCTTGCGCACCTCGAGATCGTCGAGCCGCTTGGTGTTCCTCATGACGTGCAGAGCCACGCGCATGGCGTCGTACGCGTGCGCTGCGTAAATGTCGGGATCGCGGCCGTACTCCGCCCGGAACCCGTCGACGAAGCTGCGCACGATCTCGCGATCGTCCTCGAGGTCGAACGCGGGTTGGGGAAAGAACACTCCTTCCAGCAGCTCTGCATGCTCGTCGATCAACTCACCCGAGTAGAACGCGGAGGTCAGACAGATCGTGCCGGCGAAGTTCTGCTCGCTCAGAAACTCCACGACCTCGAGCGTGTTCTCGGCGTAGTCGATGACATACACCGACTCCGGACTATGCGCCGCGAGCAGGTCCGCAGCCTGCTCCGGCCAGTCGTCATCGGTCAGCAAAACCCGCCCGACGACCTCGTTCTGGAGGTTCTGCTCGTAGCGCTGACGGAACTCCGGCTCGATTCCGCGCGAGTGCTCGGAGTCTCCCGAGAAGATCAGCACCGACTTGGCCGCCTGATCCTCGGACAGAAACCGTCCCGCCCGCTCGCCCTCGAGCTCGTCGGAGGCAAACACTCGGAAGAAGTAGCGACTATCTCGAGTCAGGCTCGGCGCCGAAGCCGAAGGCGACAGACACACGACCCGAAGCTGCTCCAGAGCAGGGATCAGCTGGCGGGCCTCACCGCTCGTGATACCGGCAACGACGAGCAGCGCGCCCTCGTCCACAAGCCGACGGTACTCAGCCACCGCGGTGTCCGGATCCGTCCCGGAGTCACCCCAAACGAGGGTCAGACCACCGGGCAGATCACCGGCCTCGTCGGCGTCCTCCAGAGCCAGATCGATTCCCTTGCGCATCGACTCGCCGTAGCTCTGTGCAGCGCCGCTGGACGCAAGCAGCACACCGATGGTGGCGTCTCCTCCACAGCCAGTCAGGCCCAGCCCAAAGATGGCAACCACCACCACCAACCTCGTCGAGCGTTGCCAGCTCATCGCAGCACCTCCATCGTCGAGACATACTGTACCACTTCGACTCCATCCAGCCCAGATTCCGCAGCGATCAAACCCAGCCCGGGCTCTCACATCACCGGCGAAATCTGGCAGTCAGCGGTACAATGCCGACCAGCGTCAGAACGGAGGCCCGGATGGAAGCGCTTTCTGCCCCTGAGCTCACCACGTTGATCGACCGAGTGTTCGCACCACGCGCGGACGATCTCGACATAGCGGTTCTCATCGACCTTCCAGATCGGCACCTGGCCGACCACGCCCGCTGGCGCCAGCGCCGTGAGATGGCATGGGACTGGGCGCAGAAGCTGCAAGCGGCGTCCGACGAGCTGGGCCGAGACACCCGATGCTTCCTGTATCGAAACGCCCGCACCAATAACGCCGATCTGCCAGGCGAGGGTGCATGCGAGCACGACGGGGGTGATCTTCCGAGCCGGGCGGACGATCTCGATCCAGCTGCGCTCGTTCCCTGGAGCACGGTTTTCTCCCGTCACTCCATCCTCGTGGTTCCGACCGAGCTATCGGCAACCGCACCGATGAAGCTCGCCGCGCGCTCCACCGGGATCCGCGCGGCAACCATGCCCGGCTTCTCCCCGGAGATGATCCCCGCCCTCCGGCTCGATTACACCGAGATCGACCGTCGCTGTCGCGCACTGAAGGCGATCCTCGATGAGGCCCACACCGCCGCCATCGGCTTCCGGACCGACGATGGATCGAGCTACACCCTCCGTCTCGACCTGAGACACCGGTCGGCGCACGCTTCCGGCGGGCTCGTCCGCGAACCGGGGACGGCCGGCAACCTGCCGTCGGGAGAGACCTACATCGTGCCGTACGAGGGTGAGATCGAGGACGACCCAAGCCGTTCCGAGGGTCTCCTCCCCGTGGACATGGACGGCGAGGTGGTCGTCTACCGGATCGAGCGCAACACCGCGGTGGCCACCGAAAGCTCCGGCCCCACCTCGACCCGAGAGCACGAGCGGCTCATCGCCGAGCCCGCCTACGGCAACATGGCCGAGCTCGGTCTCGGTCTCCTGGCGGACTTCGGCGTCGAGCCCGTGGGCGAGGTGCTGCTGGATGAGAAGCTGGCGCCGCACATCGCCTTCGGCCGCAGCGACCACTTCGGCGGCCAGGTGGGCGCGGAGCAGTTCACATCGCCGGAGGCCGTTGTCCACATCGACCGGGTCTACCAGCCGCGCTTGCAGCCACGCGTTGAGGTGGCCCGCCTGGATCTGTTGATGCCCGATGGACGGGAGCTGGCCGTAGTTCGCGACGGGCGGTACGTCATCCAGCTGTGAGGCAACCTTGACGCACCAGGCTCAACGGTGTCCTCACTGCGGCCTCAATCAGTGGCGCGCCCCGGACGGGATCTGCAAGCGGTGCGAGCGCTACCTGGACGATGCTCCCGAACCCTCACCGGCAGCCTCGGAGACTGCAACCGCCGGCATGAAGCGATACGCTCGTCTCGCGGTCCTCGGCGCTGCCGTTGTCGCCGTCGCTGTGGTGCTGTCGCTGCTGTTGCCTCGCTGGCTCGATCTCCGCGGATCGCCAGTGAGCAGCTGGAACGACGAGCTCTCGCTCACCACGATCGAGTTTCCCGCGGGCTGGCAACACATGCGCCTCGATCGGGGCGATCTGCCGTACCTGTTCCCGCCCACCGAGCACAATCTGCAGTCGATCCGCGGGAGCTTCGCCTACCCGCGCGGCGAGGTGCTGAACCTCGTGCTCTGCTGGCGGATGGTCAGCCTCGGAGCAACGGCGGGACCGACCCGCTCCTACACCAGTGAGGAGCGGGCAGCCGAGGCCCACCGCGCCATCGCGGCTCATCTCGAGCAGCTCGGCGCGTCGTACACACCGTTGGGCGCAGCCGACAACCCGACGGCCCGGATCAGCGGTGACATGGTCCCCATGACGGAGGGGATCTGGCTCAACGACCGGACGCCGCGGATGTTTCGCATTGACGGAAAGATCGAGCACTACCCGGCACGCTTCGCGGGCTTCACCTCGCGCCCTCTCCACCTCGTGCAGCTCCAGTTCATGTGGAGCAACCGCAGCTACACTGTGGACGTGCTCATGCCCGCTTCGCAGTACGCTCAGGTCTGGCCCGAGGCGATGTCGCTGATCAACTCCGCCGAGCTGCGCAAGGTCAGCTTGTGATCCCGGCCACGCACTGCTCGGAGTGGATCGGACAACCACATGATGCGCCCGCCCGTCGGGTCGTCTCGCTGGTCCCAAGCCTGACCGACGCCGTCTGCAGGCTCGGAGCGGGCTCTCAGCTGGTGGGCCGAACCGAGTACTGTGTGCACCCTGCAGGCGAGCTCGAGTCGGTTCCGACAGTCGGCGGCACCAAGAACAGCGACGTGGGGGAGATCCTTGGCCTCCGGCCGGACGTGGTGCTCGCGTCCAGGGAGGAGAACGTCCAGCGGAGGATCATGGCGCTCGCCGACGAGGTCCCAGTCTGGCTCGCCGACCCGAGCGGACCCGAGGATAGCGTTCCTCTCTGGCACGCTCTGGGCGCCGTCGTTGGCCGTGCGACCCTCGCACGCCAGCTCGCTACGGAGGTCGAGACAGCCCTCGCCGAGACCGCTTCGAACGCAGCCCCGGTGGGACACCGCTACTACATCTGGAAGGACCCCTGGATGGCAGCCGGACCGGACACCTATATCTCGCGGCTGTTGGCTCACGTGGGCCTGATGACGGTGGTCCCGAGTCTTCAGCGGCGGTACCCGGCGGTCGGTGACGACCCGTTGGCAGATAGCTGCCTCCACCTTCTGTCCACGGAGCCGTACGAGTTCACGTTACCCGACGATCTCAAACCCCACGCAGCCGAGCTGACGAGCTCGATCGCGTGGCGTCTCGAGCACGGTGCACTGGCCGTAATGGTGGACGGACGACGCCTCAGCTGGTACCCATCATGCACCGCAGAGGGCCTGCGTTACGCCGCAAAGCTGGCCGCAGCCGCCCGCGGCGACGGATCGTGGCCCGATGTCGAGCCACCCGGTTGACCGCTGCCCGAGCCCTTAGGGCTCGCGCAGAAGTAACTTCGGCGTATTCGCGCTCAACTGTGCCACAGATTTGGTTCGCCCGATCGAACGAAACCGCAGGCGTAGCCTTGCCTACGTTGAGGATTTCGTGAGTGAGGGCGGGCCGAAGATGCGGTGCAGGTGAGATGCGAGACCTTGGAGTTATCTCTGCGCGAGCCCTTACCGTTGAGGGCGCGCACCGATCAGGAAGAGAGCTCGGGCATCTCCGACCCCGGCGGCTCGGCGAGCACCGGCAACGGAACCTCGTTGCTCACTGCGGGAACCGTCTGCAGATATGTGTAGATCGCCTCGAGGTCGTCGTCTCGGAGGTGTTGATAGACCTGCCATGGCATCGCCGGCAGGATTTGACGTCCGACCCCCATGTGCTCGCCGGTCTTCAGCGTTGCGACGAACGCCTCCTGGCTCCAGGTTCCGATACCGCTCGCCTCATCGGAGGTCAGATTCGACGCGAACGCCACCCCGTACGGCCCCGCCCAAGCAGTACCCGTCGTGGCGGCGAACCAGCCATCGATCGACAGCTCCGGCACCTCGGGCACCACGGCGTCGGCCGGATGGCCGGACAGCATCGGTCCACCTTCCGGTGAGTGACACTGGGCACAACCGGTGACCTGAACCAGGTACGCACCCCGTTGTACCGCATCCACGTCTCCCGGGTCGGGGGTGCTGCACGCCACGACACACAGGGCGAGCACGGCGAAGAAAAGAAGCACTCTCATGAGACTCCTCCCTGAGCTGCCCCCATCTTACATGAACCTAATCTGAGCGGTTCTTGCCGGCGATCTGCACCAATCTCCTGCGCTCCAGACACTTCGGAAAATGCTCGACGTACCTCAGGGTATGCCTGCGCTTTTCCGAAGCACTGGAGCATCAGGATCTTGGCACATCTCATCCGGCAGAACCGCTCAGCTCAGGATGAAGGCTGCCGAGGCGCTGACGTCACAACGGCAGCAACGTGGCATCGCCTGGACTGCGGCCGGGAATCGGTCCCATCGCTCCTCTGTTCGTGGTTGCGACGACAGCGAAGCGCCGACACCTCGGCGCTCACGGAGGACAGAGCCATGACGCATGCCGCGGAAGCATTCCGCCTGGACGATCCACTCCGCCTCATCGACGTGGATCATGTGCGGTTTTTTGTCGGAAACGCCCGGCAGGCCGCCTTTTTTTACGCCACCATGTTCGGGTTCACGATCGACCAGGTGCACGATCTGACGACCGGCAGCCGCGATGAGGCGTCATACCTGCTGCGGCAAGGCAGCATTCGCCTCGTACTGACCACCGGTCTGACCGCGGACCACCCGGCGCAGCACCACGTCCGCAAGCTCGGCGACGGCATCAAGGACATCGCATTCACCGTCCCGGACGCCGAGGCGGCGTTCCGTCAGGCCGTGGCCAACGGCGCCGATCCCGCCGCGGAGCCGTCCGAGCACACCGACCAGCACGGCACCGTCGTCACCGCAGCGATCCACACCTACGGGCAGGTGGTGCACTCCTTCGTGTCACGCACCGGCGCCTACGGCAACAGCAAGCAGGCCGGACCGTTCATGCCTGGCTACAGGGCCGTCGGTCCACTACCGATCAACGACACCAACCAGGAGCATCCCGTGGGACTGGTGCATGTCGACCACTGTGTCGGCAACGTCGAGCTCGGCAAGATGGACCACTGGGTCCGCTTCTACGAGGAGGTGCTCGGGTTCAAGCTGTTCAAGCACTTCGACGACAAGGACATCTCCACCGAGTACTCTGCCCTGATGTCCAAGGTAATGGCCTCAGGCAACAAGCTCATCAAGTTCCCGATCAACGAGCCGGCAGAAGGCCGCAAGAAGAGCCAGATTCAGGAGTTTCTGGATTGGCACGACAACACCGCCGGCGTGCAGCACCTGGCGTTGAGCACCCGCGACGAGCTTGCCACGGTCGCAGAGCTGCGTCGTCGGGGCGTCGATTTCTTGACGATCCCGGAGACCTACTACGACCTGGTCTGGGACCGCGTCGGCGAGATTCAGGAGGACACGGGGCGGGTCCGCGACCTCGGGATCCTCGTCGATCGTGACGACGAAGGGTACCTGTTGCAGCTGTTCACCAGACCGTTGCAGGACCGGCCCACGCTGTTCTTCGAGATTATCTGCCGACGTGGCTCACAGAGCTTTGGCAAGGGCAACTTCAAGGCTCTCTTCGAAGCGCTGGAGCTGGAGCAGGAGCGCCGGGGAAACCTCTAACGCGGCCCCGGTGTCGGCCCCGACAGCCGAATCCGGGCCAGCCGGT